>JADYYD010000230.1 GCA_020853845.1 Candidatus Melainabacteria bacterium
CGGCGAAATTGTCGAGAATAATGAGAAGGCGCGTATGGAGCTGGAAGTTTGGGAAAGCATCAATTCGCGCGCGCCGGAGCGCACGAATGAAGCAACCGTGCCAGCGACGGTCAACAATGCTAAGCCGCGTTTTAACCCCTACAATCCAGTGCATGGGAGCGAAAAATCCGGACAAAACAATGTTCGGTGACTTTGAAGTAAGATAATTCTTCCATTGAGTAAAAAGTGATTTTTCATGGTTGAACGATTTCCGTGTCAAGCGCCTGATTGCGACGCCACTATCTTGGAAGCCACAGTACGAAAAACCGGCGGCTTCTGTATGCCTTGCAGTCAAAAACAGAAGCGCTTGGAGCGTGACTTGTATATACGGTCGAATCAGAAAGTCGTTAATCGATTTGAAAATATCACCGACCCGCTAGAAATACTGATGTTAATGTGCGAGCCGCCATCACAAGATCCGCTCGTAAAGGACGTCATCTATCCGAAGTCCGCCGCCGAGTTATGTTCTTCACTTTCACAGACGGATGCGGCGCGGCTAATTGATAAGTGTATTTCGCTCCTTGAGACTGGGCATTTCAGTATTTCAATCGAGCTAGCTGAAGCGCTTCGTCGGGCGACTACGGTTGATCTCTCCAAGTTGCAAGCCAAACTCTTGGAACTCAATGAGCTGGATTCACCTTTTTTGTTTGCAAATGCAAATGCGCGTATTCGGGACAAACTCTTACGTCGAATTCACACGGATCCGTCAGGAGTTTTCCCGGCTTTGGCTTGGATTTGTGACTCTCTTGTAGTTGAAACGTTTAACCGTTGGAGGCACGAATATGCAGAATTAACGCAATATATGCTGGAGGCGGGTTGGGAGCTGACAAATTCGGGAGAACGAAGGAACTTATGCAGCGACAAATGCGTTCAACTTGTTCCGGTTCAGAATTCCTCCAGTACATCTGGTTCTTGTTGTATTCAGGAAACATCGAAAAAATGTGTCAATTGTGGGCGGGTCTTGATCGTTCTTGTCGATATCGGCAAACAGTTGATAGATGAACTTCAACTTGATGCAAATGAGAACATTCAAGTTATTTGCTGTGAGTTTTGTTCGATGTTTACTACATGGTTCTCTGAGTTAAATGATCGTCACGAATATAGGAACACTCAAGTAGAGCTTCCAGGCTGGTCCCTGACTTTGTCGCCAATGCCTAGGTCGGCTCTCAAAGCAGCGAAAGACTTAAGGTCGCCGTATTTCGCTGTTGGCGATTTTGGAAAGGGGCTTTCCCAAATAGGGGGCTATCCGACGTGGTTGCAGACTGCCCGCTATCCGAAATGTCCCGGATGTTTTTCTACGATGAGCTTTCTTTTGCAGGTTTCAACGTCCGATCTGGAAGACTCAGATGGCATTTATCATGGATTTAAATGTTCGGATGGTTGTCGGCGCTTCACTGCTGTTTGTTATCAGCGCACTTAATAACGATTTTTTGATTGTCCAATCCAAAAGGCGTGATGCCAGAACTAGCGCTCCGGAGAAAGCCGTAATTTTGATGATCGAAGGCAACGGCATCGCCCCGACCGCAGATTAGTCACGGTCATTTTTATGAAATCCATACTTTCCACACAATTCCTTTACACAATAGATAGATGAATGGCGATGAGATAGGTACCCCAATGGCACTGGATTTCGCACGCAACCTTATGACCCAGACTGAGACGCAACTCCTTGCGGACGATCAATCCGCCTGCCAGGGAATTCTTCTTGTGGATGACGACACTATGTTTTGCCGCTTGATCAATGAGTATTTGACCCGTTATGGATATGCGGTGACTCTTGCGCACGAGGGTCCGTCGGCGCTTAAGATGATGGCGGAAAGTACATGGGATGCGGTCATCCTGGACGTGATGCTGCCTCAAATGGACGGCTTTGAAATTCTCAGGAAGATAAGGGAAACATCCAATGTGCCGGTGCTGATGCTGACCGCGCTTAGTGATGAAACAGATAGAATCGTCGGTTTGGAAATCGGCGCGGACGACTATATTCCGAAATCATATTCGCCGCGTGAGCTTCTGGCGAGATTGAAAGCGGTTTTGCGCAGGACCGGCCGAACGGCAAGTGCAGGCAATGACGACAAGGAAGAAATCGTCGTCGGCAGTTTGAAGATATCGCAAGCGACTCATACAGCCAGACTTAATGAAACGGCGCTTGTGCTTACTCCGGTCGAGTATCATCTGCTGGTCGTACTGGCGCAGGCGGCAGGGCGCATAAAAACCCGCGAACAACTGCTCAATGAGATCCGCGATCGCAATTACGATGTGTTCGATCGCTCTATCGATGTGCATGTATCGGCTCTGCGCCGCAAACTCGGCGACGATCCGAAAAATCCGCGTTTTATCCGCACCGTTCGCTCGGTCGGATATATGCTCATGCCGCCAGCGGAGTCGGCGCGATGAAACCGGCGCATTCGTCTTGTACTGTGCATCTGATAGCTAAGGAAACAGCAGATACGGGCGCGATGAGCAAATAGCTGCTTCTTTGGCTTCGCGCGCAGCGGCGAGCAATTCGCCCGGACCTTTGCAGGTCTCCGGACATGCCGCGACGCCCACTACGACTGTTTCTTCCGCTGTCACACCTGCAGGCAAAAGCGATTGCCCTGTGAGTGTTCCGTATAGAGATCTTGCAAAACGCAGCGCGTCTGCGCCATCCGACGAGCAGAGCAGTACTGCGAATTCGCCTGCGCTAACGTGCGCTGCCACATCCAGCGGAGACATCAGCGCGCGGATGCGTTCTGCAACTTGCCGAAAAGTCTCACGTGGAAGCAGCATTTCTTCGCCGTTTTGCTTGATGATGATCTCGAACACGGCAACGGCAAAACCTGCGTTCGTCATTTGATACTGCGCATGTTGCCGCAATAAGAAATAGGCAAAGGCGCCGTAAGTCGCCAGATATGTTTTTGGATCGGTGAGCGAGGCGACGACGCGTCCAAGCAGCTTTGAATCGAATTGCGCCGGCGCGGGCAGCGCGCTTTCCTGGGGTGCTGCGAAAGAACAAAACCAATTCGTCGCACCATTTTGCGTGTAATTAGGCGGTTCGATGAAACCGAATTGCGTGGGCACCGGCAGGGTTTCGAGCGTGGTGGTGGCGGAGTCTACCTCTGAGGGAGAGTGTCCCCAGTCCAGAGAATTAGCCCAATCCGACGAACTTCCCCCGTCCGGAGAGTTTCCCTGCGGAGCGGGGACCGCAGAGAAACTTCCGGAGTGCCTTGGGGAATCTGGCGTGAAAACTGGACCTTGCGGCGGCGTCGGACGAGCCGTGAAAACTGGACCTTGTGTTGATGCTTGCTCCGGCGTCGAAACCTGAGCCTGGCTCTCCCCCGTATAAATCGTGTCGATGACGAGTTTGCCTTGAATCATCGCCACTTCTCGCGTTTCGCGCGTCCATACTATATTTTGCGTATTACCTGTGACGCGCTCGAACGTCCATCGCGGACCGCTTTCACCGATTGCCGGCGAAACCTTGACGGCAAAGCCAAGACCATTGCTCGGATTTTTAAATGGGAGCAACACGGGCTTGCGCTGCATCGTGCACTCCGTCAGCATATAACGCAAGTCTTCCGTATTTGGAATAGCGTTCATTTCGGCTAACTTTATTGTCTGTATGGACGTCGCTTTGAAAGATTCTCTAAGCGCCATGCGGCAGGACCTCGTTTGCAGACGATGCGAAGCTCCACCGCGTCGCGCCGTGCTTTCAGTAAATCGCGCTTGCGTAAAGCTTTTATGTCCGCACAGAGGAGTTGTTTAAAGTTCTTGTAAAGGTGCGGCGAGCGCGAATTCGGCGCAGAGCTGAGCCGCGCGTTCGGCGCAGAGCTGAGCCACGCCTTCGGGACGCACCCACAGTGCTAATATAGCTTCGGCTGCCACGGTTTTCAGGGGTATGGCGAAGATATTGTTGGTGGAAGATGATGCCGATCTGGGCGAGCGAATCGCTCAGTGGCTCAAGCACGAACATCACACGGTCGAGCTGGTGGGCGACGGTGAGGCGGGTTCGGATTATCTGGCGCAGCTCAAATACGATCTGATTATTCTCGATTGGGGGCTGCCGAAGCGCTCGGGTGTCGATGTATTGCGCCAATTTCGCGACGATGGTGGCACAACTCCGGTTTTGATGCTTACGGGAAGAGGCAAAACGGCTGAGAAAGAAGAAGGGTTGGACGCAGGTGCGGATGACTATTTGACGAAACCGTTCGAGATAAGAGAAATGGCTGCGCGTGTTCGCGCACTGCTGCGGCGAGTTCCGCAGTTCACGACCAACTCGATTAAAATCGGCGCGGTGGAATTGAATGTCGGAGCGCACAAAATCTCTGTTGGCGGAAACGAAGTGCAATTCGCGCCGCGTGAATTCGCGATGCTGGAATTTCTGATGAAGCATGTCGACCAGGTAGTGACCACGGACGCACTGCTGGAGCGCGTCTGGTCGTCGGAATCTTCAGCATCCAGCGAGACTATATACACGTGTGTGCGCGCGGTGAGGAAAAAACTCAAAGAGGCGGGTGCGGGCGATTTGATACGCACCGTGCATGGTGTCGGATACAAAGTCGAGGGTGACGGCAAAAGCAGTAGCCCGAAAGGCGAATGATGGACCTCAAGCTCTTTCACAAAGGATTGATACTGGTACTTGTACCGATTGTGTTCGAGCTGATTTTCGTTGCCACGCTTGCATCGCTTTTGAAACAAGCCGAAGACGGAATGATCAAGGAAAATCATTCACGCGCAGTAGTGACGACGGCGCACGACTTGCAAAAGATCTTTTATGATGCGGGCGCCCAACTCTCCTTCTACAACATGACTAAGGACGAGGCTTTCTTGAAGCGCTACCAGAATTCGCTCAATAAAAAAATTCCCGAGCATTTGCAGAAGTTCGCTGAGATGACGAAAGATCAGGAGTTCGAGCGAGAAGGTTTCCAGCGCATTGAACGCGCGACACGCAACGGTATAGATGAGCTGGAGCGTTGCCGCAAGCGGGTCGCTGAGGGAAATCACTCTTTCTTTCTGGGTGAAACTCGCGTTTCTCTCGAAAATCTTTTGCGCGCTTTAGATGATCTGATCGAAAAAGAAAAGGTTGTTCAAGACAACGCGCCCACTGCGCAGGCTGATGCCAGGCGAACTGTGGTTTATTTCCTCTATGCCGGTGTCGCATTGAGCGTCGTCCTTGGAATTATGATGGCGATATTTTTCAAGTCTGATATCGTCGGTCGCATTGGAGTAATGATCGAGAATACACGTCGGCTCATTCGCCGCGAGCCGCTCATGCCGCGCGTCTCCGGTGGGGATGAAATCGCGCGGCTCGATACTGTTTTCCATGAAATGTCGCACGCACTCGACGAGGCATCTAAGTATAAGCAGGAGATGCTGGCGATGGTCAGCCACGACCTGCGCAGTCCGCTGATGTCTGTTCAGCTTTCGCTGGCGATGCTCAAGGCGGGCAAGCTTGGCGACCTGCCGGCGGACGCGTCCAAAGAGGCGGGCATCGCCGAGCAGAATACAAGCCGCTTGATAAAACTGATCAATGAACTGCTCGATATTGAAAGACTCGAATCAGGAAAGTTTGACTTGGAGCTTAAGGAAGGGGATCTCGTCGAGATTGTAGAGCGCGCAGCCGACAGCGTTGAGGCACTTGCAAGAGAGAAGAATGTTTCGATCAACGTTCCTGAGGAGAGCGTCAGCGCCATCTTTGATGCCGACCGCGCCATGCAAGTTTTTACCAACGTGCTCTCCAATGCAGTGAAATTCTCGCCCGAGGGATCTGAAGTCACGGTCACGGTGCAGAAGGCGGAGTCGTTTGCAGAAGTGAGAATAGCCGACCGCGGACCAGGCATCCCCGACGATAAGAAGGAAAAGATTTTCGAGCGGTTTCAACAGGCGGGCGCAGACAAGCAGAAGGAGAAAAGCGGCAGCGGGCTTGGTCTGGCGATTGCGCGTGCGCTGATGGTGGAGCACAAAGGTTCGATTGCGGTGGAAAACAATTCCGAGGGCGGAAGCGTTTTTGTGCTGAGATTTCCGCGCGTAGGATAGGTACTGTGCGCTCTTATTAAATAACCGCCGCAGGCGTCGGTTTTCGCGTCCTCAGGTTTTGCTCAGATTTGCCGACTAGTATGCTTGCGTCGACCAACTTCAACGCGTCGACGTTTCTAATCTCATCGTCGTTTCTAGCTTCACCAACGTTTTTAATTTCAACGACCGATTTACCACCGACAAACACCCCTTCAGTTTTTTAGGAGACACCGATGTCAGTCCTAGATGCTAATTTCACACCCTCATACCAATCATCCGCTGCTGCTGCCTGGTCAGCATTCGGCAACAACAATCAGCTCGGTTTTGTCAGCCCTTACGTTCTTGCCTTCGAGCAGCACGCAAATGCGGATGCTGTCGTCAACTCCGCGAAGATTCTTGCCGACTTCAGGAATTTGTTCAAGCAGGTTGAAACCGTCAACGATCTGTTGAAGAAGGCGGTGGAAAGCAAGCTTACGCCCAATGAACGATATGAGCTTTCTTTGCAGGAGCGCGAGTTTCGCAGAAGGCAATTGACGAGTTTGAACAACAGAATGAACTGGGGTATGACGGCGCCAAACCTGGCTGATTATGCGTTAATCGAGAAGCGCGACAGAATGCTGCGCGATGCGGAGAACGAAGTTTGCAGGCAAGTGCGCGAGAGTATGACGCTCTCTCAGCAACGAGAATTGAATATGCAGTATCTTCAGTACGCCGAGCAAATGCGGTCATATACGGAATCTCCGGTGCTTAAATTGCGCCCGCAGCCGGGCCCTGCGGTGCAAGAGTTTTACAGGAACATCAAGCGAGCGGTCGCACGCTTCGGCGGTCAATGAGACAAGTTTTGAAGGAAGGTGAAGAGAGGGGCACTAGCGATGGTGCCCCTTTCTTTGTGTCATGCGTTCGCTTTTTTGCAAACTGGGGGATTTCCTCAGGTTTTGCTCAGATTTGAGCAGTACGATATTGCCAGTCGAATTTCGACTGATTCACAGACCCTTACTAAACAACCAATGCAAGCGCCTTTCGCGCTCTGCGTTGCGTCGCTTTTCCCTGGAGGACGTATATGTCTGTTCTCGATAATAGTTCTGATTACTCTCGTGAAGTGTCATCCCGTGCCGCATGGCTGGACAATGCCAGCGCGAATCTGATGTCCGACAATTCAATCTTCAATTCAACGATGCAACGTAACGAGCCGTCATGGCTGGGAGCCGTCGAGCTTTACGACAGCTCGCAAAACAACGCAGGCAGAGTCGCGCAGGAGCAGCCATCATCGCCTGATGGCGCCGAAGCACCGGAAATTCCGAGAACTCGACCCGTCAACGCGGATGATGCGCCGCAACCTCATGTGCCTGTAGAACCGCCTCATGTCCCGGTCGGCACCACCGGCGCACCTGAGGAATTGCCGGCAGTGCCGAAACGCCCGCACGTCGAGGTCGATCACGTGCAGGCGGGAGAGCCCGCACCGATGGAGTCAGCAGAAGCACCGGCACCAGTTGTTCGCACTCAACGGATGCCGGAGCAGAAAGACGGTGCTGATCCGAAGGCAGGCGGAGAAAGCGTTCCCACCAGTCATGCGCCAAATCCTGATGCTGAGCCGGGCACCGGACCGAGGGCTGTAGAAGGACCAGCCCCGCCTGGAACGCCACGACCGAAGTCACTTCCCGGCTCTCCCAAGGATGCTGCGGAGCCACCGCAAACTAACACCCCCGGACGCCCGTCGCCCTTTGGCGACGATGCAATTCCGAGGACGGTTGGTGATAGAAAGCAGGAGCATCTCGAAAAGCGCCCTGAATTCAAACCAACCGATTGGGAGCGGAAATTGGCAGAGCGTTTGGCCGAGGTTGCTAAACGCGGAGCGTTCGGAACACCTTCGCCAGGCGGCGCATTTGGCAAGGGAAAAATTGCTGCTGCTGTGCCTAGAGACCCCAATGCAGCGCCACCTTCAGGCGAACAGTCGGAGGGCACATCGAGATCCGGTGGACGCACGGGAAGAGGATAGTTTTTACACGGACGGAATCAGTTGAAAGCGACGGAGGGAGCGGCAGCGATGCCGCTCCTCTGCTTCAAGGAGCGCGCTTTTAAGAAGGATGCCCTGCAAAACCAGCTCATCGGCGTTCGCGGTGAGCCTGTTTTTCGATATCTCAATCGGCTTCCAATCCTTCATCAAGCAGCAGTTCGACGGAATCCGCAGAAGACGAATTTTTGTGGTAGAATACTACTCATTAAGGCTGTAATAAGACGTGAGTGAGTAGTATTCTGCGCATTGTAAAGGGAGATTATGTTTCATTTTGGTCTGGCGACTTCCGATGAAACTGCTGTAGAGCTTGCTGCACGTCTGCGCGCACATCGCCTCTTGCAGAATCTTCAGCAAAGCGAGCTCGCAGCGCGGGCTGGAATATCGAGGAAGACTTTAACGACATTCGAGCACTCGGGCAAAGTTTCACTTGATGTTTTTTTGCGGATAGTCGCCGCACTTGGACTTTCCGAATCGTTGTCACCCCTGTTCGAGCCGCGGCAGAAATCTATCAGAGACATGGAGTTGGCCGCACAACAGAGGCAGCGTGCATCGCGCAAGCGGAAATGAAGAAGCTGAACGTCATCTATGCAGGCTGGGGAGAACGCTTCAAGCTGGGCGTCCTGGCCGATGACGGCAAAGATATAGTTTTTGAGTACACGCCTGAGGCGCTGAAGCGCAAACTGCAGTTTTCTCCATTCAAGATGGCGCTCAGTGACCAATCCTTCGGAAATCTTCCACAACATCAGCTACGATTGCCGGGATTTATAAGCGATGCGCTACCCGACGGATGGGGCATGCTGCTCATGGATAGGCTCTTTCGTCGGCAAGGGAGAAATCCAGCATCTGTTTCTCCCCTGGATCGGTTGCGCTTAGTCGGTGAAAACGCAATGGGGGCGCTAGCGTTCGAACCTGCAGAGACTGAAGAATTGCTGCTGGAAGATTTGCAGCTACTGGACATTGCGCGCGACGTATATCAGGTTTTCGAGGAGAATGAAAATGAAAGCGTTCTGCGAAATCTCATGCTTATGGGAGGTTCACCGCATGGTGTGCGGCCGAAAGTTGCAGTAGAAATCGATGCGAAAGCCAATCGCATTTCTAAGGCAGGCTCGAATTGCGGAACACCGCTGCTGGTAAAATTTCCTGCGCAAAACGAAAGTAAAGAAGCTTGCGCAATTGAAGCACTCTATTGCCGTCTTGCGCGCATAAGCGGTCTTCGCGTTCCCGAATTCTACTACTTCGATTTAAGCAAGAGGGCCTCTGCATTCGGGACAGAGCGTTTTGATCGCGCGGGCAACATGCGTGTGCCAATGCACACCGCTGCTGGTGCTGCGCATGTGGATTTTCGAATTCCTCAATTTGACTATACAGCTCTTTTGCGGCTGACAAGGCTCATGACGAATGATTTGCGGGAGGTGCATCGCGCATTCGAAAATTGCGTTTTCAATGTTGTTTTCAACAATCGCGACGACCACTCGAAAAACTTTTCCTTCTTAATGGACAAGGATGGTCAGTGGACTTTGTCACCTGCTTATGATCTCACATTCAGCGCAGGTCCGAATGGCGATCACCAAATGGATATTTGTGGAGAAGCGCGCGCACCGGGATTTAGTAAGTTAATGGAGTTAGCGTCCAAGACTGGAATTAAACCGAAAGTTGCTGAGCAGACGATTGAGCGAATAGTTGCAGTTTCTTATTCTTTACGTGAAGCCATCGATGCGTTGCCGATTCGCGAGCAGACATTGAAAGTGATTGAAAAGGCTGTGGCGACTAATCGTGAGCGTATGATTCGAAAGTAGATAAAAGTCCGCGTTCGAGATTGGCTATCCCCGCCTTTTTTGATGTTTAAAGAGCGGAACTCTCTTAATATGCATGTCTATCAATCCAGCTATTTCTGGACTTAGAGGTAGCTTGTTTTGATTTGCCCTCCAGACTTCTTTGAATTGCTCTGCCGCTTCCCGCACTATAGTCATCACCAGTCTTTCGGGAAGTTTTGCGGAGCCGGCCAGCCTGCGAAACTTTTCTTCATCGACTTCGCCAAATTCTTTGGTGCCCCCAAGATTCAACGCCATTCTTTGCGATTCCATAAATGCGATGGTCGGGACGAAATCATAAGCTGGAGAAAGCGATGGAGTGAAGGTATCGTGATAAAGAACGGACCAATTCTTTAGATGCATATCACCATTGCCGATACCAACATTGAACACAAGGCGTCGCAAATATTCTTTGAGACTCGATTCTCCCGCTTCCACCCAGAGGACCTCAGCTATATTTCCGTAGTGCCCGACGTCGTACTTTTCACTTGCGTAGACGCCAAAAATTTGAGCGAAGTCTTCCATGTGAATTCTGCCGCCGCTATCAGATCTGTCAAATCTTTTGACTGCAAAACTTTTACCGGTTGAAGTTGAGAACTCCTCCGGTAAATTTTTTATTGCCCCAGTCCGAATCAGCTTGAATTCAGGAACATCGAGGCCAAACTTCCTGGCGAATGTCATCATTGCGTATTCGGCTTCAGGAACATTTTGAAATCGTCCAGCCGGGAGTTTGACTATCCATGAGCCTCCCGCGCCATCTACAGGGATCGTGAGCTTGCCGGAGCCTTCCAAGACGGCAGAAAATTTCAGTTGAACGCCTGCCAACGAAAACCTAAATGGAGCAACTGGTTCAATTTGTCTTTTTGTTGCGCTCTCGTCTGATTCTTTCTCATGATCGCCAAGCAGTACCAGCTTAACGGCTCCAGGTAAGTCAAGTCCCAGTGCTGCTGCAAGAAAAAATTCTCTTGAAGATTTGACGTTGAATCTCTCAGCGAGATATTCGCGCAAATGACCTTCCGGCAGGAGGTTTGAAAAAAACGGTTCTAGCTTTTGGCTTCGTGGACGTTTGGGTTCAAACAAACCGTAATTGTTGGCGGCCTTGAAAGATAAGCTCAGAGTCGGTCTTTTGGAAGCAGCTTTGTATTTTTGATCAAAAACAAACATCGTTCTGTCATCAGCAAATCGAACGATTTCACCCACTTTTGAATCATGTAGGTAGACAAGCAACTGTTGTATCGACTGGTTCATAGCTCGTCGTCTGCTTCATTTGCATTCAGGAAGCTCGATAGTTGCCATCGAGGTCGACTGTCCTCATCGACTGGTTCTGCGCCTACTATGGTGTTGACGGTGGGAATTAATTCCGTCGGAATCAGCATAACTTCCACACCTAAAAACCGCGCCAGGTCGACGAAATTGGAAAGCCGCATGTCGATTTGAACGTTTTCCAGCCTGCTCAAATAGCTCTGTGGAAAGTCCATGCGCGCGGCGACATCTCTCTGGGTCAGACCTTTTCTTTGCCTGAGAGCGGAAAGCTGCCGAATTAGTGGTCCGATGATTGACTCAATTTTTGATGTATTTCTAGGCATCGCATGTTGGTGTTGATGTTTGAATTGACATCGAATTGGAAGGTCTTGTTGCTAAATATAGCATAAATCTAGGTTTTGATATGTGATATTGTATCAAATTTGTTGTCATTTGATTTTGCCGGAGTATTGCCTTCGTAATAAGCTGGACTTACTGGCGAGTAAGCTGATAAGACGCTGCTTGAGCGCAGGGGTGGACATCCGAAGTTCTTGCTGGATGGACCCACGGATATGAGCGAACGCAGCAAAAGAAAGGCTTTGGTAGCTCAGAAGCTCTCTGCAAAGCATCTCGTAGGGCGCGCTAGCTAGGCACCGCATATGGTGCCTCGCGAGGCCAAAAAAGATCAAATTTTTTTCGATGCGATGGAAGGCGACGAGGTTTTACCACCGCCGCATTCACCCGTTGCA
>JADYYD010000231.1 GCA_020853845.1 Candidatus Melainabacteria bacterium
CAATCAGAATTCGGGCTTGCTCGCCGCCCGACAAATAGCTGATCGGCATGTTCAATTGGTCTGGTTTGAAAAGAAACTTCTTCGCCCAACTGGCGATGTGCATGTTTCGTCCGCGATAAGTCACCGATTCGCCCTGGTGGCTGAGCGATTCCTTGAGCGACTTTTGCTGATCCAACTGTTCACGGGTTTGATCGAACCAAACAACTTTCAATTCATCGGCGCGCTTGATCTTTCCCGAATCCGGCTCCAGGTCGCCGGCAACGATGCGCAGCAAAGTCGTTTTCCCCGTACCGTTCCGGCCTGCCACGCCCAGCTTTGTGCCGGGTGAAATGACGAGGTCGAAATCCGATATTAAATTGCGCCCCCCGACAGATTTCGATACGCCTTTTAAAGAAAGAAGTTCTTTGGTCTTCCTTCCTGATGCGTCAAACCCAATCTCAACCGGCGCCGTAAGCGCGTTTCGCTGTTTCACCTCGGCCAGTTGTTCCATCAACTCGCCGGCATCTTTGATGCGACCGCGCGCCTTTGTTTGCCGTGCACGGGCGCCGCGCTGCAACCAGGCGATTTCCCGCCTAACTTGACTTGCCAGAGCCTGCTGCTGATGCACCTGGGCTTCCACCTGCTGTTCTCTTGCTTCGAGAAATTGACTGTAATTTCCTTTGACGCTGAGAAAACCTTGAGGATAAGTAGGGTTGAGTTCGATGACGCGATTTGCGACCGATTCTAAGAAGGCTCGATCGTGGCTGACCAAGAGATAGGCGAAATTAGCCTTCTTGAGCAGTTCTTCCAGCCACAGGATGCCTTCCAAATCGAGGTGGTTGGTAGGCTCGTCCATGAAAAGAAGCTCAGGCTGCTGAGCGAGCACGCACGCTATCGCCAGGCGTTTGCGCCAGCCCCCGGAAAGCGTACCTGCAGGGGCATTGCGGTCAGGAAAACCAATCTCGGCCAGGGTCGAATCTATGGCAGCAGCCCGCTCGTGCTCTTCAAACTCGACTTTAGCAGCGGCTTCAGCAACGACTTGCTCCACCGATGCCGTGGCGTCAAAGGTCTGTTCTTGCTGAAGAAAAGAGATGCGAAGCTGGCGTCTGGCGACCACGGAGCCGCCATCAGGCTCCACCTGCCCTGCCAATATCTTAAGCAAAGTTGATTTACCGGCGCCGTTTGGACCGATAAGACCAATCCGCTCGCGCTCTTCGATACCAAAGGAAATATCGGTGAAAAGCGGTCGCGAACTGTACGATTTGCTGATGGTCTGGCAACTGACGAGGATTCCCAAGCGCCAATGTCTCCTGAATATCTTTGAATGTGTGCAGAAATAATAGCTAAAAAATTAGGCTTTTTCGTTGTCTGACAGCCTTTTGGGCGTAAGAGTGCTCTAATAGTTATGAAACACGAGCTGCAAAGCTCACAGGCAAACACGGACAACAATGCTAAGACTGGACAAAATAAGCAAAATCTACCCGACCGGCGAAGCGCTCACGGAAGTAACCTGGGAGGTTAAGAGCGGCGAAAGAATCGGGCTTGTCGGTGCCAATGGTAGCGGAAAGACCACTCAATTCAAAATTATCATGGGTGAGATCGAACCCACTTCGGGCAATGTCATCAAACCCGCCGGATTGAAGGTCGCCTGTCTCAGCCAGGAATTCGATGTGCATGTGGAAAACACAGTCATCGATGAGTTGCTTCGAGCATACAAAGATGTCGAGGAAATTCGCCATGCACTGCATGTGGTGCAGCATGAAATGGAAACAGCACCACCCGAAGAGATGAACCGCCTGCTCAACAGACTCGACAAGTTGCAGCGCGAGTTCGAAGCTAAAGACGGCTACGCGCTCGAGCACAAGGCAGAAAAGATTTTGCCGGAAATCGGCATGACGCTGGAAGATGCCAATCGCCTCGTCGGCACGTACAGTGGTGGCTGGCAAATGCGAATTGGCCTTGGAAAAATCATGCTGCAGGAGCCGCAACTTCTTTTGCTCGACGAGCCTACCAACCACATCGATCTGGAAACCGTTCAGTGGCTGGAAGGGTACCTGCGCAGCCTGACTATTCCTATGGTAATTATTTCTCACGACCGAGAGTTTCTCGATCGACTCTGCACGAGCATCGTCGAGGTCGAGCGCGGCGTTTCGACTTGCTACTTGGGAAATTACTCGGCATATGTCGAAGCACGCACGCAAGTCAGAGAAGCACAGCAAGCCGCTTACGAACGTCAGCAGCGCGAGCTGGAAAAACAACAAGCCTTCGTCGATCGCTTTCGCGCCAGCGCAACTCGAAGCACGCAAGCGAAGAGCCGCGAGAAACAGCTAGACAAAATCGAAATTATTGAAGCACCTGAGAATGAAGAAAGCACTCTCAAATTCAGGTTTCCTGAAGCCGTGAGAAGCGGCAGGGAGATTGCGGTCGTGAGAGATCTGACGCACTCTTATGGCGAAAAACTTGTCTTTCTCGGCGCCAATTTGGAAATCGATCGCGGGGACCGCATTGCAATTCTGGGGCCGAACGGTTCAGGCAAATCGACTCTGCTGCGATTGTTGATGGGCACGGAGAAACCGACGGAAGGCTCGTGCGCACTTGGCGATCACAACATCATTCCGGCATATTTCGAGCAAAATCAAGCGGAGGCGCTGGATCTTTCGAAAACGGTTTTGTCGACGATCGCTGATGAAGTTTTCGATTGGTCCGATACAAAAATCAGAACGTTGCTTGGCTGTTTTCTGTTTCCCGGCGATGAAGTGTTCAAAAAGGTAGGTTCTCTGAGCGGCGGAGAAAAGGCACGCCTGGCTCTGGCAAAAATGATGCTGAAGACAGCCAACTTTCTGGTGCTCGACGAGCCGACTAATCACCTCGACATTCCTGCAAAAGAAATGATCGAAGAAGCGCTCATAAATTATGACGGCACAGTCATCGTTATCTCGCACGACCGGTACTTTATCTCTAAGATCGCCAATCGCATCATCGAAATTCGTGATGGCGAACTGTACAGTTATTCCGGCAGTTATGCATATTATTTAGAAAAGAAAGAAGAAGAGAAAAATCAAGCTCTTGCGAAGAAGCGCGCGGAAGAAGAAGCAAAACGCCTGGCCGAAAAACGCGCAAAGCAGAAAGAGAAAGAAAAAGAACGAGATCGTTCTAAAAAAGAGAAGAGTAATTAGCTCCTTAAACCCTATATCGAAGAGCCTGGCGCCGATTGCGGAAAATCTGAAATTTTTCGCTTGAGCGTTACCGAGGTATTTTTTTCGGGCGTAATTGATTTAGCAATGACCTATTACTTACTGGCGGGTCTTCACACGGTCCTCACATCCCGACACTACGATGGTCGAATAGGATGTGAGTCAGCCACTCATACCATCTAGAACTTTCCATTTCACTGCCGCCTTCGTGGGCTGAGCGGCGGTCGAACACGGATTTGCTTCGGAAGGCACTGTGTGGTGCGACCTTTTTAAGGAGAAGTAAGTAATGGCAAAAGGGACTAAACGTCCCCGTAAGCTGCTCTCGGGCTTACAGGGCGGTGTGCGCTCACGTATTCACACGGTGGTATCCGTCAGCATGACCATGCTGCTGGGAACCAATGCCGCATGGGCAACGGGTGGGATGGCATACCAGGGCGTAAACATTTCGGGAGGAGAGTTCAATCAAAAGTGGGTACCTGGACGATACAACTGGGACTATGTTTATCCTCAGCAATCAGAAATTGATTTCTTTGCTTCAAAAGGAATGAACTGCATTCGTTTGTGTTTTTCTTGGGACCGGCTGCAACCCAGTGAAAATGGCGCTCTCGATGCGGCTGAATTAGCTCGCATCGACAATTGCGTAAATATGATCACCGCAAAGGGCATGTCCACAATTCTCGATCCGCACAATTACGGTGAGTACAAAACCAAGCACGTCGGTACATCAGGCGGCTGGCCGAATTCCGTATTTGCAGATTTCTGGTCAAGAGTAGCTTCTCACTACAAAAGCAATCCGAAAGTCATTTTCGGACTGCAAAACGAACCGATCGGCGGGGGAATGACTTCAGCGTCGTGGTGCGCCTCTTCGCAGGCAGCCATCAATTCCATTCGCGCAACGGGAGCAACCAATTTGATTCTGGTGCCAAGCACGCACTGGATGCATCCGCAAAACTTCATTGAAGTGAACGCCTCGGAAATGATCAAAATTACCGATCCTGGAAATAACTGGTCATACGATATGCACCAATATTTCGACTACGATGGCTCCGGCACGCATACAGACACAATGTCTCCTGCAAATGGAGTCGCAACTCTCAACGCGTTTACGAACTGGTGCCGCCAACATCACAAAACTGCGTTCTTGAGCGAATTTGGAGTTCCAAAAGATGAAAATGCACTGGCACTGCTAGACGCTGTTCTCAAATATATGCATGCGAACAAAGATGTGTGGACCGGATACACATACTGGACAGCAGGTTCATGGTTCCCCGCAGATTATATGTTTAGCGTGCACCCTGTTGGTGGTCGAACGACTCCGCAGATGCAGACACTAATAAACAATCTCAACGCCACTCCGGAGCCGCCGGAGGAGCCGCCGGAGGAACCACCACCTCAGCAGCCGCCACCGCAGCAGCCACCACCTCAGCAGCCGCCGCCTCAGCAGCCGCC
>JADYYD010000232.1 GCA_020853845.1 Candidatus Melainabacteria bacterium
CGAGGGGCTCGCTGCCTGCTTTCACGCAGGGCAGCGAGCTGGCCTCGGAGCCGACCTCCGGTCTACTTAAGACAACCGGCGGTGCCTGAACGAATTAGCCGGTGATCGTGCGACCGTCCGCGCCGTACTGACGCAGAATCGCAGTCTCGACCGCGCCGTCCAGCTGATGGAACTTGCCTTCGACCACCAGGTCCGCCAACTTGCTGGAGTTGCGGATGTACCGGCGATACTGCTTGGCGTCGGTCTTCACCGCCTTGCCGCTGATCTGCGCACGCAGGTCCATGCACAGCACGTCAGCAGCCAGCTTGGTGGCTTCGTCGCCCTTGGCGTGCGCGTGCAGCGCCGTCACGAGCATCGTCACCGCCTGCTGGATCGGCATGGACAGCACGTCGACCATGAGCTCCTGCTCGTCCTGAAGCTTCAGTCCGTGCGTGAGCATGGTGCGGTAGAGGTCCTTGCCGTTGGCGACGAACTGGGCCAGAGCGAAGTCGACGTGAGCCTGCAGGTTCTTGTCCAGACCGCTGACCTTCTGCTTGTCGCTGAAGCGCGTCTCGATGGAAAGAGCCCTGCCGATCACAGGGAGGATCTCCTTGCGCATCTTGAAGGTCTTGTCCAGACGCGTCATCATCTGCAAGGTCACCTTGGCAGGCGACTGGTTGAGATCGATGCCCAGCTGAGCCGACTTGGCCAGCATCGGCCCCATGTACTTGGTGCCGTACTGCTTGACGATGGACTTGAAGAACGCCATCGCCAGCATCTCGTTCTCGCCCTCGTAGATCGAGGGAGCGAAGAAGTCGTGCAGGTTGTCACCGACGATGTGACCGCCCAGGAAGCTGCGACCGCCGTGGGTGCGCAGCGCCAGGCGCGTGGTCTCGATCAGCGCGTCGGACGCGTAGATCTTGGCGATCACGCACTCGAGCTCGCCGCGGTAACCCTCGTCGAGCAGATGGCTGCCCCAATCGCGCAGCGCGTCGGCGCCGACGATCAGCGAAGCAACGCGGGCGACACGACGCCGCACCAGGTTGCGCATCTTGATCGGCTGACCGTAGGTCTTGCGATACTGCGCCCAGGGGATCATGCTGGCCAGGAGCGTGCGCATCACACCGGCGCCGTTGGCGCAAAGAGCGACACGACCGCGGTTCAGACCGTGGTACGCGATGGTGAGACCGTCACCGACCGGCGGAACCAAGAGGTTGGCTGCCGGCACGCGGAAGTTGTTGAAGATGATGCCGCGGTTGTAGATGTGCTTGACCGCGTGGATGTCGTAGTTGACGAGCTTGAAAGTCTCGTTCTCGGCATCCGGCAGGTCGACGATGAGAACGGCGTGGCGACGCTCGATGGCGCCGTCCTTACCGATCTTGGGCTTGCCTTCCTTGTTGAGGATCGGGATCATGGCCACCAGACCGATGGTACGGCCGGGGGCGACGTTGCTGATGAACAGCTTCTCGCCGTTGACGACAAAGTCCTCGCCGTCCGGGTCTGCCGTGGTCTTCACGGCGGTGAGGTCGGAGCCCGCGCCCGGCTCGGTCAGAGCAAAGGCGGACAGGCGCTCGCCGGAAGCCAGCTTCGGCAGGAAGCGAGCCTTCTGCTCGTCGCTGCCATAACCGACCACGGGGTCAACCGCGCCGATGCACTCGTGAATCGAGTTGAGACCGGCGGTCGTCGCTTCACCCTCGGCCGCCATGCGGGTGACGAGGTTCATGAAATCGGTGATGCTGGCGCCCTGACCGCCGTACTTCTTGTCCACGAGCATACCGAAGTAGCCCGTAGCGGAGAGATCGCTGAGGACCTGGTCGGAGACCTTGCCCTTCGAATCGAACAGCGTGCCGGCCGCGAGGTGACCCTTCACGACGCGAATGCTGTTCTCGATGGCCACCTGCGCGGACGAAGTGCCGGCGGTGGCGGAGTTGGGAACACTGAACAGACTGATCGGGGTGCGGCGATTCCAGATGGCCTGGTGGATGGGAGAATTTTCCGTGCGGAACTTCGGATCGAGCGTAGCTTCCAGCTCGTCCTCCGCGCGGTCGATCTTGCCCATGCTACCGGCTTCCTCATCGGACTTGCCAGCCTGGCGCAGAACGTCTTCAGCGAGACCGCCCGACTTTTTCTCTTCGGGCTTGTTATCAGTTTTGTTGCTCATGTTGAGCTCCTTTTGGAGTCTTTAGAGACTCGTGTCTTTCGGGTGAGGAACGCACATCCGAAATGGAGTGGGTTCCTGGAGTTGAGAAAGATGGACGATTTTGCAAAAAATCGGCGAGCTACAAATGGCTCGCCGTGCAGAGTGTGTGCTACGCGCACTCACTCATCATCTGTCCTGGAGAAACTCAGGGGCGAGGACAATTCCCCGCCCCTGAATCAAGTTTGATCTCTCCTGCGCTCCGGCTTGAGGATGAGCGCGCATGCCGGTTTTACCAGTGCAACGCCGCTCCCGGCCGAAATACATGGAAATTACCCAAAGTAAAAGGTGCAGAAAAAAGGCGCTCGAGCTCGCGCTCGAAGAACCGTCTGCTGCAACCCTTACTTCGTGGCGATGCCGACGCCCTTCCAGGCGGCGATCAGCTTGTCGGTCGTGGCCGCATCGTAGTCGGTGCGGCAGATGTCGACGGTGGTCTGAGCGAACGTGTGGAAGTCGCAGTCCGACTTCACGTGACGCTTGCCCGTGTTGGCCTCGTTCCAGACCTTGCCGGCAGCCGTCTGCCAGGCGTAGCCGCCCAGCGAGATCGCGAACGTGGCGAACGCTTTGTTCGGGATGCCGGAATTGATATGGACGCCGCCGTTATCGGACGAGCCCTTGTAGCGCCGGTCGTAGTGATCGGGCTGCGGGTCCTTGCCGATGTTGGCGTCGTTGTAGGCCGTGCCGGGGTTGAGCATGTCGCGCAGTGCGCGCTGCTTCGGGTCGGCGAACAGGCCGGGGCCGACGAGCCAGGAGTCCTGGTCGACCTTGAGGTTCTTCACCCACTGGCGCAGCATGACGCCGAACACGTCCGAGATGGACTCGTTCAGGGCGCCGCTTTCACCGTAGTACTCGAGACCCGAGAACTGGCCGGTGACGCCGTGGAAGAACTCGTGGCCGGCAACGTCGAGCAGCACGAACGTCTTGAAGACGCGGCCGTCGCCGTCACCGTAGGCCATCTGGCGGCCGTTGTTGAAGGCGTTGTTGTAGCGGACACCGTAGTGGACTGAGCCAATCAGGTTGCCGCCCTTGCCGTCGTACGAATCGACGCCGAACTCCTTTTTCAGGAAGTCGCGGACAGCCGAATGGTAGTCGAAGGCGATGTTGACGATGTTGTCGGCGACTGCCTTCTCACCCTCGAAACGGGCCTTGGTGCCCGGCAGGCGAGTGGAGTTCTTGCAGTCGTAGATCTGCACTTCCGACTTGCCGTTGGACAGCCGGTAGAAAATGACGTTGCGCAGACCCTTGAGGTGCAGCTTCCGGGTCTCATCGAGAGTCCAGAGGTACGACGGGTCATCCGGGAAGGCGTTCGAGAGGTGCAGCAGAATGTACGGGGGAACAATCCCCTGATGGGAACGTGAGCGTTTCATGTAGGTCTCCCTATTACTCCAAGCGATGCTTGGGTTTGAATGGTTGGAACAACTGTCTGGTGACAGCTGTTTTCAGCAACGCGCAGAATCACTGCTTCTCAGGCGGAAACAGGCGAGTTGATAGCGCTGCGATAGAAAAGTGGTTCGAGTTAAGACCGGCACAAAAGACGTTTGTGCAGAGCGCAAAACTGCTTTGTGCATTCACGCGATGTGTTACCGGTGCTGACTGCTTACCACATGACAATCCCTTATCTCTTTACAACACACCGCGCGCGGTGCCTACCTGCGGGCGGAAATGCCGGAGGGAGGGATGCTTTGTGCGGGCGCGGGCAGGTTTTAGAAGCCTTGTGTGTTTGCCTGAAAAGGAAAAGAGATAGGAGATGACACTACCTGTGACATCACTGACTTCTCAACAAAAGAGAATAAAATGCAATATATCTGGTTGTCAGGAGAACTTTTTAGCGAAATGTCAGAAAGCTCATGATTACCGGCTTCAAGTATTCGCAGCTGTAATCTGCATAGAGCGCGGCGCACATGCGTTGCATATAGCGCGCCTTGTGAAAATTACTGACAACCCGAGTTTTTCCCAGAATTGCACTTAATCGATTAGCAGTTCGCACAGATAGCAATAGCTTTCAAATTCCCCCCGGCAATCCACCGAGATCCACTTGACATCAACATTTTAGAGGGTTTGCGGTGGCGCTAATTGTCAGACGCGGCTTATTAAGCAGCTTTGATTTGCTTATCAAGAACTTAGAGCAATATGTTCAAGATCCCTTATCCCTACGTTCTTTTTCCAGAGTTCTAACTACAACTTCGTGTTCATCTCGATCAGCGCCCGCGCACTCCCGACTCATCGTCGCGCGCCCAACACTGACCGTTTAAGATGAACTGATTTTCAAGTAGTTATGATCTCCGGCTAAAGCGGTTGTTGGGTTTGGATCACACGAAAGTGTGCTCCGGAATGCTGAGTGTAATCGTGCACTTTGCATTCAGAACGCTCATCTGCGTTCAAAGGGTTTCTTCCATCACTCTAAGGTTGCTGCATCCATTTGCAGCCAAAAACAAGATCGGAGTCAAATATGTGCATGCTTCACAGTAAGGGGCTGTCCGTGTCCAAGCAGAAGGAATTCCGTCTGCCCAAGCACATCAAGCCTATCAACTACAAGATCACGCTCACCCCCGGCATCAAGGTCTCGACCAGGTCGGGCGGCAACGAAGAGGTGGTCTACAAGTTCACCGGCGTCGAGGAAGTGAAGGTCAAAGTCCTGCAGTCCTCAGACCGCATCGTTCTGCACTCTGCCAACCTCGACATCCACTCTGCCTCCTTCGTCACGAAGAAGGGCAAGCGGCTCGAGGGCGTAGTCACACTCGATCCCAAGAACGAGTTCGCCATCATCACTTTCAATGGCATCGTTCCCACGGGCAAGGGCTCGCTCCACCTGTCGTTTACCGGCATCCACAACACGAAGCTGAAGGGTTTCTACCTGAGCCAGTGGCAGGATGACGACAAGAACGACCACCAGATCTTCACCACGCAGTTCGAGTCGACCGACGCGCGTCAGGCATTCCCCTGCTTCGACGAGCCGGCCATGAAGGCTACGTACGATGTGCGGCTGATCGTCGACGAGCACCTGACGGCGCTCTCCAACGGTCGCGACATCAAGACGGAGTCGCTCGGCAACGGCAAGAAGATCGTCACCTACGCTCGCACGCCCATCATGTCGACTTACCTCGTCGCGTTCTGCGTCGGCGAGTTCGAGTCGTCCGAGCCCGTCTTTGCCAACGGCAAAGAAATCCGCATCTGGTCCATCCCGGGCAAGAACGACCTGAAGGAGTTCGCGCTCGAGTGCGGCGCCTTCGGCGTCAAGTGGTACGAGGACTTCTTCAACCGCCCCTACTTCGGCGGCGACAAGATCGACATGATCGCCATTCCCGACTTCGCGTCGGGCGCCATGGAGAACACCGGTCTGATCACGTACCGTGACACGGCGCTTCTCCTCAACAAGAAGACCGCTTCCTACGCCGAAAAGGCCCGGGTTTGCGAGGTCATCTTGCACGAGCTGGCTCACCAGTGGAACGGCAACGAAGTGACCATGGACGACTGGGACGGCCTCGGCCTGAACGAGTCGTTCGCCACGATCATGGCTTACCTCTCCATGAACGACATGTTCCCCGAGTGGCATGTCTACAACGAGTTCGGCATCGACCGTGCCGGCGCCTTCGCGCTCGACTCGCTGAAGTCCACTCACGCTGTTGAGATTCCCGTCAGCCACCCTGACGACATCCAGCAGTTCTTCGACACCATCACGTACGAAAAGGGCGGCTCGCTGCTCTTCCAGTACATCCAGTACGCCGGCTTCGACACCTTCCGCACCGGCATGCGCATCTACTTCCAGCGCCACGCCCTCGCCAATGCGACCGTGTCGCAGCTCTGGGACGCGCTCGAGGAAGGCGCCAGGGTCGACGGCAAGGACATTCCCGTCCGCATGCTGATGGACTTCTGGTGGAAGACTGCCGGTCACCCGGTAGTCTCCGTCACAGAGGGTGGCTTCCCTGGCACCATCACGGTCAGCCAGAAGAAGTTCCAGTTCCTGCCTGCCGGCGACAAGGACGTCTGGCCGCTGCCCTTGCATATCCGCTTCAGTGCGGGTGGCAAGGTTACGGAGCAGAAGGTCCTCGTCAACGATGGCGAGACCACCATCAGGCTCAGCGACAGCCCGCTCGATTACGTCGTGCTCAACGCCGGCGGTTCGGGCTTCTACCGCGTCGACTACTCGGACGCTCTGCGCGGAAAGCTTCTGGCTGACGTGCAGAACAACATGCAGATCATCGAGCGCTTCAACCTCGTCAACGACTCGTGGGCTTCGGTCCGCGCGCGCAGCGAGAACTCGATGACCACCACCGAGTACCTGGACCTGGTGAAGAGCTTCTCCACGGAAGCCGACGCCAACGTCTGGGCCGTCATCTCGGGCGCTCTCAAGACCGTCTACGGTCTGACCGCCGGCGACCACCGCCAGGCGTTCAAGGCCGCCATCCGCGCCACCGTGCGCCCGGTCTTCGACAAGCTCGGCTGGACGCCCAAGGAAGGTGAGTCGGTGCACACGCTCCAGTTGCGTGGCCAGCTCATCGGTCTGCTCGGCACTGTCGGGTCCGACAAGGACATCCGCAAGGAAGCCGCTGTGCAGTTCGACAAGTGGAAGGCCGATCGCAGTTCGGTCGACCCCAACGTCGTGCCTGCTTTGATCAGCACTCTGTCCTACACCGGCGACCGGGCTCGTTTCGACGAGTTCCTGGCTCTGTCGGAGTCGGCTCCCACCACGCAGGAGAAGCTGCGCTTCCTCGGAGCGCTCGGCAACTTCCGCGAGGAAGGTCTCTACAAGGAGGCCATCGAGCTGACCCTGTCGGGCAAGATCCGCACTCAGGACGCGCCGTTCATCCTGGCCGGCATCATCGGCACGGAGCACGCGGGCGAAGCGGCCTGGGACTTCATGCGCGACAACTGGACCAAGATCGTCGCCACCTACCCCGACAACGCCGTGCCCCGCATGGTGTCTGCTTGCTCGGCTCTCGACACCGCAGAGCTGCAGGCGGAAGTCGTGGACTTCTTCGCCAAGAACAAGGTGAAGGAAGGTGACATGGCGGTCGCTCAGATGATCGAGCGCCTCAGCGTCAACGTCGGTCTGCGCGAGACCGAGACGCCCAAGCTGACCTCGTACCTCGAGGCTTCGGCGAAGGCTCTCACCTCGGCGAAGGCCTGAGTTCCCGTTACGGCGCGGAGCAATCCGTGCCGTAACCAAATCGCAATCTGCTGTGAGGGGGGCCCGGAAACGGGCTCCCCTTGCAGTTTCTTCATCGATCGGGGATTGCCCTGCCACTGCCGCGATGCGGTGGCAAGGCAATCTTCGATCACCCGCAAACCAGCGCAGCAACTCGGTGCCCGCGACAAGCAGAAATCGCTCCTGCCGAGCCTGTCGCCTGCGTTTGCAATGGAATCAAAAACAAAGAGGTAGACATGAGCCAACCCGCATCCCAAGCCACCATCGCCCTGCTCTTCGCTAGAGGCGATCGTCTTTTCGAATGCCGGCTCGCCGCCGCCGACGCGCTTCCCAAGCTGGAAGACGAGGTCGAGCTCCACGAGCTCGACTTGCACACGCGCTCGCACGAGCACTGCACGCGCCCCTGCTGCGCGGAGGTGCTCAATCGCAAAGCGCGGTTCGCGGTCAAGTCGGCATGCGACATGGGCGCCGGCTGGGACGGTCTCAACGCCGCCATCGAAGACCGCGACTGGGAAGAAGAACGCTGCACTCGCAACGAGTGGTGCCGCCTTTTCGACAGCTATAGCCTGGCCGGCTATCTCGGCATCGGTCCCGACACCTGGGACGCCATGCCGAAGCGCGTCGTCCTCGTAGAAGTCGAACCTGTTTGCGCGGGTTCGGTTTCGGCGAGCTGACAGAGCCGTTCTGCAAATCGCAGGAGGAAGACATTGTTTTCCTCCTGCGAGGAGCCGGTTCGTCAGAAGCTCAATCAACCTCTGAGAAAACGCGCTTCAGCAATGATGCTCGTTTCGCTCCAACTATCTTTCTTGCTGACGCCAAAACTTTTGTGTTGAAGGTGTTTCACCCTCAACCGAGTCGACGCCGGCAAGTCTCGAACGGTACTACCGGTGGTGCCGGGTTTCGCGCGCTGCGTAATGCCCGCGAAACAGCATCGCCATTCTGGATACGAGGCGGCGCGCGCAAAGCGCGGCCGACCTCTGGTTCAAGGAGAAATCACCATGTTCTGGACTCTAGCCACTATCGTTACAGCACTGTTGGCTGGTCTTTTCGGCTGGACGCAGGGAGGCCATTCACTGGCTCTCGTGTTCACGCTGTTGGGTGCGCTTTCAGTGTTCACGATTCATGACCTGCGCAGGCACAAGCACGCGCTGGCATCTGGTACTCTCATCGCCGGCTTGATCGGCGGATATTATCTTAGCTGGCCTGCTGCGGTGCTCTGCGCGGTGCTGGCATTCCTCGTACAACTGGCGGTCTTCGAATTCACGCTCAAACGCAGCGTGCTCCTGCCCCTGGCGCTCACAGGCACGATCCTCGCCTGGTTCGCCGGTTGGCATTACTTCAATCCGATGACCGGGCTCATCTTCGGCTTGATCGCCTTCCTGATGCTGGTAGGCATCGACGACTTCTACCTGCAGAGGAAGCATTCTATAAGGCGCAACTTCCCCGTTCTGGGCTGGTGCCGCTACGGCTTCGAGCTGATCGGCGACGAGCTTCGCCAGTACTGGTTCATGGCCGACACGGAAGAGAAGCCCTACGACCGCGAGACGCGGCGCTTCATGTACCGCGCCGGCAAGGGCGTCAACTACAACCTGGGCTTCGGCACCAGCAGGGACTATCGCGCAGTCGGTTCAATCCATCTGCTCAACGAGATGTTCCCCGTGTCCGAAAAGAAGGACCGCGGCAATCGCCTGCCACCGCTGGTGATCGGCAAGAAGCGCCGCACTCCCTATCACTGCGCCTGGCCGATCAACATCTCCGGCATGAGCTGGGGTGCGCTCTCGGCTGAGGCAGTGGCTGCGCTTTCGTCCGGCGCCAAGCTGGCCAACATTCACATGCTGACCGGCGAAGGCGGCTTGACACCGTATCACATCAACGGCGTCACCAAGCGCATCACCGTCGACCAGGTCTTCCACTACTACAAGGCGCTCATCAAGTACAACCTTGGTCTTCGCCGCGGCGCTCGCCCGCTCAAGCCAGAGGCCAAGGTCGTCGGCGGTGGTCGCATCGTGCTGCAGATCGGTCCGGCCAAGTTCGGATTCCGCAAGTCCCTCAAGGACTGCATGCGCACCATCGGCATCAACACCGGCGATTTCGACATGGACGACCTCAGGCGTGTTGCCGAGGCGTATCACCTGCTCGGTCTCGACGAAGAGATGCTGAAGAGCGGTGCCCTCAACGACGACCTCGTTGGGCTGGACTTCGACAAAGTGCGCAAGCTTGCCGAAGACGACCAGATCGTCATGTTCGAAATCAAGCTGGCTCAGGGTGCCAAACCCGGTCAGGGCGGCAAGCTGCCGAAGGAGAAAATCACTCCCGAGCTGGCTGCCTTCCGCGACATCCCGATGGGCAAGGACTGCTTCAGTCCGAACGCCTGGGATGAGTTCTGCGACGTTCCGTCCATGATGAGCTTCGTCAAGGCGATGCAAGATCTCACCGGCAAGCCGGTGGGCATCAAGATCGTCGTCGGTCAGGACAAGCACATCGAAGAGATCGCCGAGCACATGGCCCGCACCGGTGAAGGTCCCGACTTCATCACCATCGATGGTGGCGAAGGCGGAACCGGTGCTGCTCCGGTGGCGCTGGCGGACCACATGGGCGAGCCCATCCTGCACTCGATTCCCGTTGTCGACAACATCCTGCGCAAGCATGGTGTTCGCAACGAGACGGTGCTGATTGCGTCCGGTCAGATCGCCAAAGGTTCCGATGTTGCCGTGGCAATCGCCATGGGCGCCGACATGGTCAACATCGCCCGCGGTAACCTGATCGGCGGCTTGGGCTGCATCATGGCCAAGCGCTGCCACACCAACCACTGCCCCGTCGGCATCGCTACGCAAGACCCGCGTCTGCGTCGCGGTCTCGACCCCGAGGACAAGTACGTCCGCACCGCCAACTACAACATGGTGCTGCAGCGCGATCTGCTCATCATCCTGAAGGCGATAGGCGTCCGCACTCCCTGGGAGTTGACGCGCAACCACATCAGCGTGGTGACGGCGCCTCTGGTCAGCAAGAAGGTGTCGGAAATCTTCCCGTATCCCGATGGCAGCGACGGCCGGCGCGATGTCGTGCTGGGCGACCTGCCGCAGGATGACAGCGAGCATCTGGACCGCTTCGGTCCGAAGCTCATCAAGCTCGAGGGCTGAGTCAATCGGTCTTGAGCTAAACACGAGAGGGGAGGGGCGCTTTGCCCTTCCCCTTTTCGTGCTTTTTGGAACGTTCTCGAGCGCGCATGCCCGCGCATTCATACGCGCGCAATTAAAACCGCATGAGAGACGTTCCACTGCTCGCGCAAACAGTTCCCAACACCCCGGAGGGCGCATGGAACATGAAATTCATCATCAGGGCAGCGGTGCCCTGCTGCAGGTCAGCCTCAAACAGAACGAATCTGTGAGGGCTGAATCGAACGCGATGGTCGCAATGAGCGGCAAAGTCGAAGTGGCCGGCAAAATGGATGGCGGTCTTTTCGGCGGCTTGAAGCGCGCCGTCCTTTCCGGCGAGTCTTTCTTCGTGCAAGTCCTCACCGCCAAGGGCGAGGACGGCATGGTCTTGCTGGCTCCCTCGCTGCCCGGCGACATCCACGTTCTAAACGTGAAACCCGGCAACCAGTACCTGCTTCAGCGCGGTGCTTTCCTTGCCGCCATCGGTGGTGCCGACATCGACACGAAGATGCAGAATCTCGCCAAGGGATTTTTCTCGGGCGCCGGTTTCTTCGTGCAGAAGACCCAGGGCACAGGCAAGATTGCCGTGTCCGCATTCGGAGCCATCCAGGAAATCGATGTGCCCGCCGGCGAGGAATTCGTCGTCGACAACGGGCATCTGGTCGCCTGGACGGACACCATGACCTACAAGCTGGAGAAAGCCGCCAAGTCCGGTTGGTTCTCTTCGGCCACCAGTGGTGAATGGCTGGTCTGCCGCTTCAAAGGTCCCGGCACGCTCTTCCTCCAAACGCGCAACCCGGGCGCCTTCGGCGAATGGGTACGCGGTCAGGTGCCTTCCAAGTAACGGCTTTTCGCCTAGCTAGACTGATTGGCAAACAATCGATTCACGGGAGAGGTTCGGCAGAAATGCCGACCCCTTCTCGTGATTTCGATTCTTAAAACATTACTACTATATTTTCTCGTTGAACTTTTTCGTTACAACTTGCTGTTAGATTCAAATTCAACCAGTCCGAATCACTCCAGACTTCACGCTAAATTCAAGCACTACCAGGCATAATCGATTCGACCCAGTCATAACCCATCACCAGATTCTCAGCGACTCTGGTCGAAACTGATCTAGCGATCGTTTTTTGCTCTCTGCGCCGAATGCCGCAGGAGGTTCAAATTGATAACTCGCATCATTGCTCAAACAGCAGCTAAAGCCGCCGAAGTGGTGGGAGCCGAAACCAAAGTAGCGGGACGTTTAAGCCCACTGGCTTCAGAAGCAGCCACAGCCCTCAGTACTCCAATCAAAAATGTTCTGGCTTCACCGGCAACCGCCGCGCGCGAAACAGCCGTCGCCGCGGGCGAAACTGCCGCGATCAGCGGCGGTGAAGCGGCACGCGCAACGATAAAATTAGCAGAGGGCGCCAGACCGACCCTTACGCTTAATGGCAAATTTCCGGCTGTTTTGCGGCAAACTGAGGCTGAACCGCTTCAGGTGACAAGCCGGGGCGGAAATAAAATAATCGCGGTCGAAAGACTGCCAGCACGTTTTGGCGATCGCGCCAATCGCGTGCCTGCCAACCAAAATAACTTCGGCATGAGCGACCGAGACGCGACAGCATTTATAGACGACGCTCTCAAAAATCAACCGGCCATCATTGGTCAAAACGCCGCCCTGGTGTATGAAAAAGGCGGCGGTCAAATAGGCAAATTCGCGCAGGTGGAAATCTTCAATCCGCTGAAAGCAAGTTTTGACAAGATCAACAAAAACCCGGATCTTAAGCTTGTTACGACAGCAGACCGCAGTGCTGCCGATCTGGTCGGCACTGACTATGTTCTCTTCAATCGCGGCACTAAAGACTACTGGATTCTAGACTCCAAGCCTCTATTTGATCAAACGAAAAGCGTTCCGACCGCACGTGCCAAAGGACTTTTCCAGTATGAATCACAGTGGTTCAAAGAAGACGTCAAAGGCATCTGGAGAAATCAGGGCGGCCAGGATTTCCGCAACTTTATCGATGACAGTGCAAGAAGACTGGTGAATTTCGGCCAGGCAGGATCTGAATTCAATCTGACAAGAATTCCCTTGCCTTCCATCAGGCGTGCGGCACCTGAAGAAGCGTACTTCGGGGTGCAACGTTTTCAAACGGCTTTGCAGCGAAGCGGCGATTCGCACTTAAAAGCATATGGCGACAGCTTGAACGGCACATTGAAATTCTTGAAGAGTCCGGGCGCCGCTGCGAAACTTTAATCACGCGGTAGGATGAAATCCTCTTGCAAAGCGATTTTCGAGAGTATCGAACTGCGCTGACGAGACTAATGATAGGTCTGGAATATTGTGCTTTACTGATCGGCTCTACAAGAACCGATGGAGGAAATATGTCTACAAAAGCTGATCCGATCCCGAAAGG
Source organism: Candidatus Melainabacteria bacterium (assembly GCA_020853845.1). GTDB lineage: Bacteria > Cyanobacteriota > Vampirovibrionia > Obscuribacterales > Obscuribacteraceae > QKMZ01. The sequence goes on from JADYYD010000232.1 coordinate 12,874, forward strand.
TTATCACACGATTACACCGACCTTGACTTGCAAGAATACACTGCAAGCAATCGAGTTTTACACCAAAGCCTTTGGGGCTGAAAAACGCGATGTAAGCATGAGTCCGGACGGCAAAAAAGTCATGCACGCAGAGATGAAAATCGGCGATTCGATTTTCATGCTCAACGATGAGTTTCCTGAAATGGGCTGCAAGGCTCCGTCTTCATTGGGAGGAAGCGGTGCAAGCATGTGGCTTTACGTCGACAATGTCGACACGTGGTTCGAACGCGCCACCAAATCTGGTGCAAAAACAATCATGCCCGTCACCGACATGTTCTGGGGCGACCGCTTCGGACAAGTCGAAGATGCCGATGGTCACAGATGGAGTCTTGCCACTCACATCAAAGATCTGACCAAGGAAGAAATCGAAAAAGGTCAGCAAGAATGGGCTGAAGAAAGGGCTAATGAGTGCGCCACAACAAAATAGTTAAAACCCAGAGTAGATCGAAAATCGTACGCGCACATCTGATTAGAAAAATTCGAATTTTTCTAATCGGTTGCAAAACCTTTGCGCTGCAAGCGTTTTAGGCATTTCAGGTCCAGCCGAGCATTGAACAATCGAAAAATAAAACAACGTCGATTGGGGCTTTCGGGCTCTTTTTATCATTCATCCGATTAGAAAAATCCGAATTTTTCTAATTGGACTGAGAGCTGGAAAATCTGGTCACCATCACAATTTTCTATCCTACTATCTTTTGTCGTTTTGCAATCACAAAAAGCAAGAGCGACCGAAAACTCCCGGCATCAACCGGAAGAATCGGTCGCTCCGCTTCGGCTATCGTGTCGCCTCAGGCTGACATCAGCTCAGCGGTATTAGCGCTTGCTGCTGAACAGCATGAAGACGACGACGATGGCGACGCCGATGAGAAGCCAGGACATGGCTTTGCTCCTAGACTTGAGGTTGTTTGCAGCAATGCTGAAGTCTCGATACCTCAAGACTCGACTTGATCTCCCGAAGGCAGCGAGAGTCTGAAGTAGACCACGCTGATGAATCCGATGACCGAAGTCATGACTGCCGTAAAAGGCTCAGGCACAAGTGTGTACCAAGCCCAACCGTGAGCGGCAGCCAGAATGAACACAGTCACGTATTCAACAATGCCCTTCATTGGGAAGCGACTGAACGACGCAGCCCAGAAGAACAACGCCTGAAGAAGCAAGCCGGTGAAAGCCGAGCCAACGATGAACAAGAACAGGTACAGAAGCACGAGGAACTGAAGCATACTAGGCTCCTTTCACCGGGCACACAGTGCGGTCAAAGCGCGAGTAGTGGAGCCGTTTCCGATTCCACTACAACGCTGCTTCGACGCGCCGATGCCTTACTTCTTCTTGTTCTTGCAGCAGTCCTTCGGGTCGGTCTTGGCGTGGTCCTTGCAGGTGCCGGACTTCTTCGTGTCCTTGCAGCCGCAGCCCTTGTCGCCGTCCTTCGCCCCGTCCTTCTGCTTCATCTTCTCGATGGCCTGACGATCCTGTTCACGAGCCCAACGATCCTCTTCGGCTTTGCCGCGACCGCTGAGAGGTCCTTTGTCTGACATAGGGAGTTCCTTTCGTTTGTCGATTTTGCAGGCTATTTTTCACATGCACAACTCTGCTGCGCCAACTCGCTCATCCCGAAAGACAACAGCAAGAATTCACTGTTGAAGCCAATCCGTACTGCCACTGCAAAGACGCTTTGACGTCTGAGAAGAGAACAGCTCTCATGAATTGAGAAGGAGTTTGGTTTTTCGAGGAGGAAGTTAGGTTTGGAGGAGATACAAGTGAAACAAGAACACTCTACGAATAAAGGCCTCTAAATTGGCCTGTGCAGTGCTAACTTTTGCAACTTTGCAGCGTGCAACGGTTCGTCACAATGGAGCAAAGCCAACAAAAACAACACCTTTGACAACCAACAGCGCTTCCAGCAAACACTCGCGCAGTTGCAAAAGCACTTGAAAACCATCATAGGCGCGGGCTTTCGTCACTCTTTCAAAGACGCGATTTTTAAGAGGTTTGCAAAGCATGCACAAAGCAAATTTTAAAAGCGAAATCTGCCAAACTGCATAGACGCACATCGCTTCAAAGCAATAGAAAATGCTCGAAGAACACTTCTTCAATTGCCCTTACTGCTGGGAAGAAATTTCAATGCTTCTGGATCTCAGCTCCGGCGGTCAACACTATATTGAAGACTGCGAAGTCTGCTGCAATCCCATCTCGATTTCGTTTCAAACCGACGACGGCAACATCTCCGAATTTTCCGCAGTACCACTGCAACAATAGATAAAAGACAAACCGAAAAGCAAAAACAAACCGAAAAGCAAAAACCAACTGAAAAGCAAAAACCAATTGAAAAATAGAAACCAACTGACATAGCGACGCGACGAAAGTTCTGCCCAACCAATGAAGATCAAACTGACAATCAACAAGGTACCCGCTCTCTTCATCAAGGCTTTCGCGCCGGAAGATGTAGAGGCGATTATCGATTTCGTCAGAGACGCGTTTAAATTCCACGCATCGACCAACAACAGCGTCCTCTTTATCGATACGCCTATAACGAACGCCACAGTTGAAGCCGTAGAAAGATTGACATTCGAAGGCTTCGAGGTTGTTTTCCGCGACCATCACGGCATCGATGGAGAACCCGCCAACGACCGCGAATTGCGAGTGGTAAAAGCAACGCACAAGCTGGAACAGATGCTGGGGAAAAATTGCAAGATAACTGTCCGGCGTTTGCATCCGGCTTGCAGCACGCTTGTCGAAACAGGTGAATTCGCCAATGCAATTGCGATCATCGCCGATCCTGATGCCGATGGTTTGACGGCAGCAATGAAAGCGGCCGGCATCAGTTATCCCGGTTTGGACGAAGACGCTGCAAAGCTTGACGGTGAGCCGCAATTGCAGATAACGGGAACACCAATAAGTCAACTTCTTGCTAAAGGAATTGCAGTCATTCCATCATACGATCCTGCCAAGCCTAAAGAAAGAGAAGTCGCGCATCAAAAGCTTTTTTCAGATTGGTTGAAAGCAGTCGCGGGCAACGAACCCGCGTTAAAACGGCTGGAAGAACAGGTTGGCGCCTATAATGACGCCGTACAAGTTAGCCACACGCTGGCCAAATCCGCAGTCGTAATAGCACCAGGAGTGGTGCTGGTGGACGTGGTCAACAAACCGCTTTTCGATCCCGGCACACTGAATGCATTGCTCGAAACCGACCCACAATGCCGCATTACCGTCATTCGTAAATCTCTCGGTCCGATTGCAGCAGTGCACGGAATTCAATATAGCCTGGCTGTCGCCAAGCTTTTTCAAAACAGCATCAATTTGCATGACCTTGTTCCAAATGATGCAAAGTCAAGTCCGGAAGGAGGCATAATCTCCAACGTTTCGTTCCTATTGCACACTTCGGAAGACGTTTGGTTCAGCGAAGTTCTGCCGCGTCTGATGGCAGATAAGTTTAGATGCCAATCCGTTTCATAACATCTTTGATTATCTGCTCTGCCCTCTCACCGACAGTGCGATCCGCCAGATAACGGCGTTGATAGTCGTCTACCTGCCCTTGTATTGTTCCGGGTTTTTTCAATACACTTGCCACACTGATGTCTTTGTTCACCAGGGCACCGAAGACTGACGGTTTCAGCCCTGCCGCCACCGCTCCTTGCTGCAGCATCTCCTCGTTCATTGCCTTCTGAGAGCTGATGCCCACACTGCTTACGTGCTTGGCGGTCAGCCTTTCCACGACTTGCGCACCGGTAACATTGCCGGCCAGGTCGCCATCCACGAACGCGGCATTGAAGCGTCCCAGCGGAACCTGCACAGGCTTGCCATCCAATCCAAGCCCTATTCCGGCTCGCAACGAGCTCAAATCTTTCGCGCCGGCAATGGCCGTCACTTTATTGCCTTGCGCTTCCAGGGTTTCTTTAAAAGCAGTCGCAAAAAATGGGCTGTCCTCAACCAGTAAAACTTCGTTTTTCGCCCTCGGCATCAGTTTCGCCAGGCGCCCGCGCGACGCTATGACCGCGCCCACAGCCAAAGCCGTTCCGCCCACAATCAAAGCCGTTTCACCCGGATTATCGTAAGCCGCCTTCCATAATGAATGCGAAGAATCAGCTGTGCCGTTGCCGGATGACGTTGCATCAGTAGCGGAGAATTGAGCGCCGTCGCCGCTGCTGCCCACCGCATCGCTGAACATCGAATCAATCGAAGCAGCCTGGGCGAATACTTCATTTGTCTGGTGCGAACCAGCCATGTGCACTCCAATAAATTTCAGCGGAGGAAAAGTAAACCCATAGTAGAGAGCCGTCTCATCTTGTGCACTGGGGAGACTACGAGTTCGAACCTTAAACCTCCAACTGGGCCAAACTTTCCGAGAATTTCGTCAAGCTTTCAAAGGGCATGGAAAAGTGGCAATCGCCATAAGAATGTAAACAGACGGCCGCAAACGCCCGCCCGGCAGAATGCGCCTATATGCTTGTGCTATACTCAAATTCCGGTGTGAAGGCTGGCAAGTGTTTTCATTAGCCAACCTCAATGCGCCGGAATGTCCGTCGGCTTTAGACTGGCGGTCATGGGATCGTAGCTCAGTTGGTTAGAGCGCCTGCCTGTCACGTAGGAGGTCGCGGGTTCGAGTCCCGTCGGTCCCGTATTTTTTTTAAAGTCCGGCTCGGACGCAGACAAGACATAAGCCGCTCACATGAAGGCAAATAGCTTACGAAAAAAGCTAGATCGAGTGAGTGGTGTTTTTGCCGTCTCAGTGCTTCTTTCTGCGTGCACGGGCGCAATTACCTCTCTATGGACGGACTCTGTTTCGTCCGGCGCCGCCTACGCCCTTCCGGGCGGCATGGGACGATGGGCACCGGACGAGCGCTGGAAAAAATGGCAGGAAGAGGTCGACAGGGGATTTCTGGCGTACTCTCGGCGTGATTATTTGATGGCGGAGAAGATCTACCTGCACGCGCTAGAGAAAGCAAAACAGTATGCAGACAACCCATCCAAGGTGGTCGAGGTTCTCACCAAAATCATCAGCGCAAGAATCGACTCCGGTCAAATGGAGCGGGCGGAGCCGTACTACAACGAATTGATGGTTCTGGCGACAACATTGAACAAACAAAAAAATCTGGATGAGCTCTCGGCACTCGCAGTTGAAGAACTCGCCAATCACTACTACGAGGTGAGCGGCATCGCGCAAGGCGGTATTCCACTGTCGCCCAGTCGCAGGGATAGAGCCATTTTAGCTCTCAATCACTGCATAGACATAAGAGTCAAAGTCTTCGGCGAACATCATCCGAAATTGACCACGGCACGCGGCGCGCTCGCCAACATCTACATCGTTTTGCATCAATGGGATGACGCCAAAGATCAGTTATCGGAAATTCGCCACGCCATAAAGGATCTGGCGGACAAGCCCTGGGTTCATGATTCTCGCTATCTAATTTACCTGGGTTGCGTTTATGAAAAACGCGGCAGGGAAAGACACGCAGCAAGAATTTTCGACGAGATCCAAAAACGCTTCGACAAGCTGAAAGTATTCGGCGAAATCGAGAAATACCGTGCCGTCTTCTTAAGAATGGCAGGCGAGCCGGCGGCGGCAGAAGCCTGGTATCGCAAAGAACTGGCGGCAGAACAAAAGCACGGCAGCAAATACGGCGAGATGAATGTTATTCGCGGCATCGCCGGTACTTTTGAAGACCGCGACAAGAACGCAGAAGCCGAAAAGTACTACCGGATGGCTTTCGATTGGTCAAAGAAAAACCTGAAGCTCGACACCCATCATAAATTTACTGATCTCGCCAATGAAATCGAACGCACAATGCTCAAGCAGGGAAAAATAAAAGAAGCAAATCAATTCCGCGTTGAGAACGCCGAGTTCTTAAGAACACAAAACCCTCGTTTCAAATCACCATCGCGGCTCATGCAGGAAGAGATCGATATTCTGAACAATCTCAATGAAATTTCGAAGAAGACTAGAATAGAAGCAAAGGAAATGATCAAGCGCAATTAGTTGGGTTGGAGGTAAATGTGCCAAACAACAACAAGTCCCCCTTCATTGGAATAGGTCCTGACGGCAAATTCAACGCCGATATGACCGACTTCATCGAGTTTGCGTATCAGGCATTCGACCAACTGGACTTCAACGGCAACGGCTATCTCGAGTGGAATGAGTTGCACGCAGCTTTGAAAAATCCCGACCTATCCGATCGCGAAAGGCAGTTCGTCAAATTCCTGCTCGACAATCAGAAAACCATCGCCGACTCTTATGACGAGGGCGAATTGCAGAGCGCGCTGCAGAAAGGGATTTCACGCAAAGACTTGAACTCTTACTGCACTCTGATTATGAATCAGCTATTTTCCTAGCGTGCTTGCACCGGCATCAGCAAGTAGCGGTATTTGTCGTCCGCACCTGTTTTGATGATGATCGGCTTCAACGGTCCGGTCATCTCCATGCGGATAGGCGCTCCGGACAAACGTTGCAGAACGTCGATCAAATATCTGACGTTGACTGCGATGTCCAGAACTTGACCTTCGAATTGAACTTGCGTTTCGTCCTGCGCTTGACCGACATCAGGCGTGTTGGCGGAAACTTGCAGAGTGTCGCCTTCGAAATGCA
>JADYYD010000233.1 GCA_020853845.1 Candidatus Melainabacteria bacterium
ATTGCTTCTCTTTCGGCGGTTCCAAGCTTTCCAGCTTGGGCACCACGTTCGATTGCCGAGATCATTGCTCCTGTAAATGCGCGTTCAATATCCGCTTTGTTTATGCTATTGGCACCACCGGAAATTCTTGCAAAGTCCTGGAGCAAGTATTTCTCTGTATCTTTTAAGAAATTGAGATTTCCGTCAGCAAGGCTGTTTTGCAATTCTTTGCGATCTAACTTGCCGTTTCCGTCGCCATCCAAAAAGAAGAATTCGTCTCTGGCATTTTGCAGCGCCGCGCCTTGTGCTGCAGGATTAGTGAGCAAATCACCGGCTGGAAAGCCGAACATCTGGTCCGCCGTGGTGCTGGCTGAGTTTCTTTTGTTTGTCAGAATCGAAAATTCTTCCATAGAATCCACAGCTTGGTCCGCAAGTCCATCACTTTCAGCAGGACTGTCGGCAAGGTCTGGAATTTTGCTCGCTTCGTATTTCTGATTTGGTGGCTCATTGGACTGTGGCGGACGGGGAGTTGGCGCTTCGGTAGCGGGCATATTTTTACCTCGTTCTGAAGAACTAAGGGAGAATCGGGCAAAGTCGGGTTTGTGGCGCCCGCACTTCGTTTCAAACATTAGCGACCCAATGTTGCCGCAAGGTTGCCAGACTTGCCTTGAGTTCGGAAATACTTGCTTGGACTGGCAAAGCCGTAATCAGAGGTCAGCGCCGAATAAACTTGATTAACTTGGCGTTGTTGTCGACCGTGTACTCGTAGCCCTCATACATTTGCTGGCCGATTAGCGGACGCTCGAGGGCTGAATAGTTCGCCAAAACTGTGACGTCGAACTTCTCAATCGGTCCCAGTTTCAATCTTTTCACTTTGAACCTCAGAGCTGAGCCGGAGCCAGTTACTCCACCCGTGATGGCGCCTTCCGATTCGTCGGTATTCAAATTGAGTTTCTTCAGATCGCTCACGGCAAAAGTCACTGCCGCAGCCGAATTGCCCGTATCAAAATACATGGGATACGGACGCCCGTTTACCTCGACATTCACTACCATCTTTGTCCCTTCCCACAGGAAGGGAACCGAGGAGCTCTGAGTTTGCGGCAAAGTCGCGTGCATAGGATTGCTCGCCCCCTTGCGTGTCAGGCGAATTGCGCCGGCAGGCAAATCAATGGCATAGTCAAAATCTTGAATAAAGGTTTGCCCCAGGAGCGGCGGACCCGAGTTGTAGGAAATCACCTTGATTGGAAAACCGGGGCGGAAAATGGTGGCAACTTTTAGATCCGCCTTGATCATCCAGAATGGTTGTTCGCCGTCCAGTGCCGATCCGCCGGAAGTTCCCATGGGATTACCTTCCGGTGTTTTGATCCCGAGTTCTTCCAATTGGTTTTTGCCAATCACCACTCCGGTCGCGCCCGTATCGAAAACCATTTTGACTGGACGATTGTTGATGAAGCAATCAACCCGCAATTGTTTGTCATTGTATTCAAAAAAGAGCGTCGCTTTCTCCGGCAAGCTGTACTGAGAAGGTGCTGCGCTGCGAGAGCGGCCGGCACTGCCGGGCGCATAAGTTTGAACCGTATTGACGCGAGGGCTGGCCGCCGCTTGCCCGGCCTTGGGATAGTTCTGCGCGTCGACAGAACCGGGTTTCAAACTTATCCCCGAAATTGCTTGCAGCGCCGCTTTGCAATGCTGATTAGTGGGATAACGCTTGAGCAAAATTTGATAGTGAGTGAGCGCATTGCCGGTCAAGCCCTGGTAGTGCTCGCTTACTGCCAAATAATAGAGTGCTTCCGGATCGGATTGCGTCGTCCACCAGGCTCTCTGCAAAAGCTTTGTGGCTTCTGCAAATCGGCGTTCTTTCAAAGCCTTAATGCCGTCGTCGTACTCTGAGCCGTGACAAGCTTGGGACAAGAGAAAAAACGCGGCAAGGACGGCAACAAGAAATTGAGACTTTTGCGCTCGAAACATCACGCCTGCCTCACGTCAGGTTCTCAAACCGTCCATTCTTCTTTGCGTTCCGGCGGATTCTCTCGTTTTATCGACAAGAGAAAACCAATCGAAGACAAGTCCACAAGCAGCGCTGTTCCCCCATAACTGAGGAAAGGAAGCGGTACGCCCGCGACCGGCATGATGCCTATCACCATTCCTATGTTGAGAAAAACGTGGAAAAGGAACATACACATCAGTCCCAATGCCATGAGGCTGCCGGCCGGTTCACCACGCGCCTGGTGGGCGATCATCAGCGCGCGTATGCAGATGACTGCATACGCCAAAACAACGATCGCGGCAATTTTGAATCCCCACTCTTCGCCGACGACGGCAAAAATAAAGTCAGTATGGCGCTCGGGAATAAAGGCGCCCTGGCTCTGGTTGCCTTTGCCCAGACCGGCGCCTTCCGGTCCCCCTGAGCCGATCGCGATCAAGCTCTGCAAAATGTGATATCCGGAGCCGCGCGGATCATCGTATGGATTGACGAAACTGGTCAAGCGCTTTTGCTGGTACTCTTTCAAAAGTCCCCACAAGTGTGGTCTTGCCTCGCCAGCCGCGTAGTTTCCGCCGCAGATGATCAAGACCATGAGCAGGCGTATCCAGAAATTCCAATTCGATGTACGCCAGAAAAGCAGAAGCACGACGCCCAAGCCGCCGACGAAATAAAGCCACCACTGCTCGTTCACCGCATTCAATATCAAACTGATCAAAGGTGACACCAGCGCCAATACATCGAATACGGTGGCGCCCGCCCAGAATGTCATGCCGAAGAAGACCGCGCCGAAAGTTAGCGATGTGCCAAGGTCGGGCTGCTTAAAGACCAGCACGGCAGGCGGCAGAATAATGGCAAGAACTTTGAAGATATCGAAAAAAGATTTGATTGGTCGAGTGCTCAACCAAGCAGAAAGAGTGAAGATGACAACGAGCTTCGCTATCTCGGACGGTTGCAGCGTGATTGGTCCCAGCGCCAGCCATCGTTGAGCACCTTGCGCTGAGTGACCCTTGACCATAACTGCGACCAGTAAGATAAGGTTGACCACGTACATGATCGGTACGGTCCACTTGTTGGTCAGAATTTTGTAGGGCATGCGGCTGAAAATAACCATCAGTGCAATGCCAACATACGCGAATTCCAATTGCTTCTGGTAATAGCCCAGATTGTGGACGGAATATTTGAGTGTGCTCAGACCAATGAATATAAGGAATGCGGTGGCAGCAAGAATTGCCCAGTCGATTTCCGTTACGAAACCGAAGATCTGCTTGAGAGCGACGTTTATTGGCAGCGGTCTGGAAAGTGAGTTCAACCGAAACCTCAATGTGGGTCCAATTCAGCTTGCAACTGATAATTATGGCAGACTCGCCGTATCCGCACCTCTGAAATAGGGCTGAAAAGTAGAGACGGAGAAACAAACTGCTTCCCCGTCTCTTGAATTTGAATTGACTTGCTTGAGCCTTTGCTTGACATCGGTCCCCGAGGGGATGAAGTGAGCGGCCTCGCAGGCTAGCGGTGATGGACCACCGCCCGGCTCAAAGATTGTTTAGCACTTAGAGCGTACGAGCTGGAAGTTGGCGATTAACGCAGCCTTCCTGTCGATTTGCTTGAGGTCGAATCTCGTAGTGTCCGGTTCTAAATCAAAGTACCGGGCGACCACTGCAGTCAATTCTTCTTCCAGAACTTCCAATTTGCCTGCAGGCAGCTCCAGACGGTCATGCGTGAGCATGTTACGCATGCGATCTTTCGCCGTCACTGCGGCTGTTCCGGGGGCGGGACCCGTCGGAACCTTAAACAACCAGTCCAAAATTTGCACTTTAGGGTTCCTCCACTTATACGCGAACCGGATTGAAGAAGTTGACGATTCTGGTTACCCAGGTATCGTTCTTCACGTCCAGATCCATAAAGGGAACCTCTTCTCCGCGCAGCCGGCGAGCGATGTTGCGGAATGCCAGTCCGGAGCGTGTGTTGTCCGTTCCGGAAACCGGCTCGCCCTTGTTGGTGGAGATGATGATTTCTTCGTCTTCCGGCACCACTCCGAGGAGTTTGACCGAGAGAATCTCGAGCACATCTTCGACACCCATCATGTCGCTGTTGGCGACCATTTTTGGTCTCAAGCGATTGAGCACCAATCTGTATTGCGTGATTTGGTCTTTTTGAGCTTCCAAAAGTCCGATGATGCGATCGGCATCGCGCACAGCAGACATTTCAGGAGTCGTGATGACTATCGCTTCTTCCGCGCCGGCAATGGCGTTTTGGAATCCGCTTTCAATCCCAGCCGGACTGTCGACGAGTACGAAGTCGAACATCGACTTCAGCTCTTCGCAGAGTTTCTTCATTTGATCCGCGTTGACTGCTGTCTTGTCTCTGGTCTGAGCAGCAGGCAAAAGGCTCAAGTTGGGCATGCGCTTGTCTTTGACGAGGGCTTGGCGCAGCTTGCAACGCTCTTCGACGACGTCGACGAGGTTATAAACGACACGGTTCTCCAACCCCATCAAAATGTCGAGGTTGCGCAATCCGATATCCATATCTACAAGGCACACACTCGCTCCAGTATTTGCGAGCGCGACGCCTATGTTTGCGGAAGCGGTTGTTTTACCGACGCCGCCTTTTCCTGACGTTATTACTATTACTCGACCACTCATTCTGTTTACCCGTTTCGCTTTTGCAGTTACTCAGTTGAATTGTTTGGGGGCTACCGAAAACCTTATTGGGGGCTGAATTTGAACACTTTGATTTTGCCGTCCACAATGCGCGCCGTTTCCGGCCCGTTGTGCACGTCATAGTGCAATCGATTGCGATCGGGCGAGCGAGCAAACGCATCGCCGATGCGAATTTGAATTGGTTGCAAACGCAGAGCGCGAATTTCGGCGTCGTTGTTGCCGCCGACACCGGCGCGCGCTATACCGCGCAATGCACCCCACACGGTGATATCACCTTCTGCCACAACCTCAGCACCGGGATTCACGTCACCGATGATGACCATGTGTCCCTGGTGGCTGACGGTCTGTCCCGAACGCAGTGTCTGTCTCAAGTACATGACACCGGCTTGAACCGGACCTTTTACTTCCTCTTTCTTTTCCGAAGGGGCGGGAGTCTTTTCGGTTTTAGCAGCCTTAGGAGCTTTTGGAGCTTTCGGTTCAAAGTCGATGGGACCGTCCGGTTGATCTGCTTGATCTTCCGTTTGATGTTCTGTGACATCGTCCGTTATCAACTGATTCTCGCTGGGCTCGTAGAAAATCGAGACGCCGGGCTCGTCATCGGACATATTGACCGATTCGTCTTCCCAATCTTCTTCGATTTCCGGATTTTCCGGCACTTTGATTGTCATCGCCGGCAGTGTCATTGGTGTGCCGTCACCGAGGATGACACCATTTTCCAGTAACGCGCCGCGCGTGAGTGGCCGTTGAGCAAATACCTGATATGGATATACTCCGACGCCTTTGGCAAGCGCGAGTATATGCGCGACTTGAGCGGAAGTCAGTTCGAGATCTCCAAGATTGAGCGCCACATTGACGCCCTTCCAGAATTGACTGGAGACCTGAAGAGTCGACGACAGATGGCTTATCGCTTCTTGCATTGAAGCGCAGCCGCCCACATCTATTAGTACGCCTTGGTCCGGTTGACTGATGATAGCTATTTTAGACATGGGAGTTCACACCGCGTCCTGATTCGTTGTTATAGTCGGCAAATCAGTTCAAGTCTGATTCGTTTACAAATCGTATGAGCTGGAAACCCGCACGTCAAGCCAGTTGAGATACTGAGTGGATATACAATAGTCGCTTTATTCGATGACATAAGAGTAAGGAATTGTGTATCTCCGCGGCCCATCCGCTATTTCGTAAAAGATAAGAGAGTTTTGATAAACACAATATTTTCCGAGGATCCCATTCGATATGTCTCAAATGTCCTCAGAGCAAAACGTGCAGCCTGTGCACTTCACGCGCGCTATGGGATTGCTTGACTCGACTGCGGTTGTCGTTGGCTCAATGATCGGATCAGGCATATTCATCGTATCTGCGGAAGCATCTCGTCATTTGGGATCTCCAGGTTGGGTTTTGCTCGCCTGGCTTCTGGCGGGCGTTCTCACCGTCGTCGGCGCCGTATGCTACAGCGAGCTATCTGCTATGTATCCGGAAGCGGGTGGACAGTATGTCTTTTTGCGGGAGTCTTTCGGAAAGTTGTTTGCATTCTTATATGGATGGACGCTTTTCATGGTCATCCAGAGCGGCACGATCGCTGCCGTCGGTGTCGCATTCGCCAAATTTCTCGGTGTTTTCGCTCCACAGATCGCAAAGACGACGGTCCTTTTCTCACTGGGCGGTTGGAATTTCAACGCACTGCAATTGGTGTCAATGTTGATTGTCATTCTCTTGACGGCAATCAATTGTCAGGGCATTCACACGGCAAAGTTTATCCAGACATCGTTTACCGTGACAAAGGTGGCCGCGCTCGGATTGCTCATCACACTTGGTTTTCTCAGCTTCGGCAAATTTCACGGCGTGCAGGCTAACTTCTCCTCCTGGAATGCATTTTTCAGTCCGGTCGATCTTGAGGGCAATGCCATTGAAGGGCTGAAACTGCTAGGTGTTCTTTCACTGGCAATGGTTGGTCCACTATTCTCAAGTGACGCCTGGAACAATTTGACTTTTGCCGGTGAAGAAGTAAAGGAACCTACTAAAACATTGCCGCGCAGTTTGATGCTGGGGACAGGTCTTGTCTGCCTTCTTTATCTGACAACCAACATCGTCTATATGCTGCTTTTGCCTTTAAAAGGAACCGCGACCGGAGCAACGGTCATCGAGCGTGGTATTCAATTCGCCTCCGAGGATCGCGTGGGCACGGCTGTTGCCCAAATCATCTTCGGACCACCGGGCGAATTCATCATGGCTGCAGCAATTATGGTTTCGACTTTCGGTGCGTTAAACGGCCTGATTCTCGCCGGACCGCGTGCTTACTACGCGATGGCTCGCGATGGACTTTTCTTCAAAAAGTGCGGCGAGCTAAATGCGAAAACACACGTCCCGACTTTTGGATTGATCATGCAAGGCGCATGGTCGTGTTTGCTGTGCTTGTCGGGAACCTACAGCCAACTTCTAGAATATGTGATCTTTGCTGCGCTCTTGTTCTACGTTCTCACCGTTGCAGGCATTTTTATTTTGAGAAGGAAACAGCCTGATGTGGAGCGTCCTTATCGGGTTCCGCTTTATCCTGTTTTGCCGGCACTGTATCTGGTGCTATCGTTGCTGGTCATGATCGGGCAAATTTGTCTGTCGCCTGAGTTCAGCGGCAAAGGTTTGTTGATCATTCTTTCCGGTTTGCCCGCATTTTTCATCTGGTCGCGAGCTAGAAAACCAGCATAGCATTGGCAGTGAGGATTGAATGACCAGTTTTCAAACACGAAAAATGAAGTCTGCGGCTCTGCTTAAAACATTCAGCGCAAAAATGCTATCCGGTCACCTGCTGCTCTTGGCCGTATGTTGTTTCAGCTTCGGTTGCTCGCAGTCAGGTCAAAATACAGCAAAACATGAGGCGACAACCACGGTTGTCTTTGCCTCAGCAAAAGGAGTACCTGCAGGTGGGATAGTTGCTGAGCCTGATGTATACGAAGCTGACGTAACCTTGGAGAAACTCAGCAAAGCCGATCAATACCGACCTGTTCTTAAGTCGAAGTTTGATGCAATTGGGAAAGTCGCGAAAAAGGGTCTGGTAGGGGGAGATTTTGTTTACGACGACTTATTGACCTTGCCCAGCGAACCTTTGAAAGGCGAACATTGGCTTTTTTCCTACCCGAACAACATACTCGAAAAGTATGTTGGTAAGAAGGTCACACTGAAGGGAGAACTATTTCAAGCAAACGATAAGTCGTTTAGAGTTCTTTCTTATGATTCAGCAGGAAGGGTCAAGATTATTGGTAATCGAAGCGATCAGATCTCTGCCAACCATTGCGTCCTGGCTAGTGGTGTTTTGCAAAGAATAACAGCGGAGAAAAATGCTCCATTGCTCAAGTATGGCCTTGATGCAAAAACTGTCGTTTTGGAACCGAGCGAATGGTGAGATTTTAGTTCGTGACCAAAGAGACGCTCTAACCGCCAAACAAATGTTTAGCCAGTTGCTCTGCTGCAGAGTGAGGATCAACTTCATGATCGAC
>JADYYD010000234.1 GCA_020853845.1 Candidatus Melainabacteria bacterium
AACTCGCGCCCGCCGAGCGAGGTTCAGAAAAGCGCAGAAAACTTGAAAAAACTTTTGCAGGAAACGCCCAAAGACGGGAAGCATCATCTCAGTCCGCACGGAACGAATTTATACACGAGGAATTACACTCACTCGCAAAGCGAACCAAAGCCTGAGTCGGCAAAACCGTCCGTGACGCCCGCGCCGACGCCGAAAGCAGTTCCCCTGGCAACACCCGCTGCATTGCCAGAAACTAAAACTGAAAGTAAATAAAAGGAACGGTAAGTGCCGGTGAAAATGCAATCGCCGCTATGAACGCGCAAGCGATGCAGGCGAGTTGGCGCGCAGGTTGCTGTTCAAATGCCGCTCTTATGGCTCTAGTTCTGTCAGACCAGTTGCTCCAGGGAACATCGACGAACAGTAAACCGTACACGCTGTACATGGTAAATGACACCAAAAATGGTGACTGCAATAATTTCTCTGCAAGGTTCGATTCGCCGTTTGCAGGGATGATCATGCTGTGCACGACTGTCAATGCATCCGAGGCAGAATGTGCAAAGAAGAAGGTCCAGGCAAAAAGCGAGACGACAAATGTTCCGGCACAAGCCAGCGGAATAGCCAGACGATGCTCGTGAATTTTCTGCAGAAAGCGTACTTTTCGGATCAGTTTTTCCTGCTCGTGAGTGGCGATTATCAAGAATCCGTGAATGAATCCCCAAATAACGAACTGCCAGGCGGCGCCATGCCACAGTCCACTCAATCCAAAGGTGACGAGAATGTTTCTGTAATTTATAAATTGGCCGCGCCTGCTTCCACCAAGTGGAATGAAGACATAGTCTCTCAGCCAGCTCGACAACGAGATGTGCCAGCGCCGCCAAAAATCAACAAAATTCTTGGATGCAATCCACGGAAGATTGAAATTGACTGGCAAGTGAAATCCGAGCAAACGTGCTGATCCGGTACCTATGTCTGTATAGCCGGAAAAATCGAAATAAATCTGCAGCAAGAAAGCCGTCATCATCAGCCAGGCATCAAGCGTACCAAGTTGATGTACATTGCTTATCCCCTGCGCTGTAATCGGTGCCAGATTGTCAGCAAGGGCAATCTTTTTGAACAATCCCTGACTTATAAGAGCAAGTCCGGCAACAGTGTCCTCAGGTTTGAGCGCCTTTTCTTCATCCAACTGGATTGAAAACTGCTGAAAACGCTTAATGGGACCGGCAAGCTGCGATGGAAAAAACGCTGCAAACAAGGTGAAGTCGAGACCATTTCGAAGAGGTCTGTCCCCTTTTCGGACGTCGACGATGTAATGGATGAACTCAAATGTGAAGAAGGAAATTCCCAGCGGCAAGACAATTTCAACCACAGGTGTCTGTTGAACTTGCAATGAGGGCACGAAGTGAGCTACCTGTCTCAGCGCATCGAATACGGTGGCAATGAAAAAAGCCGTGTATTTGTAATAGGCAAGAGCTGCCAGATTCGCGCATATGACGAAGTAGAAGAGAAAGTCGTTTTTGCGATTTCGTTCGATGAACAGACCGGCAAAATAATTGAAAGCAGTCATTGCGAATATAAGAATTCCATAGACCGGCATCCAGCTCATGTAGAAAACATAGCTGGCCAGGCACAGGATGAACTTGCGCGTGGTTCCTCTGGTAGCCCAGTACAAAACGAAAACTAAGGGAAGGAAAAGAAAATAGTTGAGACTGTTAAATAGCATGTCTTACATACAGCCTCGCAATTTGGCATAAAGCGACTCCGCAACTTGCTCATGCCCTTCCTTTGAAAAGTGTGTCCTGAAGTACAGCGGCTTATGATCACGCTTCTCCAGTAAGTCAAACTGAGGATTCATGTCTAAAAAGGGTAACGACAGGTTTGAAGCAATCTCTGAAAAAATCTTCTGCTCATTCAAATCACGTTGCTTTAGCGTGCTCGGCAAGTACACGAGAATAAACTTGCTTCCCGCATTTTTGCTGGCTGCATTAGAAGCTTTGACCAGAGCCTCAGCAACTTTTCCTAAATACATCTGCGCAGAGTTCAAGGACTGTTGATTGCCAGCACTGTCGACCGGCTTTGCCGCAGCGGCACTTTGCGGCGCTTGCACCGGTTTCTCCGGAATTTCAGGTCTTCTGGCAGTAAGGGAGCCAAGTTTGTTCTGGCACTCTTCTTTGAAAAGTGTGATTTGAGCAGAGCTTTTGCCGATTACTCCCCATAGCCGACTATGGTAGCGCAACCATCTTGTTGCCTGCTTTCTTTGCCCTTCCGATGAGGCAAGCCAATGCTTCTGAAAGTTTCTGTCTTCAATAAGGCTGCCATCGCCAGCGATACCAAAAATCGGTCGAGCATTAAAGAAGCCTTGTTTGGGATCATGCCCCATGTAGAGCAAGCTGTTCGGGCGGGCGGTAAAAATCACAAGATCCGGCTTGAACTTGAGCGCCAAATGCTTAAGTCGCATGTATTCCTGCCCCAGACTGTAGGCAGAAACGCCAAAGTTAAGCACTTCAATTTTGCGGCCGCTCATCGAGGCGTTTAGTTTGTCCTCCAGCAGTGAGCAGAAATTGTCCCTGATGGGAACTTGCGTTCCTTCGGTCATCGAGCAGCCCATAACGGCAATACGATATGTGTCTGCGGGTTTGGCCAAAGTACGCTCTTTATCACGCATTCCATGTGAATTTATTACAGATTGCGCATAACCCTCAGTGCGGTAGGTATAGCTTCTGCCAGGCATATGCGTCCATCCGGTTACGGGCTCTATGTCCAAAAATTCCTCGTCTGCAACTCCGGCAACGTTCATGCACACTTCCAGGACGAGCAGACCTGCAGCAAAAATGGCCACAAACTCTAAAAAAACAACGAGCGCTGCGCGACGCCGCACCGTCGGCTTTTGCAAGTCTTTGTTTTTCTTTGTTGCTTCCACAGCCGGGGATATCAAGAGAAAAAAACCCATCCTAAAAAGTTTTCGGGCAGATACTAGCAAAGTTTTCTGTTGACTACCTGTGGATCCTCTAATTACTAGAAAAAATTGCCGCCCCTTGCATAAGGGCGGCAATTAAGAGTCGATCCAACAAGTTGAAACCAGCTAATGAAAGCTAGTTGTTGGCGTGCATTTTTTTGATTTCGTCGGTGAGCTTTTGCACAACTTCCAGGCAATCTCCAACAATGCCGTAGGTGGCATGCTTGAAGATTTCGGCATCCGGATTGTTGTTG
>JADYYD010000235.1 GCA_020853845.1 Candidatus Melainabacteria bacterium
CGCACTGAAGGCATGCACGCAGGCGCTTCTCTCTATCTGAAAAAGCCGGTCAAAGATCAGGATATGGTGCAGGCGATTGAATATTTGATCGCTCTGCGCGGACGTCCGCGTATCCTCATCGTCGATGACGATGAGGATTTCACAAGAATAATCGAGTCCGCACTCGGCAAAGAATCAATGCTCGTCAAGTCAGTGAATGAGCCGGAAAACGCTCTTTCAATTCTGGAAGATTTCTCTCCTGATTTGCTCTTGCTCGACGTTATGATGCCCAATACGAGCGGCTACGATGTTTGCAGAAAGATCCGCTCGCTGGCTCGCTGGCAAGAGCTGCCGATTGTTTTTCTTACCGCACAATCAGGCCTCGATTCGCGGCTGGCGGCGTTCGACGCAGGCGCAGACGACTATCTGCCCAAGCCGGTTGCCACTGTCGAGTTGCTCGCCCGCGTGCGCGTGCGCCTGGACCGCATGCGGCTCATGAAGGAACGCGCAGACAGAGATATCTTGACCGGACTATTATTGCGGCGTGCCTTTGTCGAAAGCCTTACCGCTCTGCACGCAGAAGCCGAACGGCACAAACTCGAATTCAGTCTTTGTCTCATCGACGTCGACCATTTTAAGAAGGTGAACGACACCTATGGACACATGGCCGGCGACCGTGTTCTATCGCATTTCGGTCAATTGATAAGGCGCCGCTTCCGCGTTGAGGATTTGCGCGGCAGGTGGGGCGGCGAGGAATTCATAATGGCATTTCGCCATGAGGGGAAAGAAACTATGAAGGGCGCGCTGACGCGCGTGCTGGACGAACTTGTGACTATACCCTTCACCGGCGACCACAATGAAGAATTTTTTGTCAGTTTTTCTGCTGGGCTGGTTAGTTTTCCTCAAGATGGAACAGAGATAGAAAAACTGATCAAGAAAGCCGACGAACGGCTTTATATTGCCAAAGAACAAGGACGCAGGCGGGTTATCAGCGAAGGATAGATACGGAAACAGGCATCACGGCAGGTGCAAAATCAGAAAGGGAGCCGCAAATGGCTAGAATTCTAATAGCAGAAGACGATCAATTTCTCTCGGATCAAATAAGACAATGGCTTGAATTCGAGCAGTTCATCGTTGATGCAGTTTATACCGGTCCGGAAGCGGTTGAACATCTGCAATTCGAATCATATGATGTTGTCGTTTTGGATGGACATTTACCCGGCATGGACGGTATCGACGTCTGCAAGAAATTTCGCTCTGATGGCGGAACAACTCCAATTCTCATGCTTTCAGGACGCGACCAGGCAAAGGACAAACAAGCAGGCTTAGAGGCAGGCGCCAATGACTATCTGCTCAAGCCGTTTCACTTGAAAGATCTTTCCGTCCGATTGCGCAAGTTGATAGGGCCGCCGAAGGAGTGATTTGCTCACTGTGAAAGGCTGTCAATGCCGCAAATGTACGTGCTGGTCGTGCGCAATGTGTAATCGAGAGCTTCTTTGTGCGGAGTGTGTCTGGCGTACTTAACCATGTCTTTGGTTGAAGGACCGCTTACTTTTTCCGCGATCGCATCAACTTGCTTTTCCGAGCCATATTCATCGCCCTCGCCCTGTATAACCAGAACCGGGCACTTGATCGCGGGCAAAAAGTGCTCCATGTTGAAATCGCGGAACTGAGGCGACAGCCACGTATCGACCCAGGCGCTGATGACGCCATCGGTTTTTTCTCCATGATATTTAGTGATGCGCTGTCTTAGATCCGTTTCGGCAAACAATTTTTGTGCCTGCCTGATACCGTTCAAGGTGATTTCTTCAACGAATACATGCGCACCTTCGGTAACCACTCCCACTATCAACTCCGGAGTTTTCGCCGCAGCGATGAGTGCAATCGAGCCACCATCGCTGTGTCCGAAAAGAACGCATTTTTTGATTCCCAGCTTTCTTATCATCTTAGCAAGAGTGTCTGCTTCTCTTTCCAAATAGTCTGTATCCCTGGATCTGGTGAAGGGCGACGATCGCCCATACCCCTGGCGATCGTAGACAATTCCGTCTCGTTTGGACTGCTCGCAAAGGCGCTCTGGAAAGTCACGCCAGACATCAATACATCCAAGGGAATCATGCAGAAAAACAATCGGTGTTCGATGGGAGCCGCTTTCGATTTTTCGAACCCGCAAGGAATTGCCGTCAATCTCAATATCGCTGTCGACGATGTTGAATCTGCATGTTTCCTGGCAGGAGTCGTCCGGCATTTTTCTTTTCCTTATCCACTAAAAGTTTCCAACTTCTCAATTTCTAAGTGTTTCAAATTCTCTCGCGCCTGAGCAAAAGAGACAAGATTATTGCGCCTAGCGGCAAAATAGATCAAAATCACACCACCTGCGGTGCCGACTATGAGGCAAATTATGTTTCCTTCCGGTCCGAAGGTGCCGCCTGTAAGCAAATGCGGTCCTGATACATGGGCATCAATCAGACTTTTGCCGAAATCCGCACCGGAGACGTGAGTGCCGAAAATCGGACCTTCAAAATAATTCCACATCCAGTGCGCTGCAATCGGCATCCAAATATCGCGAGTGAAAACATAGCAAGCAGCCAGCGACACTCCGGCTTCCAGAGACAAGAATGTACAAAAGAGCAGCTTGTCACCGAAAGCTGCTCCACCTGCGTCGTTGAGCATGTGAGCAAAACCGAATCCGACAGACGAAATCAGAATTGCAGCAATAGTTCCCCAGTGTTTCTCGAGGATATTGAGAAAGTAAGCGCGAAAGATAAGTTCTTCAGTAGCAGCAGCGAAGAGCAATGTCGCTAAAGACAGAAAAAGATCCGGCGCGAAAACGATCTTGAGCGGATGGTATACGTCCAATCCATACATCACAAGAACGATCAGCACAACAAGAAGTGATCCGAAGCCGGCTCCTAAAAGGAGATTTTTTCCAACGTTCGTGCGTTTAAGTCCAAATTCCTCCAATTTTGCATGCTCGAATACTCTCGTGAAGAAGACGAACAGGCCAAGGCAAAAAAGAAGATGATAAATCTCAGAAAATAAGAGCACGGGCAACGGACCTTTGATGCCCAGGCCGCCAAGCATGCTCAAGAGCATGGGCTCTGTGAGAATCAGAGACACGAGCAGAATGGTCACGAACACAAAGAAGCGCGTAATCGGAAATGACCAAACAGCATGTAGAAAATTTCGAATCACGCTGTGCGCGCCACCAGTGAAAAGTCCAACACATAATAACAAAAGCTCCCGCAGC
>JADYYD010000236.1 GCA_020853845.1 Candidatus Melainabacteria bacterium
GGCGGAGCACCCGGTGGCGGCGCACCCAATGGTGGCGGCGCGGCAGCTCAAGCCAAAGAACTTTCTTTATACGAATTGCTGCAAGTCGATCGCAATGCTCACTCGACGATCATCCGTTATGCCTACAGATATTTGGCGGCGATGTTCCACCCGGACAACAGCGAAACCGGCGACGCCGAGAAGTTCAGAATCATCACTGATGCCTGGAAGACTCTTTCCGATGAAACCAGACGTCAGGCTTACGACATGACTCTGGCTGTGCAGGATGCCAGCAAACCGCAAGCGAAGCAATCCGGTGCAGCATCATCATTCGGCCGCGATAGCATGCCGAAATTCGAGCGCACCAGTTTGACGTGGAACGAGGTCGAATTGAGAGTGGCAGTGCTGCAAGTGCTGCTCGCCCAGCGACGCAAGAAACCAGCCTCCGGTGGTTGCTCCGGTAAAATGCTCATGGACGTGCTGCAAATCGAAGATGTTGCCGAAGTAGAATTCGCGCTCTGGTATTTGCGTGAGAAGAGCATGATTGAAACGGGTGAACGCGCGTTCTTGATCACGGCTGTCGGTCTCGATTATTTGACCGAGCAACTTTCGAAAACTCAGATTCTCGATGGCGGAACAAACACAGAGAAGAAAACTTCGGCTGTGGTCAACGCCGGATTGCCTGCGGTTCTCGGACAGAAGTAAAATCTACAGTTCTAGAGCCAGGGTCAGTTGTTCGTTCAGAACCCTGTCCAGAAACGTCTTGCGATGCCATTGCGTGGGCCCGTGCTCTTTGATGGCGTCTCGGTGCGCTTGCGACGCGTATCCTTTATTGCTTTCCCAAAGATACTGGGGAAACTGTACTGCCAGGTCGGCCATCATTTTGTCGCGATAGACTTTGGCAATCACGGATGCCGCTGCAATTGAGGCGGAGTGCGCATCGCCGTCGATAACGGTGACTTGATCCATTTGCAAATCAGTGATTTTTTTGTTGCCGTCGATAGCAACCAGATAATTGCCGATCGTGCTTTCAGTTTCGCAACGAGCATCCAGCAATTTATTCACCGCGCGAGACATGGCAAGCAGACTGGCTTTCAGAATGTTGATGGTTTCAATTTCCGCAACCGACGCTTCCGCGATTGCACATTGCGCGTGCAGATGTATTATTTCTGCAAGTCTCTGGCGCTGCTGCCCGGAGAGTTGTTTGCTGTCGTTCAAATCTTCCAATGCCTGACTTAACTTCGAGCCTGTCCTGATGGGCGGCAGTATGACGGCTGCGGCAACCACAGGACCAGCCAAGCAGCCGCGTCCTACTTCGTCCGTTCCAATCAGAATTGCTTCTTTGCCGCGCATGCGCACGTCGAATTTGAGCATGCGTTTAAGACGGGTGCCGCACTCGAGATATTCCGCTTGCGCGCGCGGATTCTTTTTCGAGTTTGCAGTTTCGCTCTTTGGCATGTGCCACTTCCGGTGGTGCTAACAACAAAATGCTCGGTTATGTTTCGCAGTCGACCCGCAAACATCCGTATTGCTAAGGTACCACCAAAAGGCGCTCTCACAGCAGATCTGAGAGGCGAAAAACCTGTAAATCATGTAAGGATATGCGGTGTATATGCGCAGTGTTTCTAGTTAGTTCGAGTTAGTTCGAGTTAGTTCGAGTTATTTAGAGTCGGGGGTGTCGAAAGTAATTCGACCGAGCCTGCCGTTGCGAATGTCACCCAGTAAAACCGCAGCAGCTCTGGGCGTATCCGGGCGACCGTTTGTCGTTACATAATTCTTTCGCTCAGCAATGAGCTGCAAGTTGATTTTCTCAAGATGCGGCAGCGGTGCAGTTGCATCCGAATCTGAGTTCGTTCCGCTTTCGGTTTCCACGTCACTAACAGCATCTGCATCTGCGTCTTCTTGCGCATCCACGTCCGTATCCACGCCCGATTGACGATTGCGTTTCGACTGGCTGAAAATTGTTCGATCGCGTTCAAGCTGCCAGTGTTGCTCGTTTTCTTCTTCCACATCGCTGTATTTTTTCAGCAATTCAGAAGCAACGTTTTCGCTCTCCCCGTCCTCGCCGCCCGGCTCCGGCAGGTACCGCTCGATGGCGCCCGGGTAGCGCTTCTGCAGCTCGATGATTGCACGGTCAGCCAGTTCCTCAGGCGAGTAAGCCCCGGCCGGTGCCAGATTGAAGATGCCCAGTTTTTCCCCGATATTGCGCGACGAAATAGTGGGAGGCAAAATGCCCGGCGTGTCGAGCAGTTCGAGTTTGGGATGAACTCTTATCCACTGTGGTCCGCGCGTGACACCCGGACGGTCTGCGACTTTGACCTGCTTTTTGCCGATCAGCCAATTGATAAGGCTGGACTTGCCGGTGTTCGGCATGCCCACAACGCAGATTCGAACCGGGCGCGGCAAAAGCCCTTTTGCTTCGATTTGCTTGAGTTTCTCCTGGCTAAGCTCTAATGCCAGGTTGACAACCTCGGGTTGGCGGCGACGATCTTTCAAGTTCAACACAATCGTTTTGCTGTTGTTGTCAGCAGCAAAAATCTTGGCCCATTCGCGACTCAACTTCGGGTCGGCAAGGTCGTCTTTGGTCAGAAAAATGAGCCGCGGCTTATTTCCGAAAATTTCGTCGTGCTTGGGATGCCGGCTGGAGTGAGGCGCGCGCGCATCGAGCACCTCAAAAATGAGGTCCACCCACTTGAGCTGCTGCTGCAACAATTGAAAAGCAGTACGCGGTGCAGCTTTCGACGCCGGCTTCGCACCGCCCTTGGACGCGGAGCCCGAACCACCGCGAGAGACCGACTTGCCGGACCCGCCGGGCGCGCCTTTTGACTGCCCTTTTCCTGGTTTGCTGCCTTTCGGCATTAGTTTCTCAGTTGCCTTTAGCTTTCAGAAGTGGTTTCTGGAGCGCTTTCAGCCGGTGCCGGTGCAGCCTTTTCAGCTTTCGCCGGAGCAGCTTTCTGAGCTGGAGCCGCAGCAGTTGCTGCGTGGTCCTTTTTACCGGTAACCTTTTCTTTGATTCTGGTGGCTTTACCAGTGCGCTTTCTCAAGTAGTACAGTTTGGCGCGTCTGACGTGACCGCGGCGCTGCACTGTGATTTTTTCCACGCGGGGCGAATTGACAAGGAAAACGCGCTCGATGCCGATGCCCTGGAAGACGCGGCGAACGGTGATGGTCTCGCCTACGCCCGAACCACGGCGCTTGATGATGACGCCTTCGTAGCCCTGGGTGCGCTCTTTGTTGCCTTCAACGATCTTGACGAAGACCTTGACGGTATCGCCGATATTCATTTGAGGGACATTGTCCTTGATGAGAGGCGCTTCAATTTCTTGGATAATTTGATTCATGACAAAAAGACTCTTTTCTTGCCCTGCAACGGAGCGGCAGAGGGGTTACGGAACATCTATAGAATGCTTGATTCTACGTGTAGATAGAGAATATTACCAGTAGAACCCTTAGGTAATACAGGATATTCATGTTTTGTTGAGCAATTGACACGCACTATGAGAAGCAGTTTATGAAGGCGCTTGCCGAGACTTCTATTTCGCCTTGCTGTCAGGAGCACCGGATATGGTGGCGGAAACGCGATCGTCGCCCTGGGGGGAGCTGCCGGAATCGCTCTGCCCGGTTAGTAAATGAAGCTCGGCTACGAAATCTTCAATAGACCGGAACTGGCGGTAGACCGAGGCAAAACGGACATAAGCGACCTGATCGAGATTGCGAAGTTTTGCAAGTGCAATTTCACCGAGGTTGGTCGCCGTGACCTCTCTTTTGCCGTCAGCGGCAAGCTCGGCTTCCACCGAATCGACCAGGTCGTCTATTTGTTCGGCAGTTACCATAGTTTTTGAACACGCGCGGGATACACCGGCCCGCAGTTTTTCTCTTGTGTACGGCTCGCGGCTTCCTGAACGCTTTATCACCAACAGTTGCATCACCTCGACCCTTTCATAGGTCGTAAAGCGTTTATTGCATGTTTCGCATTGGCGGCGCCTGCGCACCGAATTCTCCCCCGCCAGGCGGGATTCAAGGACGCGGCTATCTTTTGCGTTGCAAAACGGACAGAGCATAGAGTGAAATTATAGTGCCAAAGACATCTTCCGTTCGCTGTTTTTGGCGGTTTGATAATTGGTCCAAAAACATTTAGTGCATAATTGTTTGTAATACTGAAATGCGCGGGGCGCAGGAAGAAAAGCCGTATATAGAGAAGATGGCCAGGGAGAAAACTCATTACGAATTATTGGGTGTCGGTGAAAACGTCACTCAAAAGGAGATAAAGGACGCTTATCGCGCCCTCGTAAAGAGCAGCCATCCGGATATCGATTATCAAAACGCCGGCAAACGCAATGAAGCCACGCGGCAGATGACTCGTCTTAACGAAGCGTATGAAACGCTGAAAGACAAAAGACGCAGAGCCGAGTACGACGCCAGCATCGGCATCAATGGGCAACGACGCAATCCGAAAGTGAAGCTCGATGAGCACGACACAGTAGAATCGCGCGAGCGTTTTCTCAAGCGAATTTTTCATCCGGCTCGCTCGACCATGGTGAAAGTGCTCGGAAAATATAGACATGAATTGAAAAAGCTTTCCGAAGATATTTTCGATGACGCGCTCGTTGCGGAATTCGACAAGTACCTCGACAGCGTGGAAAACGCGCTCAGGAAGGCTGCCGACGCCTACTCATCGGAGAAGGCGCCATCGTCTCTCGAGCCTGCCGTGCACATGATGCGGCACGCGATTGCGCAGGCAGTCGATGGGTTGGATGAAACGCGACAGTTCTGTCAAAACTACAACTACGATCATCTGACGATGGCGGACAATCTCTTCAAAATTTCCGTGGACCTGAGCCGTAATGCTCTGCAATTGACGCGGTAATTTTCGGCTTGTCTTGACGAAAGCAGCTTGTTTAGTTGATTTGGGACGCCGCTAGATCGCGTTGAGCAAGTTGCTCCAGCTTTTTATTGTTGGCGATATTGAATTGCGATCGATCGGATTTCAAACTTTCCCAAATTGCATTTGACGATTGAAGTGTTTGGATAGCACTTTCGAAATAGTAAATTCTGTCTTTCGGAACAGTCAATGAAGTCCCTTTGAGATAGAGGCACAGTGCGCGGTTGTTGAAATCACGGGCAACCTCCGGACTGCTCTCACCATAGAGTTTTCTGTCGTACTTCAAAACCAGATCGTTAACTTCCAAGGCGTGATCGAAATTTGCTCGGTCGGTGTAGACGGCGGAGAGTTGAGATGCGACCCTGCAGAAATCCTTATGATTAGCAGCTTTCCAATCGGCAGACATGTCTTTCCATTGGTCTCTCAGCGTGGTCATTGAATCCGTCAGTTTGTTTAACTGCCAGGAGACATTCGCAATTTTTTCTTTGA
>JADYYD010000237.1 GCA_020853845.1 Candidatus Melainabacteria bacterium
GCAACCAGACTGCAGTGAAATTGCCTGCCTCGAATTGCTGCGGAAAAGTAAGCCGCAACAGCGCTTATTATGCGAACGACTACATGAACAATGGCTACGCGCTGATAGCACCTGGCGGCGCGCCTGGTGTGTCCTTGGGCGGCGGTACCGCCAATGGTGGCGCAGCGAACAGCTTCGCCAACTCTCGAATGATGATGCAAATGAATCAGAGGGCCGGTCGCGGTCAGTAGTTTTTTCGAGTTCTTCACCATATCCCGCTGGCGCACAGGTCGCAATTGCTATCGCTGCCACGGTGTCAGGGGTGGAAGCACAATCACTCTGGGTGTTACCTGACCAATTGTTCTGTTCTCGATTCCAACAGTTATTTCTCTTTTTTCCGGATCGTACTGAATGGAGTTCAGTCCCCATTCTCGCGAAGTCTTCAGACTCTCTTTCAAAGTTGTTTCGAGATTGCTGAGAATCTCTGGAATTTTGCTCGGGTCTTGAGGTCCAATCAAATTGGTAAGCGCCCTGTCGAAGTTAGAAAAGTTTCCGTCCGTAATTGCATCGCCCAAGGGGCCCGCAGCTAGCTTAATTCCGACTGCATCGTCCAGAGTGGGCAGACTCTGCAATTCCGAAGATGCAAATCTGGCGTTCAGGCTGCTTGTGTCTTCCCACGGTTGAAATTGAAAGCCGCTTCGTAATTCGACAGGAGCGGTTTTAGATACGTGTTCGAATCCAGCTAATTCAGCCATAAAGTCTCCTTATTCGGATGCGCGCAGGGCTGGGGGTTGATAAAGTCGAGTCTATTCAGAAACACGTGAAAGTGACGTGAGATAATGTCTGCAAGGTAAAAACAGTGAACGAACTGGAGCTTGCGCAGGGCAAGGAAAAATCGACCATAATCAAAGCCGTGGAGGCGCTGAAGTTGAGCGTCACTGCGCCGCAGGTCGCTGCGAGCACCGGGATGCCTCTGGCTCGCACGGTTCAATTGCTAAATCAAGTCGCCGCAGAAACCGACGGCAATCTGATTGTTTCCGAGCGCGGCGAGATTCAATATAAATTCGCGAGCAATTTCAAGGATAAGTATTTCACCGACACAGTGAAGAAGGTCGCGCTGAAGACTGGACTCATCGTCTTCGAGGCTGGATTCTACTTCCTGCGAATTTCCTTCGGCATTCTTCTTACTCTTTCTCTTTTAGTAATTGTGCTTCTATTTATTGCGCTGATAATGGCAGCTTGCAACGACTCGGGCGGCGGCGGTGACTTCAGCGTGCCGGACGTGGGCGGATTTGACGTGGGCTCAATCGGCGATGGTTTTGCATGGCACTACACGCCGGGACACCAGGAGAAGCTCTATGAGCGCGAATACGCGGATGAGAAAAAGGCAGACTTCTTTCTGGAAGTTTTCTCTTTTCTTTTTGGTGATGGCGATCCGAATTCCCATCTCGACAAAATTCGCTGGCAATACATAGCTAAATTGATTGTTGATAAAGGCGGCGTCGTTACTGAGGAAGAATTGAAACCGTATCTCGAAGGAGAGAAGAGCTCTGTTTTGCCCGTGTTGGTGCGCTTCAACGGGCGTCCTGAAGTGACGGACAATGGTGGCATTGTTTATGTTTTTGAAGAACTCGCCCGCCAGTCATCAAATATATTGGACACGCTTGCACTGCCCAGTGAAATGAAGTCGGTTGAGCAGTCGGTGCGCAGCAAAGCTGAAGCTCGCTACTACGATCTTGTGATTCGACCGCAGGAAGCTGCTATTAAAAATCTTCCTTCCGAGCCTGAAAAAGTGACGCTGCAAACCGTCAAACGCCCACCGTTCTTGGAAGAGAAGTTGTGGACGTTCAGCCAGTTTCCGCTATCTTCCAATCTCTGGGTTACAACTCTTGCCGCCATAAATCTGTGCGGAAGCTGGTGGCTGTACAAACACATCGCCACCTCCAACCTGCTCCATCATTACGCTTATCTGATCGACTGTTTACTTGCATACGCAATCATTTTTGTTGCCTTGCCGTTTTGCAGAATAATTTTCAATTGGGGCGCAAACGTCTTGATTGAAGAACGCAACAGAGAGCGTCAGAAGGCTTTTGCCGTTATTGAACGCCCTCATGCCGAGCTGCGAAAAACCATGGAGGAGGGCGCAAAACTTCGCCAGGAGCTGGCTTTGACAATGAACGATGGTCCAGGCAAGGTGGTCTACACGACCGAGCGAGAGAATCTTGAACAGGAGTTTGAGCAGAAAATAGACCAGCATTTCGACCAGTCTTTCGAGCAGCATTTCGACAAGTAATGGGAAAACCACCATTCCGCATTTAATGTGGCGCACGTAAGATGGCAATCTCAGTTAGCTTGCGGCAGTGTGATTGATGAAAAACTCTTTGCTATCCCTGGGAATGATTTGCGCCTTGTTCGCAACATGCGCAGCTCCAGCTTTTGCACAGTATTATCAGCAAAATGGAGCATCGCTCAGCCAGGCGAATTCACCTATGTTCCAGGCGCCCAATTACTGGGGTGATGCCAGAGTCAAGAATCGTTCGTCGGCAGTAAACAACTCGCAGGGGCAGGGTGCTCCTCCCATGAGTGGTGGGAGATCGGGCGGCGGCGGCAATGCCGGACTGGGTATGCTTATGATTGGACCGGCGATGATGTTGCCGGCAATGATGCGATCTACTCTTGGCGGCAGGCATCCCAATCATCGTCCGCGTGGATATGAAGACGACGCCGACCAGAAGAAGCAAAAGAAAAAGAAGAGACAAAAGAATCAAAAGTACAGCGTCAATGAAGAAGGTTCGCTTCCTGATCCGCTCTACCCGCGACAAGGCATGTCGACACTTTCCAGGACGACGCAAGATATCCAATTGGGCGGAGCTGCACCCAAGATGGAAGAGCAAAGCATGCAAGTTTCCGGCGTGGTCCAGGATGAAGGCGCCGCACCCGGCGTAGACTTCTGAAGACCTAAGTTCTCACATTAACGTTCCTGTACATGTGCATGATCGAAGTGACCAGCTCTTCAGTCATTGCATACCCGTCATCATCTTGATCGCAGCCGGAGAGAGAAACTGCGATGCGATGCACTAGACTGTCGCGCAAAATTGAGTAAAAAACAGTCCTTTCTGATGGAACATGCTGGTGCGTGTGCATTGTCGCGATGATGCGTTCACCGGCCGAAAATGAAAGTTTCGCCAGTGTTCCGATGCGCCCCAAACGCTCTTCTTCCTCATCCATAAAATGATGCGCGTTTATCGCAGGCGTGAAGTCAACGATCATCAATGAAAATGCGTAGATCTTGGAATCATCATCAGAATTTTCGAATGTCTCCAGAGTGAGGCATCTGCCACTTAGCGATTTAATGTCAAAGAGGCAGTCGAGCGGCTGTGACATAAGCTGCGTTGAATGAAATGGAAACGTATCAGGTATGTCAGGGAGCAATTTGTCTTTTCCTCTTGTTGTCAGGCTGGAAGGAGCTGTCTCCTACTTTATAGATTATCTTCTTGCGAAATGATCACTTCTTTTTTCTTGCCTCTTTTAGAAGAGTTCGCTGCTGATTCCACATTTCGAGCATCTCTGCCTCTTTCTGCGGGGTAAAGTCCTTTTCAATTTCGCCAACGAGTCGGTCAACAAGTTTAGTCGTTTCTTTGAACTTCTCTCCCATAAGCCGATTGAACTCAAGATCTATAGGTATCTTTGCGCGCGCATGCGCAAAGGTGTCTGCAAAAACCTCATCGGCCAGTTCACCCCATTTGTAATCAATTACTTTTCCCGATTTGTCTTTTACTTCAAATCTGGAGAACAGCTTTGCTTTGTCGTCTTGAGAAAGCGCGCGAAACTCTTTCATCATCGTTCGACGAAACGCAGGAAGATCGGAGAGCGCCTCGCCAGCATCTTTAAATAGAACATTGAAGGCATGTCCAATTTCATGCCGGAGGCTGTGCTCGATGAATTGTGCAACCTGCCATTCATTGTTTTGCCAAACGTGCTCACCGATTTTTATAAAGAACTCGTCGTTCTCTTTTACGAATGCTCCCAGCGTCCGCATAAGGCTTTGGTCTTTGCCTTCTGCTGCAAGGGCGGTAAGGGGCCTGAAATCGGACAGTTTCTTCAAAATGAATTTTTCTAGTGAAGGCATTTTGTCGATCTCAGAATACAGTCTGCTGACAAAACCCGGCGATACTTCCTTGGGCAATCTCGGAAGTATTTGATCTTCAAAAACTTCTTGCGGGAATTGCCGCGGAAGCTTTTCCTCAATGGCTTCACTGCGGCGAACAAAATTCGATTTATCGAGGTCTTCGATCAGTCCGGCAACTGATTTTATATATTTTTCTTCCGCTTCGATTTTTTTCAGACCGTTGACGCCGGAGCCGATCTCCTCAAGCGTTTCTACAAGCTTCTCCGCTTTGCCGAGTTTTGACGCGCCGACAACGGGGGCAAAATTGGCGCCCATTTCCGTTGTGAATTGCGCAGCCATACGAGCGCGTTCTCTCTCAGGAAGTGCCATCCATTGTCGGTTGAACTCACGACCCATTGTTTGCAAATCAGTGAATGGTTTTGCGTAGTCTCCAGACTGGTCAACAGCCTGGCAGTACGCATCGGCGATGCTGAAAAGTTTGACGCCAGTCACCAAAGTCTTTCCGATTGCTTCGCCAACTTTGTCTGCCGTTTGCAAATAGCGTGGGTTGTTGGTTGCAATGTCCGCAGCGAACACGATCGTGTCGCCGGTAAATTGAGCAAAATTGACTACGCCGATTAAGGTATTGCCGACTCCTTGAACGGCACCGATGGTGGTGCCTATTGCTATTTCTCGTTTGGAATTCTCTATGCTGTTATTGAAAGTGACCAGCCCTTTGCCGATAACTTCAAATTGTTTGTCTAGCGGCAACTCGGAAATGCGTTTCATCGC
>JADYYD010000238.1 GCA_020853845.1 Candidatus Melainabacteria bacterium
CAGAGGAAATGCTCTCGTTTTCCCGCTTGCTCATGTGTCCAAGCGAATAGCCGAACTGCACCCCGCTTATTTCGCGCTAGTCATGGCTACCGGAATAGTTTCATTGGCCTGCCAATCATTTGGGCTCCCCCAGGCAGCGCAGTTTCTCTTTTTTATCAACGTGCCCGCTTACTGCGTGCTGCTGATCCTTTTCTCAATTCGAGCATGGAAGTTTCCAGCGCAATTCTTTGCTGACTGGTCTTCTCACAAACGCGCTTTCGGATTTTTCACAGTAGTGGCTGCCACCAACGTCCTCGGATGCCAGGTCTATCAATTGTCCCAGGTAGACCGGCTGGCGCACTACCTATGGTGGGCCGGGCTTTTGCTTTGGCTCGTCTCGACCTACACGATTTTTGTTCTGTTGGTCGTTCTTCAACAGAAACCATCGATTGAGGACGGGATCAACGGCGGATGGCTGGTCTCGGTAGTAGCCACGCAGTCCGTTTGCGTTCTTGGATGTCAGCTCAAACCATTGGTTTTCACCGCGGAATTGTCGACCTTGCTCCTTCTTTCGTTCTGGTTGTTCGGCGGAATGCTTTATGTATGGCTCATCTCACTGATCTTTTACCGGTACATGTTCTTCCGCTTCGAGCCAGGGGATCTGGTTCCCCCGTATTGGATCAACATGGGCGCAATGGCCATAACCACTTTGGCTGGCACCGAGCTGATAAGGGCATATGCTGAAGTTTCACCCGTCACTGCCATGATTCCCTTTATTAAGGGCTTGACCACAATGTATTGGGCTACAGCCACCTGGTGGATACCCATGCTCCTTTGCCTGGGCCTTTGGCGCCATGGTGTGCAGCGTTTCAAGTTCACCTACGATCCGCTTTACTGGGGACTGGTCTTTCCCCTGGGGATGTATTCCGTATGCACGCTGAGACTCGGGGAAATTCTAGAAATCGCCCCTATGGCTTGTATTGCACGCGTGTTTCTTTTGGCGGGACTGATCGCTTGGTTGATTACCTTTTTGACCATGATTCAAAGGCCGCTCTTTGCGATCTTACTTGCCGTTTTGTACACAAATAGGTCCGCAACAAACACTCTGGAGGGTAAAAACGATGACGCTGAATGAAGGGTACATGCCAGATGCCGGACGCGCGATGGACGCTTATGCGAACCTGATACAGACGAAGCAGGACAAACAGAAAGTCTCTTCCGTGTCCAATATCAAACTTGGAAAATTACTGATTGTTATTGGTTTTCTTGTCTCTATCGTCGGCATAGTCGCATATTGCATGGCGGGCTTTACCACCGATTTTGGAGCGGAACTCTCCATTGCTGGAAAGACAGGGTTGGTACTGGTTGCCGCAGGCACAGTCTGCTGGTTTATCGGTGCTCTGAAATTTTTTCAAGGGGCTATTGAAGCAAATCTCCCGGAAGATTTGTTCTTTTGATCAACTATTCCGGAACAAATTTATTGTTCAGCCACCCTTTTTCGATTGCAGAATAGAGATGCCTTTCACCAGGTGAAGCAGTCCGAAATTGAGTGAAAGCACTGCGATGATGGCAAGAACAATATGAAGCTTGTATCTACTCAAATTGACGAAGAACAGCTTGCCTGGATCTCCGTGGAATTTGTTCAAGGTGTCGGTTCCATCCATGTATTCTTGAGCGTCCGGTATGCCGTCACCATCGAGGTCGCTTTTGCCGGGCAAGGCGTCGAATAATTTAGACGGGTCGCCTTTGAGCTGTACAAATTTCTTTTTGCCAATTGCCTTTATGATTTCATTGCCGAACTTGTTCAAAATAGGGCTGTCAACGTTTTGACCAGCTTCCAGGGCGCCCCTTGCCGAATTCAATCGTTTCATTTCATCCGGGCTCAATGATCCGATTTGTCCTTTTCCTTCGCCGACCGGTCCATTTTCATTCGTATGACACATCGCACAATTGACGGTTTTGTGTGAGTGTTTTTCCACGAACTCCTGAAACTCCGGATAGGAAAATGCCGGTAGAGAAAAGAATGTACAGCAGGCAAGAGCTGCGAATACTGCAAAACCACTTGCGCCAAGCGCAGGCTCAGCCGGATCAAGCAGATGTTTTCTTGTTGTACAAAGGCTCACTTCTCTGTCCCCTTATCAGTGTTTGAAAAACTCATAAATCTGCTCGCCAAAAACTGTCATTACCACCAGATATGCGGACGCCGAAAGAGTAATGAAACCCAGCGTGCGCCTGCTGGTCCCTTTGAAAATCCAGGGAGCGAAAATCAGCACTGCCACAGCAACCATGCTGGCCAGCAAAATGACCCAGAAAGGAAGCAGTTCCAGAGGGTAGTAGACAAAGAAGAAGTACCACTCCGGCTTGATTCCCTGTGGTGTCGAGCCCAGCGCATTGAATGGCGCCAGAAGTGGAAACGGCAGGAATGAGTCGAATGGTATGCAAAGTGCGACCACGAACAAAGCGAGAAAAACCGTGGCCCATAAGCTGAGATCTTTGAACACAAAGATGCTGATGAATTTTTCTGCTTTCTTTGCCGGCTTATCGACGCCCTGACTCATGCCATGCAGTTGTACCATCAAAAGATGCAAGCCCAAAAGCGATGCGAGCAAAAGCGGCAATATCACCACATGCAGTGCATAGAATCTGCCCAGAGTTGACTGCCCTACACTGGCCTCGCCTTGAAAAGTCTCTCTTAGAATTCTCGGTACATCCGCCAGCTGTCCCGGCAGATATTGACCGACGTATTCCACCGACTGCAAGCCGACCTTGGTGGCATTGACTGCAATCTGATTCCAGGGCAAAAGATAACCGGTGAATCCGAATGTGAACGTGATGAAAAGCAAGAGCACGCCGGCAATCCACGTAATTTCTCTGGGCTTTTCGAATGACTTCATAGCAAATGCCGTCAACAAATGAACCATGGCGCAAAAGATCATGCAGGACGACGACCAGGCGTGCATGTTTCGTATGAGTGCGCCGCCGGCTACGTAGTGGCTGATGTATTCAACTGAAACGTGAGCGTCACTGACAGTAGGTTGATAGTAAAAGAGAAGGAAAAGCCCTGTTACTACCTGGATCAGGAAAAAAAACATGGTCAAGCCGCCGGTGTAATATCCCCAGCTCATCTTGTGTATGGGAACTTCTTTTTTCTCGACCATCGAGTGGAAGTTGAGCTTTTCCACGGGGATTCGCTCACTTAGAAAGCCACTTACTTTGTGTGCCGCTTTATCCAGGTCTATCACGTCGTTTCCTCCTGGTTCTTCGCGATGTATACACGTGCAGATTCTCTTTGCTCTGCTGAGACGGAACCTTGAGACTTTCCTTTAGAATCGCGCCTGGCCAGAACACTTCCTTTCTCATCCATAATCACCCAGCCCAGGTGAGGAAGCGGTGCTTTGGCAGGGGCTTCTGCGTTCGGCTCGCCGGAGACGATATCGAAGTATGAGACATGGCAGGGACAAAGAATTCGACCTTTGTCGTCCACTTTATTGCCGACGGTGCAACCTAAGTGAGTGCACTTGGCGCTGATTAACAGCGGCATTTCGTCTTTGCCTTTGAAAGCGATTGCCGGTTGCATACTGAAGTCAATGAAGTATTTGCCGTTTGACGCATTTAAATCCGTCAACTTTCCGACAAGTATGTAATTCGATGCTTGTCTTTCCAGCTCCAGCTTTCTTTGACCGACCGTCGATTCGAGCCTTGAGAGCCTTGTTTCCATTAGTTCCGTCTCTACCTTGCGCTCCAGACGCGGTCCGAAGAAGAAAGAGAACACATTTCTGAATGTTCCAACGGAGAGGAGAAAACCACCAAGGGCGATACCGGAAAATGCCCAGAGAAAATGTCGACGTGCTTCTTCTTTGACGAATGCTTGATCTTGCGACTCCAGTTTACGTGAATTGGTCCACACCACATTTTGCGGTGGACGAAATAAGTATTCCACCGGGACCGCAAACATATGAATCAACCGTGAAAACGGAATTGCCAGAATAAAGAGCCAGGCACCTACTATGTGAGCCTTTACCAAAAGAGGCATCTCGCTAATGTACGAAACGTCCGGCTGAAAAGTTATGATGCTCCAGACATATGGTGTCGTGGTTCCGGAACACCAGGCGCTGCCCCATTTACAATGTACGGCAATGGCGGCGCCAAGGCCGACTTGCAGCAGCAAAAGCAGGATGATGACCAGATCCATGGTCGTTGTCACAGCCTGAAGCTTTGGCGAAGTCAGCCGGCGCAAACCCAATACAAGCAGACCCAGCAAGCACAAAATAGACAAGCACAGTCCTATGGATTCCATTGCATAGAGCACTTGCTGATGAGAGACGATGCTTTGCCAGAGCCCGGGGAAAAGAAAGGCAATTATGTGAGCGGCCAGAATAATAGTGATGCCGATGTGCCAGGGAAGCGAGCCCCACATGAGTCCTTTATTTTCCAAGAACTGCGAGGAAAGTGATGAATAGGTAAGCGGAGCTGTCCGAATCCTGTAAATCGATCCGAAGATGCCCACAAAGAGAGCTAAATATGGCAATGCAACAAAGAGCAGAGTATCAATCATGACTTGTGACTCCGTTCAATAATCCGCAGCTTTTCTTGGCTGTGGTTTCAACAGTTTTTTTTGCAGATATGTTTTCTTTCTTTCTTCCACCAGAGTCATTTTCGACAAGAATTGATTGAACCGCAGCCACCAGGTGAAAGTAGGGACTCTCTGCTTGTTTGAGTTGCCCGGCAATTTCTGACACGGGCTGTTTCAAGCAATATGAAATGAGTTCTTCAAGCGTTTCTTCGTCCAACCAACTACAGAATCTGAGCAAGACCGAGAGATGATCTGGCAATTCGCCTTGCCGGTCGAAACCGGCTCGTTCGTATTCTTCTCCCAGCACCGCCATAAGTGTGCCTCTGTCGAAATTCTCGTCACCATATATATAACCTGTTATGTAAGGACTGGTCAGGGCTGCCAGGTCGAATGTTCTGGTGTACAACTCTTCCAATTCCGCCAGCCTCTTTTTTTCAAGAATAGCGACGAATTGTTTGAGATGATTTGCGGCCTGCTCATACCTCTCTGTCAGCGAAGATATGACTGTTTTGCAAAGTGATAAGTATTCACCATGTGGGTACGCAAGAAGCTGGCCCAGTTGTGACAGCGCGATGCCTTTTCTTGTCCCGGCGGATGATGAAAAATTGAAGTCTGTTAGACCATTGCCGGCCTTTATACTCATAACCCCCTCCCTGGCGTTTGATTCATGCCTAAACCACAGGAACCCTTGCAAATCTCAGGGTTGCAGTTGTTCTCTATTGCCTCTTCCCTCTGGATCTCGGGAATGACAAAGCGCTCATCGATTGTCGGCAAAGCAGTCAATCGATAAATAGCTTCCGCTTCTTGCGGTGTCGTATTGCCTTCTCTCATCATGCGGCTGACCGTAACAATGTCGAGGTCGGACATTTCGATTGATCTCTTGTAGTATCGAACCGCCATCAGTTTCTTCATCACCGATTCGATAATGGTTTCGTTTCCTGCGCTGAATAGCTTCGACAGATATTTGATAGGCAGTCGAGATTTCTCAAGACAGGTGAAAAACTCATCCACGGGATTGTCGTACACACCGTTTTCATACTTGCCCATCACCGGCAGTAGTGGCGGGACATAGAATAGCATCGGCATGGTTCTGTATTCGACATGCAAGGGCAGCGCTATTTTCCAGGTCATTACATACTTGTAGACAGGAGAAAGTTGCGCGGCTTTGATAAATTCGTCGCTGATTCCATTTTTCTTGGCGCCTTCTATGATGGACGGATCGAAGGGGTCGAGAATGACGCTGCGCTGAGACTCTACAAGGGCATGATCCGGTACTTTCATGGCATCGGCCACACGGTCTGCGTCATACAGCAAAACACCCAGGTAGCGAATGCGGCCAACGCAAGATTGAAAACAGTTAGGTATTTGTCCTGTTTCCAGTTTTGGATAGCAAAGAATGCATTTTTCCGATTTGCCTGTTTTCCAGTTGTAATAGATTTTTTTGTAAGGACAGGCAGAAATACAAGCTCTCCATCCTCTGCAAACATCTTGATTGATAAGAACAATCCCGTCTTCTCCGCGCTTGTATAAAGCCCCGGAAGGACATGACGCTACGCAACTTGGATTAGCGCAATGATTGCAGATTCTGGGCAGATACATCATCGAGATTCTTTCAATCTCGAAAAGTTGCTCTCGCTCTTCGTCTGTCAAACCTTCCAGATTCATGTCATTTTCCGCATAAATTGGAGAGCCGGAAAGATCGTCGTCCCAGTTCGGCCCTGCTTCGATGTCCATGGGCTCGCCGGTAACCTGGGAAACAGGAATGGCAGTAGGTTGATCGGTGCCCAGTTCGCTGTCGAAAAGCTCGGCATATTTGTACGTCCACGGCTCGTAGTAATCTTCAAGCCCGGGCTGATTGGGATTGTAGAAGAGCTTGATAAAGGAATCCAGTTTGTTTTGACTCTTTAGCTCCAGCTTTTTCGAGTTGTTATTGCCAGTGAGTTTCCATCCACCTTTGTAGTGGTCCTGATTTTCCCAGAGAGTAGGATATCCTGTGCCCGGCTTTGTCTCGACATTATTCCACCACATGTATTCAGCGCCGGGTCTGTCGGTCCAGACATTCTTGCAAGCAACGCTGCAGGTATGGCAACCGATACACTTGTCCAGGTGAAAAACCATTGATACTTGTGCGCGTATATCCATGACTAGAACTCCACCTTATCCATGCGTTTGACGACAACGAAAGTGTCCCTGTTCACACCTTGCGGTCCCCAGTAATTGAAGGCATAGGTGAATTGAGCGTAGCCGCCGATCATAAACAACGGCTTCAGCCTCGTCCTTGTCAGACTGTTGTGTCCGCCTGCTCTGCGCATGCCGCGCTCTTTCGATTTGGGCACCGACACCGTGCGCTCAGGAGAGTGATAGATGAAAGCAATTCCTCTGGGAATGCGAGCGCTTACACATGCTCTTGTGCAAACGACGCCATGATCGTTGAATGCTTCCACCCAGTCATTGTCTGAAACACCGATCAGATCTGCATCTTTGTCATTGATCCAGATAGGCTCTACGCCTCGAGACAACGTCTTCATCCGAAGCGTGTCTCCGAATGTAGAGTGAATATGCCACTTGCCATGCGGCGTCAAATAATTGAGAATGAGCGATCCACCATCTTTGGCGGACTTTTCCAGATCTCGTGCTGCGTGTTGTGTAAGACGCGGTTTGAAAGTAGGCAGGTGCTCGCCAAAAGCTATGTATGTCTCGTGATCGAGATAGAGGTGCTGTCTGCCTGTAAGAGTCCGCCAGGGAATTTCCTCCTCCACGTTCTGGCAGTAAGAAGAATAAGTCCTTCCTTCTGTGGTTATTCCTGTCCAGAAGGGCGTAGTCAAAAGACGTCTAGGTTGCGCCCTTAGATCGCTGAACGAGTATCTGACTCCCCTTGTGTCGGCGGCCAGGTGGCTATGGTCGATGCCGGTTTTAACGGACTCGGCCTGGAAGGCTCGATAGGCGAGCTCTCCGTTGGTCTCGGCTGCCAGAAGCAGTATCAATTCGCAAGCGTTCAAGTCCTGTCTCAGAGATGGATAAGTTTTTCCGCCCCAGGTCTCTGTCGGATTGGATTGCATGTAATGGTCATAGATGTCATCGACATCATAATGCGTGCCATGGACTGCAAGTCCGTTGTTGCGCACTACCGGTCCGAGAGATATGAACTTGTTGAATACGTTGGGATAATCTCTTTCAATTATCTTCAAGTTCGGCATCGTCTTGCCGGGAATAAGTTCGCATTCTCCTTTTGCCCAGTCCAAGACCTTTGACTGAGCGATCTCAGCAGGTGTGTCATGCATCAAAGGTGATGCCACTATTTCTTTTACGGGCTCAGGAAGATATCTCTCACTCATGAGCGAAGTCGCCTGAGCAATGCCTTTGAAAATGTCCCAGTCGCTCTTGGACTCCCAGCAAGGAGGCACTGCCGGCTGCAGAGGGTGAATAAAGGAATGCATGTCGGTAGTGTTCAGATCATGTTTTTCATAATATGTAGCTGCAGGAAGCACAATGTCTGAATACAACGCAGAGGAATCCATGCGGAAGTTCAGGTCGACAATCAGTTCCATTTTTCCGGTTTCTATTTTGTCGTGCCAAGTCACTTCCTTGACCAGCTCTTTTGCTGCTTCCTCTGCAATTGCATTGTTGTGAGTGCCCAGATAATGCTTGAGGAAATACTCGTGTCCCTTGGCAGAGGCGAGCAAGGCATTTCCTCGCCAGATGTACCAGACCTTGGGAGAAGACTCCGGATTGTCCGGATCTTCCATCGAGAATTTGAGCGACCTGTTTTTCAGTTTCCCGATGACACTATCGATTATTTCTTTGTCGTCTTTTGCTCCTTTTGAAACTGCATCTTCAACTAGAGACAGATTGCTTTCGGTGAATTGCGGATAGCAAGGCAACCATCCAGACCGCACCGCTTGTGCTTGTTTGTCTGCTGTGTGACCGTGCGCCATTGAATGTTCTGGATCGCTGACGGCACAGACATCATCGAAGTTTGTGTCATAACGCCATTGATCCGAGTGTATGTAATGAAATGACGGAGTATTTTGCAATCTGGGTGGACCCGCCCAGTCCGTGCCGAATGCGATGGGCGCCCAGGATGCCTGCGGTGCCAGTTTCTCCTGACCGACATAATGATTCAAGCCGCCGCCATTTACTCCTACGCATCCGCACAGGATTAATGGCGCAATAATTGACCGGTAAATCAAATTATTGTGGTACCAGTGATTGGCGCCGGCGCCGATAATGACACTGCATTTGCCCTGGCTCACTTCCGCTGTTTTCGCCCATTCACGAGCGAATTTCACCACTACTGAAGCATTGATGCCTGTGAATTTTTCCTGCCATGCCGGAGTGTAAGGGCGCTCATTGTCGTCATAGTTTTGCGGATAGTCTCCGTCTTGTCCGCGCTCTACTCCATATTGCGTCAGCATCAGCTCCAGAGCCGTCGTGACAAAACGTGGTCCGTCTATCGTTTCCACTTCATGCACAGGCACATTGCGGATGGCGATAGCCTCGTCTTTGAAATTGGAGAAGTCAGAGATTTTTACCGGAACTGATTGCAAGCCTGATTCGGCATCTTGATGCAACAAGAGAACCGGGTCTATTTCTTTTCCTGTTATTGAATCTTCAAGCTTGAGATTCCACTCACCCTTTTTCTTCTGCCATCTATGGCCGATACTGCCCTTCGGCAGAGCAAGCTTTTTGGTCTTGCCGTCCCAAACGAACATTTTCCAGTCGGCATTTTCTTCGTCTTTTGTTTCTTTGACCTGTGATGCTCTCAGCAATTTGCCTGCTGAATAGGTGCCGTCTTTGTTCTTGTCCAGAAGCACGAGAAACGGCATGTCACTGTATTTTTTTACATAGTCGCTAAAATACTGAACTTTTCTCTGGCAATAGAATTCATTCAAAATCACATGAGTTACCGCCATCCAGAAAGCAGTATCTTGCCCTTGATGTATCGGCACCCATTCATCTGCGATCTTTGATACTTGCGAAAAGTCCGGCGAGAAAACAACTACTTTTGAGCCGCGATGGCGTCCTTCGACAAGAAAGTGCGCGTCTGGCGTGCGGGTCATAAGCACATTCGAGCCTACGACAGCAACAAATTTCGAGTGAAACCAATCAGCACTCTCGGCAACATCCGTTTGTTCTCCCCAGATTTCAGGAGATGCGGGAGGCAAATCGCAATACCAGTCATAGAAGGAGAGGCAGACTCCTCCCATGAGCTGCAAGAAGCGAGCGCCGGAAGCATAACTAACCATGGACATGGCCGGAATTGGAGAAAAGCCGACTATGCGATCCGGGCCGTATCTTTTAATGGTGGCAATATTCGCAGCCGCCATCAGCTCATTGACTTCAGCCCAGTTTGCGCGCCTGAAGCCGCCTTTCCCTCTGGCATCCTGATACTTCTGTTTTAACTCTTTGTCGTTAACAATTGAATTCCATGCTTCGACAGGATCGCCCGGATGTTTTTCTTTTGCTTCTCTCCACAGATCAAGGAGCACACCGCGCATGTATGGATACTTGACTCTCAAAGGAGAATACAAATACCAGGAGCAGGAGATACCTCTTTGACAGCCACGCGGCTCGTGAGGCGGAATGTCTTTGCTTATGGTCGGATAATCAAGCGCCTGCAATTCCCAGGTCACGATCCCGTTTTTGACATATACGTTCCAACTGCACGAACCTGTGCAATTGACACCATGGGTGCTGCGCACGATCTTGTCGTACTGCCAGCGGTTGCGGTAGAAGTCTTCCCACTGTCTTTGCTTGGGAGCGAAAACATCTTTGATCCAGGCCATCTCAATCTCTCCTCTTAAGCATCGAACGTGCGCTCTTCTTTCTGTTGCGATATCCAAAGGCAATACCGGCGAAAGTAAGCCCTGCCAGGCTTATTGCAATCAGCGCAACCGGGGCCGTCTTTTGCTTGCCGGGCGGATCTGTATTAAGCGAGCCTAGATATGCTGTCAGGTCGACCGCTTCTTGATGCACCACAGGGTGCTCTCTGTATGCGGCTTTCATCACTTTGTATGGAGTTTTCTCGCAGGCTGAAATCAGCGCTGCCGGTGGCATCTTTTGAGCAACTGTCGCCAAGTCCGGTGCTAAGTTGCCGCCATTGCCATGAATACTGTGACAAGCTATGCAGGACGATCCACCATTCTTGAATGCTAATTCCCCATTGAACAGTCTGCGTCCTTTCTCGATTGACCCGGGCTCAACAAGTAAAGGTTTTTGGCTTACGGATGCGTTCGCCTCAGTAGCAGGAGCGATTGTCTCTTGGCTCGTGCCTTTGCCGTCGTAGACCGGCTTTTCCGGCGAAGTTTTGCTTTCGCTTTGTCCTGACGTTTCTGTTTTTTTTGCTGCCTTGGAGTTTTTCAGGAAGTCAACCAAAGCGCTGACTTCAGCGTCAGGCAAGGGACCGGTATTTTCTTCCATTCTTTTTATAGCCGACCTGAGGTCTTCTGTTTTCCACTTTGCTGAGTCGGCCAGATCCGGACCGACCAGATTACCTCCGCCAATGCTGTGACAGCCGGAGCATTTTTCATTGAAAAGTGTCGATGCTTCCTGCGCCTCGGCAGTAACTGTCGATGATGATGCTAGAACTGAAGCCAGTATGAAAATCGAATGATTTAAGACTCGCCGCTCCAGCGGCGTATTAAAGTTCACTCTCCGGCAGTCGATAAACAATTTTCCTCCTGAGACCGCAACTGCAATCTTTGGCTAGATTCTCCCAACTGTGAGTTGCACGGCGAATCCATCTGAAGAAGGAATTTGGACCTGGGTATCCACATTCTTTGCGTTTTTTCGCCTGCACAAATCATCCTCAAGTTCGATACCAACTGTAAATGCAAACCAGGCTTTGCAGAACTCTGGACAATCTGCGTTCACTTCAAGGTAGGCACTTTGAAAAAAACAACCCTGCGAAGAATTCCGCCGCGCAAAATAACGTATCAATTTATTGGTCTGCAACCGCGAAATCATCAATGCCGAACCGGAATCATCCTATAGAACGATAATGCTGCCGGGGAAAAGGAATAATCTGGACATAGATGTCCAATTCGTCCGATGCGGTGGAGGCCAATATGTCAAACGCAAAAACTATCTGTACGGTCTGCAACTACATTTATGATGAAGCTCAAGGAGAGCCGAGACAGAACATTGCTCCTTCTGTAGAATTCGCCTCTTTAAATGAGGCTTGGCGTTGTCCTGAGTGCAATTCTGGAAAGGATATGTTCCAGCCTTGCACGTGTGTCAGTTTGCCAATTTATGAAAGCACCTGCGTAGGGCATGGAAACAAGAAACCGGTGGCACCGGTCAACTCCGGTCAAGCAATCTCTAAGGCAATGTCGGTTGGTGAAGTGGTTGCTCAACATCCTGCCAGCGCCTGCATCTTCGAACAGCTATCCATCGACTATTGCTGCGGCGGCAAAATTTCGCTTGAGGAAGCTTGTCGAAAAAAAGGACTTGACGTTGATCAGGTTGTAAAAAAGCTGGCCGACGTTATAACAAATAATGTTCCGACGCCGGAACTTGACTGGACACAAGTCAGCCTGAAGGATCTAATCGACCATATCGTGAGCGTATATCACAATCCTTTGAAATACGAACTGGGAAGAATTCTGGCTCTTTCCGAAAAGGTAGCGCTGCGCCATGGTGAAAATCACCCGGAGGTTGTTGAGTTGCTCAAGGTCTTTGCACCATTTAAAGAAGAGTTAGAGCTTCACATGCAGAAAGAAGAAATGATTCTTTTCCCCACCATTGCTCAGCGTGAGTCGCAGAACAAGCCAATCTCATTTGGTTGTGGCGGCGGAATCGAGCATCCTATTGGTGTGATGATGATGGAGCATGATTCGGCAGGCGAAACGATGGAGAAAATGAGAAAGTTGACCAATTCTTATACTCCTCCGGAGGATGCCTGCAATTCTTACAAGCAACTTTTCCATTCACTTGCCCGTTTCGAGCTGGAGATGCACCAGCATGTCCACAAGGAAAACAACATCCTCTTTCCCAGGGCAATTGAACTCTTTGGTGCCGGCAGCGGCAACGATCAATCCTGCATGACAGCAAAGTAAGCGCCAGCGATGCCTCGCAAAGCGGAGGGCAGTGCAGCATGATTTCTCAAACTGCCGAATATGCGTTAAGAGCAATCGTGTTTCTAGCCATGAATAAGGACTCTGCATTCACAACTCGGCAGATATCCAAAGCAACCCGGGTGCCTTCCGCTTACCTGTCCAAAGTCATGCGTGCTCTGGGCAAAGCTAATCTGGTAAAGTCGCAACGTGGTTTCGGCGGTGGTTTCATTTTGACCAAAGCGCCGGATAAAATGACCATTCTTGAAATACTCAATGCGGTCGATCCTGTGCGCAGGATTCGCACCTGCCCACTCGGCTTGGAAGCACATGGAACTAATCTTTGTGCCTTACATAAAGAGATCGATGGAGCCACCGCAATTATCGAAGAGACCTTTTCCAAAGCCACAATCGCGGACATTTTGTCTAAACCGACCAAGTCGATTCCTTTGATTGGATGAAACAGCAGCAAGTCCGGTTAGGGGGTGGGCGCCTGGAAGTCACCATCCCCTGGAATGATGGGTACCTCGCGAAATAGTCCAGATGAAGGATGTCTTAACGTGTGACTGATTTCAACATATAAAGACAAGCTCACATTTCTACTCGCGAGGACGTTCTTATGAGTAACTTTTCCGATCAATGGGATCCTTGTGTAGAAGCCGGTCGGAGAGCATATGAAATGGGTTCTTATCAGGAAGCAGAGGAAATCCTGACCAGTGTGT
Organism: Candidatus Melainabacteria bacterium; assembly: GCA_020853845.1. Classification (GTDB taxonomy): domain Bacteria; phylum Cyanobacteriota; class Vampirovibrionia; order Obscuribacterales; family Obscuribacteraceae; genus QKMZ01. Next base: position 13,329 of record JADYYD010000238.1, read on the forward strand.
TGAACAAATTCGAAGAAGAAAAACATAGTAGGGACATGTCATTTGTCACTCTGCTTGTTGCATATGCGAGAGTCAAGCGAGAAACGAATGAATTTTCCGATGCTTTGAGCCTTTATTATCGAGCTCTTTCCATGCTGAATTCTCCTCATACGCTCCAGAAGGCAACTTCGATCTTGATTCTGCAAGAAATCGCCTTTTCATTCTGTCTTATGGGAAAAATCGGTCAGGCCAGAGAAAAAGAAAAAAGGATTCTTTCACTGATCGACGAGCTTTTCGGTTTCGATTCTCAAGCTGCCGATGATTGTACTGTCCGCCTGGCTTGCCTTAGCTGGGTGATGAACGACATGGACAGCGCCAGTGTATATCTAAGAAGGCATCTGAGTTTTGCTCGCAAGTCGTCCAGTCAAACTGGCAATTCTCTTGCATCTTCCATTATTCTTTTGGCTCACTGCTTGTATCGAATAGGAAATTACTCCGAGGCAGAAAGTTTGTTTAAGGAAGCACTGGCTATTTTGGCAAGCGATAGTTCCCTGCAAAAACAATACTCTTACGTGTCAAACGAGCTGGGCATGAGTGTTTGTGCTCAAGGACGATATGAAGAAGCCAGGCACATTTGTAAAAAGGCGGCCGAGGAGAGGCAAGCACATCAGTGTGAGGAAAGCTCTGAAAGCGAATCGGATACGCTGAACAATCTTGCCGATGTCTATTGCTCAAAGGGCATGTTCGAAATTGCTCAAGCTTTCTGCCGCAATGCCGACTCTTTACGATGGGAAGCACCATTGGAAGATACAGGCGCATGCCTGGCTCTATATTCTCAACTGCTCAAACACATCGGTGCAGAGCCCAGTACCTCGAGGATCGACAGGCGCGCAAGGGAACTTGAAAGCGCTGCCTGAACTGGTATCTCATCAGCACAACGTCCGGCACTTTCATAAGTGTCTTTCTTAAATATCTAAAGAGCGCGAATCATACCTGAGGATCATACCCAGTTGTGCCTCAACGCGCACAATGACTAAAGAATTGCAAAAATAGCCGTATTCACAGGTTTTAAAATTGAAGATGTATGCAAGAAAATTACCGCCGGTTCCCACGTGCAGGCATTCCACGCTGGCAGAGCCGACCGGCCTCTGCATCGTCACGGTGGGCAATTCATTGAGAGGAGATGACGGAATATCGGTAGCTCTTTGTGACAATTTACCGGAAAGAGTTTTGGAAGATGCCTGCCGATTCGATCTGGGCCCCTTTACCAGCTACTTGAGCGATTGCCTGAAGGGACACAGGGCTGCAGTCATAATCGACTCTACGTGTGATGGTCGGTCGCCGGGCTCTGTCACGATCATGGATTTGAACGGCGTTCTCGATCAGCCGGGGTTGAACATCAATTCTACCCATGGCTTATCTGTTGCCGATGAACTCAAGCTTGCCAAACAGCTTGGCACTTTGCCAAGGCGATTGATTTTCTTCGGCGTGGAAATAGGCGAGGTGAATTGGAAGGATAAAATCAGCCCGGCCCTTGAAGAAAAACTGCCACAACTTGTTCTCAACCTTGCTTTGCTTTTAGAGCGTATCCTGGAGACTTTCAGAAAAGATGCATGAGGCGGCGCGCATCAGCAATCAAAGCCGTTCATTATGAACACAGCGATGCCGCGCAGATCTATTACTTATTCATCACTTGAGCGCTGTCGTTGGAATATTATCGACTTAATAACGACGCTTGGGCGCAAGGCGCTGCCCGTAACCATTTTTTTCGATGTCGATATGACCTATGTGCACTCGCTGAAAAAGAAATCCAGTGCGCTTGGTCTTAGGCTTACAGAAACCGCGGTGCTTCTCAAAGCAATAGCGATTGCGCAGCGACAGTATCCAGCTTCGAGGTCGGTTTATCTTCCCTGGGGGCAAATTGCCACTTTTGAGAATATTGCCGCCGGTTTTACAGTAGAGAGGTTTGTCGAATCGATACCGGCCGTCTTTCTTGGCACTGTTGATGATCCTGCAAACAAGCCTTTGCAGCAGATCATGAGCGAGTTGAATCACTATTCTAAGGACTCTCTTGAGAGTCATCCGCAATTGAATCTCGAAAACAGATTTTCGAAAATGCCCTGGATTCTGAGACAGATTTTTTTTCAGGTGGCTGATTTATCTCCCTGGCTGCGTATGAGATCCGTAAAAGCAACATTCGGTGTCAGTTCTCTCGGCAAGTACGGAGTCAAGGCAGTGACTGGACCATGCATTTGTACTTCCACTTTCGGCGTCGGCCAGATCGAGGAAAGAGCAGTAGTCAAAGACGATCAAATAGTGGTAAGACCGATGATGACGCTTTCTCTTGTTTTCGACCAGAGATGCATGGATGGCGGTATGGCCGCTAAGTTTCTAAAAGATGTGAAAGAGCTTCTGGAAGGCGGCTTGGATGCCTTCCTTACCGCACAGACTTAATTCAGTTGTTCACATGAATGATGCAGCCTGATCTTGCCTCGGCTTTTCCGGCTTATTGATATTGATTGGTGATGTCCTGCCATAACTCCGTTAGAAATTCCCGCTAATTTCTCTGCAAGTCGATTTCAATCCCCTTACCCAGCCCGGGACATGTGTCCCAAGGCACTAATGGAGTACGCTCAAATGTCCGACTTAGACTTGACCAGGGCTGATAAAGCACAAGAAACTCAATTCATCATAGAGACTGCTTTCCACCTTGAAGCTGCCAACGGTAGATTTTTCAACAAACTCTCCCATCGTGACAAGGATGGCGACCCCAACACGATCGATAAAGATGATCTGAAAGAGGCTCTAAAACTCGACGATCGAAAACGTGAATTCAGCCGAGGCTTTCTCTCAGATACAGAGAGAAAATCAGTCACATATATGTTGAAGCATTGGGATGATGAAAAGTTCAAAGTACTCAAAGATGACCTTTTCTCCTCCGATAGTGAAGGGCAAGAATTCAGGCATCAAGGCTTTTCGGATATTTCGCGCCGGTCGGTGGAAAGAGTTGTCTCGTTCTACGCACAGCCGATTCCTGCAGTCGATAAAGAAGCTCGGCCGCCTGCGCCGCAAAAACGCGAGCAACAATCGCAAGACGCACATAGAGCGCCAGAGCATAACCGCGGGCATCAACGTCACGCTCAGGAAAAATCACCCGATTGTTTGGATGCCAAACCGGCAAAAGAAGAATTGAGTAGAGCCGAGATCATCAAAAACACTCAAGCTTATCTTTCCGGTAAGGGCGAGCCAAAGGAAAAGGAAGAGTACAAGCCTTTCATCAGTCAAAGCGATGCGGTCAAAGACGAAATGCGCCGCCGGCAGATATTTGCTATGACACCAACTTACAGCACACAGGAGTCCTTTCACCCTGAGCCGCCTTTAGTCGCTTCAAATGCGCAGGCGGATGCAATCGAATCAGAATACACATTTAGAGACGGTGTCCACGACGCTCTGAGCATCGCAGGAAGCCTTACTGACGCTGCAACACCTTTTCTCATGTGGGATCTGGC
>JADYYD010000239.1 GCA_020853845.1 Candidatus Melainabacteria bacterium
TGAGCGTTTTCGCATGGCTGCTTATTAAAGAGACGCGAAGATAACGGGTAAATCACTGTAGTACTAGTTTCAAGTTTTTAATTGAAAGCTTCCTTGAAAAAGACATCAATGACTATTTTTCTCCTCGTCCTTTCGATTGGTGTTTCGACGGGCGCGTCATCATGGAGCAATCCTCATAATGGGCGACAAAAAACGCGCCGCCGAGGAAACAATCGCCTTGCGCGAAATCGATGAAGATATGAGTCCGCCTGCGAGATAACATTGCCGGCTCACTTGCTTTGACGCGGCGCTCTTAATTCATATGTCGAGAATGGGGCCAGATCGAGATTCGCATTTTTTCTCTGGGCCGCTCTCTGTAATTCCGTTTTCGCAAGATCATGTTTGCCCAGACGCTTGTAAATCTCAGCTCTGCCGCGGTGAAGGTTTTCGTTTCCATCTTTTGATTCATCGCCTTCAGGATCTAGCTTTAATGCCATGTCGTAATCAGCCAGCGCTTTGTTATTTTGTTCGAGCAGGAAATAGGCATCGCCGCGCTTTTTATATATAGACGCTCGCTTTTTGCCGATCTTCAATGCCATGTCGAAGTCTTTTACAGCTTGAGCACCATTGTTCAATTTCAGGTAGCAAGAACCTCTGCTGAAATACAAACCATCAGTGGGAGCTGCTTTTATAATCTTGCCGTAATCGTCGATGGCTTCTTTGTACCGATGAAGTGATTGATTGAGATCGGCTCGTTTGCGGATTGCCAACCAATTGGATTTTTGCGTTATATCACCGATTTTGGTTGCTGCCGTGAAGTCCGCCAGCGCCCTGTCCAACTTGCCGAATTCCTCATAGACAAGCGCTCTGCCGACAAAAGCATCTGCTGATTTGCTGTCTAGTTGAATGGCCTGAGAATAGAGAGTCAATGCTTTTTCGATCTCGCCGTGATCCCTGTAGTAGTCTGCACGGCGAACAAGCGATTGCACCGGTGTCTTTGGCGCCTTTGGAGACGTCTGCGCGCCTGCTTCTGCTGCAAATTGCGTTTCCACACAAGCAAAAATCAACAGCGGTCCTGCACCGAATACAATGGCACGACGTAACGTCGCAGCGCAGGCGAAAACGATGCCGCACGCGAGGGCGCTCAAACCTGCTGTTGTCTTGCAGTTCATGCCCGCTCCAACTTTCAGAATGTCCATGCACCATACTACAAGCAATGTTCCTCCTTTTTTATAATACTACGCCATGTAGCAAGAAATGCGCGAAGTGAAAACACCGCAGAGGCAGATGCGAGACAACGCTCGCACCCGCCTTACTGCAGTGGTTTCAATCCGTCACCGGAGCATTACCACTTCTGCCACTTCGCAATCGTGCGCTCCGGATAGTTTTCCAGATCGCCGCGACTGACACCGTAGATGTAGTGGGTTGTGATGACGGGTGACATGTAGCCCTGACCGTTCGGTCCGGTGGAAATCCAGACGTAAGTGGTCGTGGTGTATGAGCCGATCACATGCCCGGCTTCGTGCTGATTGCTCCGCATGAATTCCAGCGCCTGGCGCTGTTCTTGCGTAAGCGTCAAATTGCTGAGCGCCGCGTCCATCTCTTCATCGGTGATGACACCGGTGCCGTCCGTGTCGATCGCATTGAAATTGTCGATCACGTACGTGCGCACAATCGGTGTGATGTGACGAGCGTAGGCTGCGTACTGCTTACCGTTGATGATGGTGTCGGCCGGCAGCCACATTGTGGTGGCGAAGGCGATGGCACCGCAGATGGTGGCGACGAGCGCAGGGCGCCTCGTTTCCATATCTGCAATCATCCAGGCGATCCAGGCAGTGAAGCCGGCCATGATGCCGCCTGTCAGTAACCCGAAGCCGAGCACGCTCGAAGCGCCGCCGCTGACAGCGGAGGCCGGAAGCATGCCCATGAGGAAGCAGCCAACCAGCATCACAATTGCCAGCAGTGCAAACAGAACTTTACCCATGGTGTCCATGGCGTTTTTCCTTGAATAAATGACATCGATACGGAAACTTCAACAGGTTGAAGTTTCCGCCAGTGCGAAGAAGCGAAGGGGGTCGATGAAATGCGGTTACGCAAATCACCGACCCCTCCGGCACGGGGGGCGCGGACGAATCCTTGTCCCCCCTTGCAGAAATCGCTTGACGTTATTGCTTGCCGGCGATCATCATCGAGCCGATCTTGAGCGTCGGCGAGGCGACCGAAGAGCGGAACTCCAGGTCGTTGCCGATGGCTTCGATCGACTTGAGCATGTCGAGCACGTTGCCGGCGATAGTGATCTCCTGTACCGGATGAGCGAGTTCGCCGTTCTCGATCCAGATACCGGAGGCGCCGCGCGAGTAATCGCCGGTGACGCCGTTGAAGCCGGGACCCGACACGTGCGTCAGGTAGAGGCCGTTCTTCACCGAGGCGATGATCTCCTCGGGAGTCTTCGTGCCGGGCTTGATGTAGAGGTTGCTCTGCCCGCCGCCGTTGGGCCTGGTGCCCAGCTTGCGAGCCGAGTAGCTGTCGAGGAAGTAGCTCGCCAGCTTGCCGTTGTCGACGATTGTCCGCTGGCGACCGGCCAGACCTTCGCCGCTGAATGGGCGAGAGCCGAGACCGCCCGGAATGAGGGCGTCGTCGATGACGGTCAGTTCGGGGCAGGCGACCTGCTCGCCGAGCTTGTCGACGAGGAAGGACGTGCGACGGTAGATGGCACCGCCGGCGGCGACACCTGCGAATTGACCGAGCAGTTGCGCGGCCATGACCGGATCGAACACGACCGGCACTTCTTGCGACTTGCCGCGCACAGCGCCCAGACGGCGAAGCACGCGACGCGCCGCTTCGTTGCCGATGGACTCGGGCGTGCCGATAAGAGCGAGTTTGCGGTTAGACGAAGACCAGCCGTCCGTCTGCATGCTATCGCCTTGCTGGGCGATAACGGAGCAGGACAGCGAGCAGCGGCTGCCGCTGTAGCTGCCGACGAACCCGCGAGAGTTGGCGTACACCGTAAGACCCAAGCTGTCGGAGAAGCTGGCGCCCTGCGAGTTGGTGACACGCTCGTCGAAAGCGCGAGCGGCATCTTCGCAAGACTTGGCCATGGCGATTTTGTCCGCCACCGACAATTTTGATATCGAAGTGTCCGTCAAGTCCAGGTCGGCGACGAGCGAGGCCAGGTCTTCCTTGTCGGGAAGGCCGGCGTACTCATCGGGTTGAGCGGCTTTGGCCAGAGCGATGGTGCCGCGCACCAGCTTGGTCAGATTGCGCCGCGTGAAGTCGGAGGTGCTGGCCGATGTGACCACCTGTCCGACGAAAACGCGCAGGCTGAGCGAACGCCCTTGTGCCGCGGTTTCCAGTTTCTCCACTTCGCCCAGGCGCACGGTCGTGTCGACCGAGGACCAGGTGCCGATGGAGACATCAGAGTCGGTTGCTCCCATTCGTTTGGCTTCGCCGATAACGAACTGAGCAAGCGCTTCCAAACGAGCCTTGTCGTTCTTCATGACTTGTTCTCCTTTCTTACCGGCTGGTGCCGCCGACGGTGACATTGTCGATGCGGATGGTAGGCATGCCGACACCGACCGGAACGCTCTGACCACGCTTGCCGCAAGTGCCCGTGCCCTCATCGAGCGCCATGTCGTTGCCGACCATGGAGACATGATGGAGAGACTTCGGACCGTTGCCGATGAGCGTCGCGCCTTTGACCGGCGTCGTCAGCTTGCCGTCCTCGATGAGGATGGCTGATGTCGCGGAGAATGTGTAGTCTCCGTTGGTGATGTCCACTTGCCCGCCACCGAAGGTGACAGCGTAGAGCCCTCGCTTGACCGAGCGAATTATCTCCTCGGGGGTGGATTGACCGCCGGCGAGATAAGTGTTGGTCATGCGCGGCATGGGAACATGCCGGTAGCTCTCGCGCCGTCCGTTGCCGGTGGAGCCGTGGCGCATCAGCGAACCGTTGGTGCGATCCTGCAGATAGCCCTTGAGCACGCCCTTCTCGATGAGAACGGTGTTGCCGGTGGGCACGCCTTCGTCGTCGATATTGAGCGAGCCGCGGCGACCGGGGACGGTGCCGTCGTCGACGATGGTGCAAAGATCTGACGCGACCTTTTCACCGATCATCTTGGAGAAGGCGGAAGTGCCTTTGCGGTTGAAGTCACCTTCGAGCCCGTGGCCGACCGCCTCGTGGATGAGGACGCCGGGCCAACCGTTGCCGAGCACCACGGTCATTTCGCCTGCCGGCGCCGGCACTGCCGAGAGAAGCCCGATGGCTTCCTGAGCCGCTTTCAGCGCATGCTTCTTCCAGCGATCGTCTTCGAGGAAGAAGGCGAAGTCGAGCCGACCGCCGCCCGAAGACGAACCGGTCTCGCGGCGGGAGCCTTCTTCTGCCAGGCAGGAGACGCTCAGGCGGATGAGGGGACGCCGATCGAGGATCAGGTCGCCCAGCGAAGTGACAATGACGACCGTCTCGTCCTGGACGGCCAGGCTGACGGTGACGTTCTTGATGCGGGGATCGTATTTGCGGCACTCGCGATCGATGCGAGTGAGCAGGTCCACCTTCTCCGGCAGCGGCAGCCCGATGAGGATGCCTTCCAGGGGATAGAGGTTGTGCTGCTGGCGTTGCGGTCCGACCTGAATGGGATCGACGACCTGCGAGTGCAGCGCGATCGTGGCCGCGTTCCTGGCGGCGGTCGTCAGGTTGCGGACGTTGACATGGTCGGTGTACGAATAGCCGGTCTTGTCGCCGATGACGACACGAATACCGGCGCCGGAAACCTCGCTGCGAGAGGGGTTCTTGAGAATGCCCTGGTCGAAGACGAGACCCTCGGTCGTACCGACCTGAAAGTAGATGTCGGCGAAGGCGCCGCGATCACGGCTGCCTGTCGCGATTCCCAGCACTCTTTCGAGCTGTGCTGAGGTCAGTCCGAATGTCCTTGAAAGGAACTGACTGGGTGTTTCTACGGCTTTCACTGTTTGCTCCTAAACTGTTATTCTAGCAGAACCCGGCTGAGCAATGCCCGACCGCGCCCGAGCGCGGTTAGCGATTGTCTTGCGCGATTTCTGTAAGATGGGGAGGACGCTACTCTGGTAGCGCCCGTGGTGCGTAAACTGATTCTCAATCGAGTACGTCTTGTGTTTCGATCGAGCAATCCGAGTTGAGCGCACCGGCACCGTTGAGATTAGAGGTGAGATAGAACAGGCGGATCGGTGCTCGCCTCCATGGAGACCATGGTGCAGAAGCTGCCGACCCGCCTGGTCCGGTTTTGCGATCCGGCGCTAGTGGGCGTCTTTGCCCTTCGACTCTTTGTGAGCCTTGAGCTTTTTGAGCGGGTTGCGGAAGTGACGCGATGTCACTCCCGTCATCCAGCCCCTCCACCACATCCAGACAACCAGCCCGCTCATCATCAAGAACATCACGCCGAGAGCGAACGGGTATCCGAAATACCAATCCAGTTCCGGCATGTTGAACGGTGATTTGTCTCCATGGAAATTCATGCCGTAAATGCCGGCGATGAACGTCGGCGGAATGAACAACGTGGAGATGATGGTGAGCACCCGCAGAATTTCGTTCATGCGGCTGTTTTCCCTGCTCATCTGCAGTTCCATGAGGTCCGTGCAGCTCGCCTGGTGGCTTTCCACCAGTTCGATGATGCGCAGAGCGTGGTCCTGGCAGTCGCGCAGGTAGTGCGTCGTTTCTTTCTGGATGTGCGACATATTGTCGCGCTGCAGCGATGCGAGCGCGTCGCGCACCGGCCAGATCGTCTGGCGCAGAGTGCGGACGTCGCGCTTGATGGCGTGGATGCGCGCCGGATGCTGTGCATCGTGGCGCCTGTAGATGTCTTCCTCGAGGTCGTTGAGCCTTTCGCCCAGCGTGTTGAGGACGGGGAAGAATCCGTCTACGACCATGTCGACGATGGCGTAAGCCAGGAAGTCGGCGGACATGGTGCGCAGCGCGTCCGTGCCCATGCTGCGCAAACTGACGCGCAGCGGCTCCAGACAGTCACCGCCGGACACTCCCTGGAAAGTAACAACGAAGTTCTTGCCGAAGAAGATGCCGAGCTGCTCGGATTCGATGTGCTCCATGAGCGACACCATCCGGGTGACGATGAAGTGATAGTTCGGATAGTGCTCCACCTTGGGGCGCTGGTGATTGTTTTTCACATCTTCCAGCGAGAGGCGGTGCAGCTTGAAGATTCTGCCGTATTCAGCGAGCACTTCCTCGCTAACCGGCCCGTCGAAGTTTACCCAAACAACCGGCACGGTTCCCACCATCGCCTCAACTTCGGCAGGTGAGAGTCCATGCAGTTCTTTGACTTCCTGAGGACCGATAGAAAATACATGAGCAGATGAGTTCTGAGTAGTAGTCATATTTCGACTCCTCGGGTTGAGGAAGCGAGCAAACCGCTTATGCGGTGGGAACCCACTTGAGGTCGGCGACCACGGACTGGGTCAGGTTCTGCACCTGAGCATGCCAGTTGCCGCGGGCGAACAGCAGGCGGCAGTCAGTCACTTCGGGCGGCAGCCGATCTTCGTCGGTGACCACGCGGAAGTAGTTCTGCTGCAGAGCCAGCGCCGTCAGATCGAAGATCTTGGGCACGGGCGCGCCGATGCGCTTCGCCAGGCGGGCGGGATGATAGCGGTTGCCGATCGAGAGATCGGGCGCCAGCGCCGCGCCGAGGTCGTTTTCCCTCAGATACGAGAAGGTGAGGAACACCGTTCCGCCGCTGGGAGCAACGGAATCCGCCGTCATCCCCCCGATGCGGAAACAGACCGAGCGCCCGCTCAGAGAACCGGCCGAGATGGCCTTGTCCTCGACTGCGACGACGCTCAGATCCTGTTCGCGCAAACCGCTCAGAATGCCTTCGACCACGCTTTCGAGGCGTGCTTCTCCGGCAGCAGCACTGGGGGTTTCGTTCGTGTTCATTGGTTTTCTCCTTGGTGTCCTGTTCTTCAGGACCGTCACGTCCGACGCGCAGCCGCCCAATACAACGGGTCGGCTGAGCGCGCGCCGGACGTCGAAGCTTCACTGTGGCACTGAATGCGGTGCCAGACGAGGCTGCAAGTAAAACAGGCTGACGGCTGAGTTGCCGCCAGCCGCAGTGACAGAATTCGAGAGCTTCCGCTTACTTGTAGTGAAGCGGTCCGTGCTGGATCTGCCGGCCTTCGATGGTCTCTTCACCCTCGACGACCGCTTCCACGTGACGGACGAGTTCGACGGCGCGCTTCTTCTGCTCGTCGATCGTTGCAAACGCGGCTTTCTGAGCCTCGTCTGCGGATACACCGCTGGCCTGCGCCAGCATCATCGTGCCGCCGATGAATCGCGTCACCGTCGAACCTTCGACTGACTGCGCGATCGCATCCGGACCGGGAAAGCCCAGTTGCTGCGCGATCGAGTGGACGAGCGAGCGGGCGATGGCGGCCTGACTGACCACATAGGCGCGCACGACACCGGTCAGCGAAGCGTGCGGCCACTCACGGCTCTGCGCGCTCGCTTCCGACTCGTTGATGCGAGTGACCAAATCAGCCAGAACGCGTCGTACCGAGTTGATCTTTTCGACTTGTGTTTCCATGATTTTTCCTTGCGGAGTTTGTTTTGAGAAACAGCATGAGATGAGGTGTTCACCCGCCTGCTGTTTCTCGGGAAGTTGATGCGGACGTCAGGCCTGCGGCTGAAGCCGCTGATTGACCGCCGAGAGAAGATCGCTGTGGTCGAACGCCAGCGGATTGGCGAGCACGGCATCGAGGTCCTCGAAGCGCGCCGAGCCTTCCTTGGCGTCGTCGCCCGCCGAAACATTGGCGAGCACTTCGGCTTCCTTGTCCTCCGGCACGATGTACACGAAACCGTGATCGATCACGTGTCCGCGCCGGTCGCGCTCGGGCGAAGAGCGCACGTCGACGAGGATGACATCGGTCTCGTCGACTTCGTAGGTGAAGCGAGACTCGCCCGGCATGGCATGACGCCGGAAGAAGCACTCCTCTGTCACCTCGCGGGCGGCGCATTTGGCCAAGGTCTCGAGATGCGCGTTCAGGAAGCCGCCGGGCAGGCTGTCCATGCCCTTGTACGGGTTGCCGTCACGCTTGATGACGAGCACCTTGCGCGACCGGGGCAGAACGACCGCCGTGGAGGTCGTCAGGTCCGCCTTGGCGTAGGCATAGACCTTCAGTTGCTGTGCCGTCAGAAGCGACTGCAGAGCCCCGCTCACGGTCATCTGGTAGCCCGCTTCGTTGAGCTCCAGCAGCTTGCTGTTCATGAAAGCGGTGCGGTTGATGGCGTCGACCACGATGATGGGCGAATAGCCTTTGGACCGCAGGTCCGCGCAGACCAGCATGAGCCGGTGCGGGGCGGCACCACCGGTGACGAGCACGTAAGCCCGGTCTTCCACCGTGACGGGGAAGGAGCGGAACTTGTTGCGCGCCTGCACAACAGCGATGCCGTTGCGCTTTGCCGCCTCGAGAGTAGATTCGAATCCGGGTGCGGCTGCAGGCCCGTCAATGACGAGCACCGCGAATTTCTTGCCCAGCAGTCCAAACTGCAGGACGCCGAACAACCCGACCAGCGGGAATGCCACACACGCCCAGAGAAGCCCTGGAACAAGCATGCCTATCGCCAGGGCTACTGCAAAGAGCAGCACCGAGCTAAACAGCATATGAAACGGCTTCCGCATGATTGCCGAGAAGCCGCCAAAGTACATGCATCCCGCCGTGATACCAGTGAGCGCCGAGAGCAGTGCGGCAAAGATCGCGGTGGAGCGATCTTGAATAACGCACGCAAACAGCAAGCTCAAAAGTATCGGGATGAGCAGTTGCATTTTACGGTTCATGTGATGAACTCCTAGCTCACCTCAGGCATTAGCTGCCGGTAAGGTGGAAGAAAAACAGGCCCCGACCTGGCGCAACACCGCTCTCTTGACTACGTCCCGTGCCCAACGCAAGCGCCGCCCGCGTCACGCGAATGCGTGATCTGGACAAGGTTTTGAGTTTGGCAAATGGGAACGTATTGAAGAGTGAGCGATTAGTCGGCTAAAGGTTGGGGTGGATCGGAACTAGATGACAGTAAGAAAAAAGCCGGCGGTGAAACCATGATCGTTCTTCTCATATAGAGAGATCTTGTTGAAAACCTCTCTAATGAAACACTGGCTAAGCTCTTACAAGTCGTCAAGATTCTCTGGCCTAGTTAGCGCTAGATCTCGTTTTGATCTAAGAACGCTTTTTTCAGCCTTTGAACAAACTCATAAAAATAGAAACCGGAAAGAGTTTTAGTCTTTCCGGCTACTCTTCTCGCGAAAATTTTTATAGGCGGTTAATCTGCCTATCAAGCGATGCAAACTTGCAGAGCATTGAGCGGGAACGCGGCCGGCTGTCTCGTTTGTGCCGTCGATTGTCTGACGAGCAATTGAGCAAGTTCGGCAACCTCCTCGGCAGTTTCCTCCGTGGATTCCCATGGCAAGCTGCCTTCGCAGGACTTTGCGCCAATGGTGATCTTGGTTTCATATCGTGAGAAAGCTTCAAGCAAAATTTCAAGCGATAGCACGTGATTCTTTTGCCGTGAGCGTTTCACACAAAGCAGGCGGCGCTCTCCAAACAATGTCGTTTGATATCCACGCGTTTTCAGCAATCGCATGCTCAGTTCAAGACTGGCATCAACACTGAGATTTACTCGTTGCACACGGTTATCAATAGAGCCACTTTTCCTGCTCGTTTTGAAATTGGGAAGTGAGTTCATGATAATTTTTACCGCTTGAAACTACTATGTGCAATTACGCAAATCTGGCTTGGGGGGCTGCCGAAGACGCACAAGGCAGATGGCAGGCTGCCTGTGTGCGTCTTTGCGGGCGGCGTTGTCCAGAGTGCGGTTGAATCGCCGGACGCTAAACTGATCGTCTGTCGAGTCCCATCAACTGGCGGGTGCGGCGCAGCGCCGCTTCCGAATTCCACTCGTCGCCGGCGCCGGATGTTCCGCCGGAGCGCCATTGGCGCTGTTCGCCAACGCCGCCGGGCACCGGATTGTGATAGGGTCTGACTGTCACTTCTTCTTGATTTTGCGGCAATATGTGCTGCCGCGAGAAGCGTTGTGCGGCGCTTCCGGACTGCGCAGGCAGTGTTTGCGTCTCGCTGGAAAGTCCCTGAGAGAAGCTGCCCGGATACTGGAATTGCGGCTTGCGGTATGAGTTGAAGCGCGGATCGAAATTGTGATTGTCGAAATCGGGCTTGTATAGCGGTTTGTTGTGGAAACCGTAGTCGCCGAAACCGTCTTCTCTAAAGCCATCGATTCCGGACGGCTTTTTGTGCAGCATGCTCAATTTGAGCTTGCTCAGCGCCGTTTCGAGATCGCGTTGCGAATAAATGGGTTTGTCGAGATCTTCCGAATTGTCGAAATCGAGGTTCGGCAAACCGCATTTTCCTTCTTTACCACTGGCTTGAGTGATGCTGTCGACACCACCGCGCATAGTAATTGCACCTTTGTGCGTTTGCGTGGTGGTTTCGCCGTCTGATTTCCATGAACCGCCGGCTTGAACATCGGCCATCATGGCGGCGTGAGCTTGTGTTTCTTGACGTTGTGCAGCAAGAGCTTGAGGCTCGACTGGCTGTCCCTTCAAAGTTTGTATTTCATTAGACATCATGCAATCTCCTGAGGAGAACGACAGGCGAAAACGGCTGCCAGCAACAGGCTGGAATGCGGCAGGCAGCCGTTATTCGTGTCATTGGATTGGGGGGGAAGTTCGGTGTTTAAGAACAAAGTCATCATATGCGTCAAACACATCGACTCCAATGTGCAAACGCGCAAACTTGCATAAGCTCTATGATTTTGTTTGAAACTCTGTGGAAGTCGAGAGTTTCGAAGCCATTTCTATGGCTCGCTTTGATCTTCTTTGACGAACTTAAAGCGATATTCCAGCCATTTGTCCAATTCGTCGTCGAACTTGCGGATGTAGTCGACATCGACTATGCCGCGCCTGAGAGCCTCAAGAACAATGCGAACCCGGCTGTTGTAGACTTCCATCCCGGCTGTTTCTTTCAGGTGAGCGTCAGTGCCTCTGAGCAATTTTTGCGAGACGGTGAAGATGCGGTTTTGCGCACCGCGCACGCTGATGTGCTGGCGCATGGCGATAGCCTTGTCTGTAAGTCCCAAAAGCAAATCTATAAGCACGCCGTATTCGCTTTCGTTCAAGCTTTCATCCGGTATTTTCAGCGTCTGCTGCACGCTGCGCACGATCGGATCGATGTACGGGTTGTCCTGCACAAGCACCGAAGTGACTGCATAAAGCAACTTCTCGTCGCTTTCGGTTTTCAGCGCATATCCGTGGATCGCTTCATCCGGCACGATTTTGCCCAGCTCGCGAACGAAAGACTCGCGGTGAAACTGCGACCAGAAAAGAATTTTGGTGCGCGGATCTATTTCCCAGATGCGCTGTGCCGCCTCAATACCCGTCAGCTCCGGCATGACGATATCCATGACGGTCATATCGGGGCGATTCTGCTCGAATTTGGTGACACCATCGAGACCGTTGGTGGCTTCGATAATTTCTACCGAGTCGACGGCTTGCTTGATTATTGAGGTGACGTGCTGCCGCAGAGCCAGGACATCATCGACGATGAGGACTTTGTACATGCCCCGATACTATCATCTTGAATTCGTGCGGCAGATGATGTGGTTTTGGCGCGACTAAATTTGCTCTTCCTGTCTGGCGGTTTCGGCCGCGGCGCGAATTTCCTGCACGTGCGCGCTGGTCGTGTCGGCCGATTGCAGCATGTCGACTGGCGGCAGGATCAAGGGCAGAGATACAGCCGCGGCGATAGAGGCGAATTGCGGCGCGGTCATGCAGAATGGAGCGGCAGGACGCAATGTTTTGGGTTGGCTGGCGGTTCCCAGATCCAGCTCGGGCAGTTGCGCGATGGCAGGCACCGGCAATTTGGACTGCAAGGTGCCCAGGAATTGTCTGAAGGTGGCGTGCTTGAGTTCCATATCGAGCTGGCTCGCCGTCACGATAGTGACGATGTTCTCGGCGTCCATGTGACGTTTGCGGTTATGGCGAAATTCTTCGATGTCGCCTTGGACCGGCAGCTCGATACGCTGGCGGCTCTGGATTTCAACGACGCGTTTGCCTTCGATGAAACTCTGCGAGAATTTGCCGACATTGAGATCGGCGATGAGCCAGGCGATGGAGCCGTCGCCATAGTGGTCTTCTGCGATTGAAACAAATGTTTCGCCCGGCGCGATGATCCAGATGGGGCGGTAAAGAGTTTGGCTTGCCGCGGCACCGGCGCCTTCTTGCTGATCTTGCTCGACCTTCTTCAGTTTTTCCTCA
>JADYYD010000240.1 GCA_020853845.1 Candidatus Melainabacteria bacterium
CAGTTTCCGTTCCTTGGCCTTTAAAGCCGCCCGCTCTGTTGCTTCCTTGTGCCTGTATGATTCTCCTTTGAGAACGATGGTCTCGGCTTTGTGGGTGAGCCGGTCGACCAAGGTCACGACGCAAGCCGCGTGCGGGAAGATTTCATTCCAGTCGCGAAATGCTTTGTTGGTTGTCACTACTGTTGCCGCCTTTTGATAGCGTGCGGAAATGACTTCATACAGAAGATCCGCAAACCGGCTGTCGTAGTTCATGTATCCCACTTCGTCAATCACCAAAAGCCCGACGTTGCAGTACTTCTTGAGGCATCGCCGGCGAGCGGTGTTGCCTTCGCATTCAACCAGCTCATTCAGCATATCGCTTGCTTTCACAAAACGAGTGCTGATCCCCCGCAGCATTGCGGTGTTTGCGAGATTCTGCGCGATCATGCTTTTTCCCAAGCCGTTGTTTCCGACAAGAATTACATTCGATTTCTCTTCAAGGAAATTCAACGTGAACAGCTCATCGATTTGTTCACGATCAACCTCTTCCGGCCAGGACCAATCAAAATCCGTCATCGGCTTGAATTGACCGATTCGAGCTTCTCTGATGCGCCTTTCAAAACTTCGACGATCTCGCTCGCGCTCCTCATCTTCAATAAGCTTCGGCAACCAGTCAGCATTTTCATAGAGGTGCCAATTTGCCACCATTGCATTTAGTCCCAATTCTTTAACTCTTTCCATTAAGCTGCGCATCTCTAATTGTTCTCCTTGCCTAAATTGTCGTATTTGTCCAAACTCCCCGGAATCACAGTTAATTCACCGAGATTGCGCTGCGAAAAGCGCAAGGCTACCGGTGGCTCCATTCCTCGCCTGCGCCGGTTCCGTTCCAGAATGCTCTGAATAATTTTTGAGTGACATGTCCCGCTTGCCAGCGTTTCTGCTACAGCAGCCTCCATGTCCGCCGGACCGTACAAATCAAGCAATTGCAATAAAAGCTGAGTCAACCTTCCGAGGTTGTGTCCTCTTTCCGCGGCATACTTGAAATAGGCTTCACTCGAGGGAACCACGCTCCGTATGCGATCCATTGCGCGATGCTTCTTCGCTTTCTTTTTCATCGCACCCAGCTCTTTGATATGGTCACCATCTTCGACCGTTTGGCCTTTCCCGAACACTCTTGTGTGAGTCGCGATCGCCTTCTGTCCATTGGTGATCCTGACTCGGTCAAGAGTCGCCTCGACTAACAGCCTGTCATTGGCGTACTTGTGCGGAATTGAATAATCGTTGAGATCGAATCGCACATATGGAATCTTGCCGGCTTGCACCGGTTTGCGTTCATACACAGGATATGGTGCTGCCGGCAACGGCAGCAATGAGCTGCGCTCCTTGCCAAATGCTTCTACCACTGTTTGCAGCCGCTCGGGTGGTTGCTTCCGGCTCTCGGCTTCCCGCTCGCACCATTCAATCGCCTGCCTGTTCAGATCATCGATGTCCGCAAACTGTCGCGCGGCAAAAAATGCCGTTCGAATATATGAAATTGTTCGTTCGACTTTTCCTTTCTCATTCGCTCTCCTGACCCCAACCGGTTTTGGTGCAAATCGATAATGGGCGGACAGAGAGAGAAGCTCTGGGTTGAAATGAATTGCATCGCCAACCCGCTCCAGCACTGCCGATTTCAAGTTGTCGTAGAGGACCTCGCGCGGAACCGCCTGCCAGCGCTCAAATGCTTCCACGTGACCGCGAAGGAAATTCGCAGTCGAATCTCCGAAGTAAAACCGCAGAAAGATTTTCCGCGACCACGAAAGCACCATCACAAATGCCAGTAGCCGTCTCTCGGCGTTCCCGACTCTCAGTCTGCCGAAGTGCGCCCAGTCGCACTGGGCCTGTTCACCTGGCAGCGTCGCCAGGCGAAGGTATGCTTCTCCTTTCGGACTCGGGCGTAGCGATGCAACGATGTCGCGGAAGTGATCGATGCCGCCGGTGTACCCTCTGCTCTTTACCATCTCGTGGAGCCGTGTTGCCGTTAGCTTCGGATACTTAGCCAGAGTTTCTACCATAAACGGAATGTACTCATCCGCTTTCGACTTCCTCTGCCTTCCGGCGTCTGGCACTATGCCATTTCGCGCCAAGGCTCTCGCGACTGCCGAATGGTGCAACCCCAGTTGCGTTGCGATCGTGTTTCGGCGCCAACCTTCGGCGTGAAACAGTCGGAGGACTTCTGCCTCCGTTTCCTTTCTCATTGTTCTTGATTCTCCGTTTGAGCTTGCTGTAACAGCGACCGCCACGCCAAAAATCCATGCGAAAGTACGGACCGCACTTAACGTCGCAGCGTGAGCAACGCTCCAAATCGGTTCTCTCTTTTTCTCTGGGTTCCAGTTCAGCGATCTCGGTAAGCAAAACACTCCCGCTACCTGACTGAGAACCCTGATGAGTCACGCTTGACTGCCTTGTGCGCAATCGCTTCTGTCGGCGAGCGTGATTCGCCCGACCCTTCTCTGATTGCTGATATCGTCGGCTTGCCTCTCGCTGGCGGCGCCGGCGAGCCTCGCAACGACACGCTGGCGAACAGTAAATGTGACCGCGATCACAATCGCGGCAATACAAAAATAGGCTGGCGCAAAATGCGCAGTTGGCTAGGCGCGGACTAATATCCAGCCGTCATTAACAAAAAAGGCTTGAATCCAGCTCCTCCAACTCGGATACTGTCCTTGGACTTCGTATCCAGCGGAGCCACGGAGGTTCGAGTTGCAGCTCGGACCTCTTCCTTTTCTGCTCGTCTTCAATTTCTCAAAAACGCCGGATCTTGTCAGAGCAGAAATATCTGCTCAATATCCAGTGTTGCGAGCCGCTTCATGCTCGCCGAATAGTCGCGCTTTTAGATCGCCAGCGACAA
>JADYYD010000241.1 GCA_020853845.1 Candidatus Melainabacteria bacterium
CGCCACCAGTTCAGGGTTTTCCAAAAATGAAACTGCCGACTATCTTTGATGCTCTCAGTCATGAGATCAAAGCGAGACTGAAGACGTAGTACTGAGCCTTAATAGGCGGGTTGTAAAGAGATCGCAACATAGTCAAAGAAAGGTACCGAATCATGAAGTTAATAGGTCTATATAACGCCCTGGCGTAGAACAAAGACATCTCTTCTATTTCTTTGGCTACGCGGTAACAACCACCCTCTTTTCCCTCCAAAACCATGAACTCAGCAACTTGCCTAGGACATCTGGTCTTACGGAATGAAACTGCGTTTGTGAATTTGGAGATTTTGATGAGCAGGAGGAGAATGCCGCCGCCGAAGATAAGACTCGCGCTGCTGAATCAGCGTCGAGCCGACTTTGGTTTGCAAACCCATCAATCCCCGACGACGTTACGTCGAGAAAGGAGGCGACTATGAATTCAAACCGTTCGATACGAGCGAAAAGTAAAGACGGCACACTCGTGGTCGTCGACATGCAGCAGTTCTTCGTGAACGGTTGCTTGAACCAAAATCTCGTCGCAAACGTCGTCGCGGAAGTGCTTATGGCAATCCTAAAGGGCTGGGCAATCGTCCTGCTTGAATGTGAACCATGGCGCAACGGCGAGACTATTACGCCCATAGCTCGGCTGCTTTCCGGCAGCAGTGGCTACGCGCGAACGCGACGAAAGTCCAAGGACTACGAAGACGGTTCGCTGGAAGTGATCGAGGTCTGTCGTGAAAACGGCTACTCGCTTACGAACTTCCGGGTCGTCGGAGTTTACTCGGACTGCTGCGTGGAACAGACGGCTGTCTCTCTGGTTGAAAAACTGGAAGGAGCGTCTGTGCGTGTGGTTAAACGAGCGTGCTCGACCGACTTCGAAGAGAAGACCGGTTGGGAGGTTTTTCGCAAACGGGCTCGTCTGAAGGTGGCGTGATGTCCTGAGCGGACTCGCGCCCCACCAAGGCAACGAGTCTGCCAAGCAGAATCAGCCCAAGAGGCTGACGGTTCCGTTAGGAGGACATCATGTACTCACGTCATCTAATCGTCCAACAAGGTGGCACGCGCTCGCTTGTCACCGGCATGGGAGCCACCATCGCTCTCAAAGTTGCAGGTCTGAACGGTTGGAGCACCATCGGCGGCATCAGCGGCGGGTCCATCCCTGCCATCTTGATGGCGTCTAAGCTCGACTCGCTGACCGCTCTGGAAAAGATACTGGCATGCGATTTCAGCCAGTTGTTCCAGCCGTCCACTCGCGGCGGTGCCGACCCGGCTGCTGCATTCGCGGCGACCCAGGACGGCGAACGCACCCCTACGCACAAGTTCGTGGCACGCATGCTGCGCAAGGGGATGATGCACACCGACAAGCTCGGTGCGCTCATCGAAAGTCAGGTGAAGACCTGGCCGGAGTCGTTCTGGACCATGGCGTCGAGCGAAAGCTCGCACGTCGTTTTTACCAGCACAGGCGTCTATGAATACGGCTTCGACGGCAGCTTCTCAGTGCTGTCGAACGAGCCGGCGCCTATCTCGCTGGCGATTCGGGCAACCTGTGCGGTGCCCGGATTGCTGGAAGCAGTGGAATACCGCGGGCGCTATCTCTTCGATGGCGCGCTCAGCCCCTACGGCGACAAACCCGTCGCCTGGGTGCGCAAGCACTTGCTCGGAGATGAAGGGCTGATCGTCAGTTGCTTCTCGACCGGGAAAGATTCGCGCAAAAACAGCATGCTTCTCAACCTCGGTCGCTGGCTGCTCTGCCACAACGCATCCAAGGTCGCGCCCTGCGACCGTGCGGCCGACATCAACATCAATCCGCACGTTCCCGAATTGAATGCGCTCCGGTTCAAGATGACCGAGGCGCAAAAGCAGCTCGGGATGCTCGCGGGATTCAATGCCACGATGACGGAACTGAGCAAGCACAGCTCGGTGTTCCAGGAGGGCGTCAGAAACCTCTCGACGGCAACGGATTTCGCGATGCTGCTCAATGTGGCCCGGCAGTTCTTGGGCTGAAAGCGCAGCAAATTGAAACTTGTGTTTGTGTCACCAACGCGGAGAAATCCGCAGCGGGCGTGCTTGCAATTCGGCAGGCACGCCGGCAACTGAGCGGTTAAATCCGCAAAGGAGATGAATCATGGCTCGTACCGATACTTACTATGGTCTCAACGACTGGGCGCGCAAGTCGCTGGCAAAGACGCTTCCCGGCGTCGTCGAAAGCACGGTGACCTACGCCAACGGGCGCACCAAGAGCCGCCGTCAGGAGAACATCCCGGCGGTGGTGAAGGTCGAAGAAATCGGGCGCATCCCCGGTTACGAAGACCGCCCGCTCATCCAGCCGCTCAAGGCGTACACGATGCACGACGGTCGCGTGCTGGAAGAGTACGTGCAGGAGCACTTCCACTGCGGTGGTCCGTGCTTCTGGATCGCGCTGCGCTACCGCTCGACCGGCCGCGTGCTCAAGTCGAGCTTGTGGACGCACAAGGACATCCACGGCTATTGATGCGGTCGAAATACGCGGCTGGGCGCATTCGTGTGATTTCGCACGATGTCTCAGCCGCGTATTCGCCTTGCGAAGGGCAGCGAACGGACGCACTGTATCTGGTGCCTCCGTTTCGCTCTTTTTTTCGGCGCGTTTACTATGCGTTTTAGTATCTTGTCGAGAACCGCAGCCAATGAGCGTCTCAGCCAAATGTTTTTGCCCCAAATGAAAGGCTGTCCTCTACCCATTGGCAGAGAACAGCCCCCATCTTCCCCAAGATTTTTAAACGGAGACGCGCAGTCGTACAAGGCGTCCGCTGGTAACGAGTCTTGTAAACTTTAGCGCCCGAAGGGAGAGCGCATCTCCGATTACAAAAACAGCTTACTTTTGAAATCTGGCAAAATTGGGGCAATCCGATCAAACTTAATCAGTTTTTTCCCTGGTAAGATTAAGACTCGTAATTGCCGGCATGGATGACATATGGGAACTGTTCTTACAAAAGAGGCATTAGCAGCGCGTTTGAATGAGCTGCGCGACGAAGGCAAAACGATAGTATCCACGAACGGATGCTTCGATATTTTGCATGTCGGTCATGTTCGCATCCTCAAGCAATCGAAAGCGCTGGGAAATATTCTTGTCGTCGGCATCAACAGCGATGCATCGGTAAAACGTTTGAAAGGTGAAGATCGCCCCATCAACAACCAGGATGACCGAGCCGAGTTGCTGTCGAGTTTGGAATGCGTCGATTTCGTATCTATATTTGATGAAGGAACGCCTGTCGAATTTCTCAAATCGGTAAAGCCGAATATTCATGTGAAAGGCGCCGATTACAAACCTGAGAACCTGGAGGAAACGCCCGTCGTCGAGTCTTTCGGCGGAGAAGTGCGCATACTTCCTTTAGTGCCGCAGAAATCCACAACCTCGCTTGTGGAGAAGATCCGAAGCTGAGAACGCAGCCGCCGCATTAATAGATATAGAGTTTATTCTCTATCGATTAATTGCCGTCTGGGAGTTTGCCACACCAGTAAAAATGCTCACGTGGTTTTTATGTGTTGGTGACTATTGTTTAACCACACGAAGCAAGTCCCACTGCAATTGAACTTTCCTATTCCAGTTTTAGCCTGGGAATTGCTCTCAGTCAGTTTCTAACAACCTCATTTCAAATTCAATATTTGAATTTCGTTCGGAGCAATCATGAACCAGTTTTCTAACGTCCCCACACAAGCACAATGCATCGGCATCGGCGCGCTTCACTCCCAGCCGAAGAGCTACGATTTCGCCGTTAGAACAGATGCAACCACCGACGGGTCCGGATTCCAAATGGATGCTGATGGACGCGTAGTAGGCGCTCTGGACTAGCAGCGCGTTACGCGAAAATCACGAACCGCGCCGCATCATGAACGCACACCTCTCCTTCCTCTTAACCCGCCACTACACAAACCCTGCCCCTGCACCATTTGAGGAGATTCCGCAATGGCTACCACCAATCCAGAAGTATCACCGGCAGCAGAACGAATCGTTAAGTCGTTCGACGGCAGAGACAAAACCTCGAATTTCGAAGACATCGCCCGAGACATCTACAATCTCAACCGCGATCAAGGTTTTGGGATGGGCGCTTCCCTCGACTACATCAACAAGCAAGTAAACATGAAGGATCTAGGCTTTTCCGAAGACTTCGAAATCCTTGGCGTAGAGTCCAACGGAAGTGTTCGCACTCGTGGAACGAGCGGACAAATTCAACTGCGAGACGGCATGAGTCTCGAAGTTAAGAGCGCTCGCGAAGCCGACGTCTACACCCGCGAAATAAACGGTCGCAAATTCACTGAAAATGGCGACGGCACAAATAATTACACAGTCAAAAGTGGTGACACCCTCTCCGCAATCAGCGCCGCCGTTATGAGAGACAGGCTTGGACGCAAACCTACCGCAGCCGAGATCAGCGAAGCCTATAATCAAATCGCCCTGGCAAATGAAATCTCCGATCCCAACAAAATCTCGATCGGTCAAGAATTGAAAATTCCACAAGGTTACGATCAAAGCAGCAAAGACCCCTATAAGCCGATCGACAGCAAAACAGGCGAAGTGACTCGAGACACCGCTATGCCGCGTGGCGAAGATGATGTCTTTAATGCGATGGCCGCGCCAGGTTTACCGGGCACCAGCGATTCCTGGACTACTCCTCAAGTTGAAAGTGTGCCCAGACCGGATGGAAGCGTGCAGAAAAAAGTGACTGGCCAGCTCGACGGATTCGGCACGAACAATCCTGAATACACCGGCTACCAATCGCAAGACGCTAATGGACGCATCACCGACAGCCATATCGAATACTCCTACGGTGCAAACATCGAATTTGATAACGGCACAGACAATAAAGAATATATTCTAGGCGTCAAGAGTGTTGACACCGTCGTCAATAATTCCGGCGAATACGTCTCGACAATTAGAACCGAAGAGGGGCAGGTGTGGCGCTCCGTCACGAATTCGGACGGCAAAGTAATATCGTTTAAACAAGTGTAGGGTAGAAACGCCGGGTAAAAGAAAAACGGCATCGGCAGTAATACCGATGCCGTTTTCTCTGAATTTTTATCTAGCGCTTCTTGCTTGTGAGAGCCGCCAGTCTTTGTCTGGCATCTTCGCTGAACTCGGCATTATTAGCCACTTTCAACGCCTTCTCGTATTGCTGAGACGCTTCATCCGGGAGTTTCTTTCTCTCCATGATGAGCCCCATTCTGTAATAGGCTTCGCCCAGCCTGTAATCGTTTTTCACCGCCTGCCTGTACGATTCCATGGCTCTGTCCGTATCCTTTTGGATCTCATAGGCAGTGCCGAGATTGTAGTGGGCGGTGGCCAATTTGGGGTCGAGAGAAACGGCCGTCTGCCAGTTTTTTATAGCACCAACCATATCCTTCTCAGCTCTCAGCGCTGCGCCTATGCCATTGTATGTGATGGCATCTTTCGGATTGATCGCAAGCGATTTGCGGAACTCGGAAAGTGCTTTGGCATAGTTGTGTTGCTGGTTGTAGATCAACCCGAGATTGCAGTGTGCCTGCGAGAATTCCGGATTGAGAGTGAGCGCATTCTGATACTGACTTATCGCTTCGCTCAGCTTGCCTTGCAGGTGCGCTTGCACCGCTTTATTGTAGCTGGCTTGAGCCTGAGCCTTGCTTTCCGAGCTGGTCGGCAGTTCGCCCGCGGAAGAAGGACCATCGATTTCCTTTTCCGGCGCCTGGTCGGCGGTTTCGGTGCGCACTTCCTGTTCGATCGGCTCTTCCTTCACCGGTGCCGCAGCGCGCTTCTGCATTTGCACGGGTGCCTGGGCGCGTCTTTGCACGGGTGCTGGCGGCGTCGGTTCTATCGTCGCTTCAGAACTTGCTTCCATGTCGGGAGCGGCAACGGGATCAGCTACGGGAGCGGCAACCGGCGCCGCGGCCTTGACGGGAGCGGGTGCCGAAGCTGCCGGCTCGTCCATTTCCGGTTTCAATTCCACCGGTTGAGCAGCACCGCCCACGCCACCGCTCTCCTTCTGCAATTCGGCTTTGATGGCGCTTCTGTCTGCTGGTGTTTCCTCCGGGCGCAACTCTACTTTGGCAGCAGGCTCCGCGCCCGCTTCTTTTTGCAGCTCAGCCTGCACCGGATCTTGCGCAGGCGCGACGTTGCTTGCAGGAGTGATTTGCGCTTCTGTTTCGGCGGTATTCATCGCCACAACCGGGGTGGTGGAGACGTCTTGGTTCTTGGCGTTTTGCACGGCGGCAGGCTGTCCTGCCGTCCAATCCCAGGTGCCGACACTTTCTGAATCTGCTTGTTGAGCAGCAGCGACGTGACCGGGAGCCGGAGCGCCATGTTCGGCGGGAGCGGCTGCTGGAGCGGCGGCGGCAGGCGCGGAGGCGGCGGCGGATTCGGCCGCTTCTATAGATTCGCCCGGCGTCGGCGCCGAGACGGCCGGTGCTGTTTCGGCGGGGGTGGCGTCTGCAACAGCGCCTTCAGCCTGTGCCGGCTTTTGCTGGTTGATCAAATTAGGGTCGATGCCCTCTCTTTGTGTCAGGTCAACGCCTTCGCCCAGGCTCAATACGACCAGTCCTTCTTCGAGTTTGACCACTCGCGGTTTTACTTCCAGGTTTTCAGGCAGGTCGATGACGATGCGTGCAGTCGGCTTGGGTGTGCTGGTCAAATTGAGGTAGCGCACGCCTTTTATCTGAGGAAGGAGTTTGACGATGCGGGCGCTGAAAATTTCCGGAGAGGGCATTGTGCCTCGGTCCAAGGCAGCATCAACGAAGTCGAATACGACTCGGTGACTTGGTCCAGGCACATCAAGAAGGTGAGGAACCGCAGGAAATGCGCCCGTGTTGGCGAACTGAACGACAATCTGCTGGTCTTTGTCGACACCTATCGATTTGATCGCAGCGGGTGTGCCGGCTGCCATAGCAGCAATCGCCTGGCAGGCTACGAGTAACGCGCCGGACAAACCCGCGACAGCCACCTTGCTGCCTTTCTGTTTTCTCTTGCCGGTAACATCGAGAGAGCCGCCAAAGCCTTTATCTGTAGCCATCTTCCACTTAACTCCGTCTCAGCCGTTGACACTGGTTGCCAATTTATAAGACAGACAGTTTACTTGAATGGCAAAAACGCACACAGGCAGATCAATTCATGTTCGGCTCTTCGTGAGCATTTGTTTCGTTCAAATTAGTACCGAAAGGCACCGGAATCGCGTCCAAACAAATACTCAAAACGCCCGGATTCGGCGTATGATATCTCTGGAAAGACTGGCGACGACAAGACTGAAGGCGAACGCGATCCAGTAAGACACCTTGTCAAGCAACCACAAAGATCGACAAGACCGCAAATAGTAAAATTCTCAAGCATCGGCAAATTCGGCAGGTTCATCAGATTGAAAACGGTAGTCAAGAATAAGATCATCCACGCCGGCGCACTGCCTGCGGTATTACTGGCACTGCTAATCCCCGTCAATCCAGCCTTTGCCGACAGCTCGCCGAAAAAACTTTTCCGCTTCCCACCTTCCGGCAAAATCGCCCAGGCCATCCGCCAGGCTGATTTCGCCCCGGCCAGAGACAAATTGATCTCACAGCCCGGAGAATCACACTATTTTCCAACCACCGCGGACGGCACGCCCATCGTGCTCGAACTCGATACTACAGTCAACTTCACCGAGAGCCTCAATCGTTTTTACTACGAGCCCAAGTGGCGAGGTGAAGTCTGGGTGCCCTTCAACCAGTGGAGTTTGATCGAGCGCGCCACTCGACTGATGAGCACGTGGCCGGAATACGACGAATTCAGCCAATATCGCAAGCTCAATCACGTTCACAAGTTTTTCGAGCGCTATTCCGGGTTTGGCCCATGAGCGAAAACAGCGCGGGAAATGCGCGCGGTATGCGCGTCGACCACATTGCAGTGGCCGTAAAAAGTCTGGATGAGTCTTTGAAATTCTATAAAGACCAGTTTGGGCTGGAGGTTATCGACATTGAGGTCGTGGAAGAACAGGGCGTGCGCGTGGCAAAACTTGATGTGGGAAACACTCATATCGAGCTTCTAGAACCGCTTTCAGAGGACACTCCGGTTGGTAGATTCATCGCCCAGCGCGGACCGGGACTGCATCATATCTGCCTGGGCGTGAGCGATATCGAGTGCGAGTTGAAAAAACTGAAAGAAAGCTCCACCAAGCTCATTGATGAAACACCGCGTATC
This sequence comes from Candidatus Melainabacteria bacterium, assembly GCA_020853845.1. Classification (GTDB taxonomy): domain Bacteria; phylum Cyanobacteriota; class Vampirovibrionia; order Obscuribacterales; family Obscuribacteraceae; genus QKMZ01. Next base: position 8,186 of record JADYYD010000241.1, read on the forward strand.
GGCGCGGGCGGAGCGCGCATTGCGTTCGTTCATCCCAAAGCGACAAACGGTGTTCTGATGGAACTTTCCGAGTGGCCGGAAGGGTCGCAACATTAGCCTTCACTTTTCAAGGTGAAGTTTCTTGTAAGAAGAATGCTTATTGTTTGTGTATGTTTCGAGCATATGCGAGGCCAAGCTGGTAATTTTTTCTGACGTTTCGGCGCAGATTGTGGAGGCACAGACATGCCAGTAATGACAGAATTGAACAGCATCGAGAAGGCACTGGGCAACGAGGCTAAGCACTACCTCGAGTACACGTGCAAAGGCATTACCAGAGATCAGTTGCATTTGCCTGGTCCCGACACCGTTGATCGCATTTTCTCCATCGGCGATCGCAATCCTCAAGTTTTGAGAAACCTGCAAGCCATCCTCGGTCACGGACGCCTGGCCAACACCGGCTACGTTTCCATCCTTCCTGTAGACCAGGGCATCGAGCACTCCGCCGGTGCATCATTTGCAAAAAACCCAATTTACTTTGACGGCGAAAACATCGTCAAATTGGCAATCGAAGGCGGCTGCAACGCTGTTGCTTCGACCTACGGCGTACTCGGCTCCGTCGCCAGAAAGTACGCTCACAAAATTCCTTTCATCGTCAAAATCAACCACAACGAATTTTTGAGCTACCCCAACAAGTTCGACCAGATCATGTTCGGCAACGTTCATCAAGCATGGGAAATGGGCGCGGCTGCTGTTGGAGCAACCATCTACTTCGGTTCGGCTGAGTCAGCAAGACAGATCCAAGAAGTCGCACATGCCTTCCATGAAGCTCATGAATTGGGCATGGCCACCATCCTCTGGTGCTATTTGCGCAACGAAGGTTTCAAAAAGGATGGCGTCGACTATCACACATCCGCCGACTTGACCGCACAAGCCAACCACCTCGGCGTCACCATCGAAGCGGATATCATCAAGCAAAAACTGCCGGAAAATAACGGCGGTTACAACGCTATCAAGTTCGGCAAAACAGATGCTCGCGTCTATTCCGAATTGACCACCGATCACCCGATCGACCTCACCCGCTATCAAGTCGCCAACTGCTACATGGGCAGACAGGGCTTGATCAACTCGGGCGGAGCATCCGGCGCCAACGACCTGGAAGAAGCGATCAAAACCGCCGTCATCAACAAGCGCGCCGGCGGCATGGGTCTCATCTCCGGACGCAAGGCTTTCCAAAAGCCGATGAAAGAAGGCATTGCATTGCTCAACGCCATTCAAGACGTTTATCTCTGCGACAAAGTCACCATCGCTTAGTCCAGTCGAAAACGGCTTAGAAAAAGCAATAATAAGATCGAGGGGCGGCTCAAGAGCCGCCCTTTCTCTTTGCCGAAGCGAACCGCAGGCGGTAAAATCATCGAGTTCGTCCGAGAAAACGACTGGCAGGTTTGCATGCGTGTCAAAGCCGCACTGATAACGGGTCTCATCATTGCTGCATGCTTGAGCGTGACAGCACGAGCGCAGTACGGCGGCGTCTCCGCACCCGTATGCGTAGTCGAGTTGCGCGACAAATCAGGGCAGCCGGTTGCCTGGGCCGGCAAAGGTTTCGCCGTAAGAATTGCCGGGCGTGACTATTTCCTCACGACCGCGCACGGCATGTGCGAGGGGATGGGCGGAACTCCCCAATCAGTTTTGGAGCAAATCGGCTCGCCGTCACTGCGAAGCTTCACCAGAGAAGACCTTGGCACAGCGGGTCGCTCTCTTCTTGTCGGCTCCATTGATGGTCGCCTCGACTCTGATGTGATGGTCTTCGAGATATCTTACAGTGTGCGCCTGCAGCCGCTGTCCATAGCGCCGACGCTGCCTGCGGTCGGCACTCGCGTCTGGGTGCTGAGCAAAGACGGTGAGAATTTTTCCAATAATTCAAGCGTCGATAAATTCGCCGGCACCGTCAGCACATCATCGATGTCCGGGATTTTCGTCAAACTGGACGGACCGTTGACCGCCCTGCATTCCAGCGGCTCTCCTGTTGTCGATGCAAAAAATCAAGTAGTGGGCATGGTTTGCGGCACGGGCGCGGAAAGGAAATCTGTGGGCTGCAATCCGGCACTCGCCATATATCAGCGTCTATACGCAGCGGGACAGACACAGCGAACCCGCTCACCATCAGGCGTGCAGACTTTTCGTTAGCTCTAGCACTAGATTTGCGCCTATCTTCCCGAGTGCAATTGCGCAAACTGTTCGCAAAAGTGTTGGTTGAAACGAGCGACAGTGACACAAATTTGCTTTCATAAGAGCTATGGCGAATCTTGTTCGAGACAACTGGGAAAAGATGACCGGTCGCACGTTGTTTGCGGTCTTGAGCACGTTCGCGCTGCTCTACTTCTTTCTTTCTCCCTTCAACATAGCGCTCTATGAGCTGTTGCTGTTTCCCATAGTCGATCCGCGCACTCCCGATCGCTCGAAAGAATTCGCCGAGCTGGCGGCAATGCATGTAAAAACCAAGGAAGTTTCAATCAAGTCTGCCAATGGAAG
>JADYYD010000242.1 GCA_020853845.1 Candidatus Melainabacteria bacterium
AACACCTGAAGGTTAAGCGGAATGCTGCAGTTTCCCAATGCTCGTCTATATATCTATAATTTGCTTGCAGACAAGAGCATGACCGGCGCGGAAGCTATTGCGCGCGGGGCCCACGAATTCGGTGTTCTGGACCGGGATGTGAATATCCTGTCCGAAATAAAGGATTGCGATTGTTGTTCGGCTGCGCATTGCGTTTTGCGCAGTTATTTCCAGTCCAAAAAAGGCGAGTTCGACGATAGTACCGTAGATAAAGTATGGGACTCATTGCTTGTCAGGCTCAGTCTTTACAGAGCGCGGGATGAGCGGGTCGAGGGGCCGGCTCCCTTGCCGAATTGTGAAAATGCCTGCTCCAATCTGGCACCGATTATCTTCGATCTTATTCTGCAGGAAATTCGCAGATACGAGTGATTGGCTAGGCACAAGAAAGAAAATTGCGTCCATAAGACTACAAAAGAGCACAAATAGTCTTTGAGGATGATACGAGATTCTCCTCTGTTTACGATCATGTGAGTAGTTGAAACTCGCATACGGACAGGACATGCAATGCAATCATCTCGAATACTCGTAGCAATAGACGGCTCGGAATACAGCCAGATCGCGTCTCAAAATGCGTTCTTCGTTGCAAAATCCATAGAGGCGGATTTGGAAGCACAGGCAGTCGTCGATCCAAGAATCGTTGATATGTTCCTGTCTCCGGAATTTGCAGAAGACCTTGGTTTGAAACCTTCTATTGATGCCTCGGCGACAATCATCAAGTCTCTTAAAAGAATTGCCGGCGTAGTTCTAAAACTGTGGCAAGCGGACTGCCGAGAACATATGGGCAAGGAAGGCAAAATCCACCTTGATGTCGGCAACACTACCGATGACATTCTCAAAAGATCCAAGGGCTTCGATCTTGTAGTTGTCGGACATAGAGGTGTCGGTTACAAAAATCACCAGCCATCGGCAAGCCACTTCAGAATTGGCTCGGTGGCGGAAAGAGTCGCCGTAGGCGCGAATAAATCAGTGCTTATTGCTGTAAAAGAACCATCTGACCTGAAGTGCATACTTGTTGCTTACGACGGTAGTGAAGCATCTAAGGGAGCGCTTCTTCTGGCTGAGCAGATGGCAATGAAAACAGGCTTGCTGCTCAAAGCCATTCATGTAGTAAAAGAAGAGTCGCAAAAAGCGCAAGCCTCGAGTGTGATCGAGCAAGGCGCTTGTCTTTTGAAAAACTACTCTGTGCCTGTGGCGGCAGCAAGCGCAGGCTCCCGCTCTACTGTAAGCAAAGAATCGGGCAATGGCGATAGATCCGCCAGCGTCAGCGATTTGATGCGCGAGGTTTTCGTAGTAACTACAGGTCCTGCAGCTAAAACCATTCTTGATGAAGCTGAAAGCAGGCATGCGCTTTTGATTCTCGGAGCCTATGGATTCAGAGACCCGGATGACAATGTACTCGGCAGTACGACCACACAGGTGGTGCGTTCGACAAGATCAAATGTGCTTGTCTTTCGCTGAAATTTTGCGAGGAAAGGGCAATGAATAAGCAATCGATACTAATAGGAATCAGCGGCAGCGAACAGTCGTTGAATGCGGCTGAAATTGCCTGGAAACTGGCAAGAGATCTCAATTTTAGCGTGACGGCCGAACACATTGTCGATTCCGCCACGGTTTGGGAGTTGCTTCGTTGCGACATGCCCGGCCTTGTAGGAAGTGGTCCTTACGTAGAAATGTACGAAGAGATCATCGATTCGCTCAAGTCTCTTGCTAACAAATTGTCGCTTAGATACGAAGCACTGGCGGCCGGCGCGGCAGTAACTGCCGAATGCAATGTGAAAGATGGCAATCCTGTAAAAGTGCTTTGCGAAGATTCGAAAAAACATGCACTGGTTGTTATCGGGCATATTCCGTCTTCTCAGCGCAAAACCGTCAAAGAATTCTGTCACTACGTAAGGCACTCGATTGCCGAAGGTATAGCACATGAATGCACGGTGCCGGTTCTCATCGTCCAGTCGAAACCGGCTCACTGGAAGACGATGACGATAGTTTCGGAAATCGATCACATCAATATTCGCTACATACGTTCGTGCATGAGATTGGCAAAGAAACTTTCGCTGCTTCCATCGCTTGAGTTTTGGGGCACAGGAACAAGAGAGGAATCGGCGGAAGAATTGAAGAAAGACTTGTTCAGTCAATTGCCGGAGGCGGAGAATACCGAAGTGGAAATAGAATATTTCCCCGGTCACACAGCTATCGAGCGCAAAGACCTGATTCAAGGCCAATACGCAGAACAGGCGGCGCTTATTCCAAGCGATACACTCTTTGTTCTGCCTACCAGAGGCATAGCAAAAGACCGCTATTCAGTTTTTGGAATTGAACCTGAGCAGTTTGTGCGCTGTCTGAATTTGCCTTGTTTGCTTCTCTGGCCGGAAGACCATTCGGCTTTTGAGACTTTTGATGAAACAGAAACCGAGGCAGTCGCAGCCGGATAATTGCAGGCTAGGAAGCTGTATTTGTCACGGCCGGCTGATTGGGCAGAAAGAACTGGAATGTGCTGCCTTTTCCTATGGTGCTCTGGCAGGAGATTCGCCCGCCATGAGCTTCGACAATTTTTCTTGCCAGATACAGCCCAAGCCCGGTGCTGGCGTAATAGCGGCCGCTGGAACCAGCTTGCCAGAACCGTTGAAAAAGTTTCGACATATTTTCTTCGGCGATACCTTTTCCTGTGTCGGCAACGCTGAGAGTTGTTGCCGACCCATCCTGACTTAGACTCACAGTCACTGCTCCGCCTGGAGCAGTGAATTTAAGCGAATTGTCGACGAGATTTTGCACTACTCTTCTTATTTCGTCGGTGTCGCAAGTAAGAATCACAGCTTCTACCGGCAGCACGGCTCTTAAATTGACCTGCCGCTCCCTTGCCAGAGGCATTATTTCGGTGACTAGCTGAGTTACTGTGGCAGACAGATTGCAAACGCGCATATCCATCTCTTTTACTCCGCTGTCGAAGCGATAAACATCGAGCAGTGTCATAACCAGCGAATAAAGAGCAGTATTGCTTTGAAGAACGGTGTTGAGAATTTCGTGTTGATCTGGATCCAGCGGACCATAATCACCGTCCAGAAGCAATTTTACAGTTCTGTTCGTGGCGGAAACCGGTGTTTTTAAGTCGTGAGTAAGAGTGGCGACAAAATCCTCGCGCTGCTGCTGCAACTGGACTCTATCGGTAGCATTGGAAAACATGGCGACAAAACCGCTGACTGCACCATCTGAATTTTTAACAGGCCACACTGCCCAGTCCCAGTACGAAATCTGAGCGTTTTTGTCCTGGGTGAAATTGAGAGCCTGTGCGGAGAATTGCCCGGGAATACCGGTTTGTTCAATAGACACAAACTGATTTTTTGGAAGCAGCGGAGCTAATTCGAAAAGGTTTTTTGAAAGTATCTGGTCGGTACTGTCGACAGACAATAATTTTGCAAATTCTTGATTGCATTCCACACAATGGAATTTTTCATCGAGACTGACAATGCCAATTGGAGCACCTTCAAGAATGCTTTTGGTGACCCTTTTTTCTGTCTCCAGCTCTTGTATCGCATCTCTCTGTTTCAAAAGTGCGAATTCTTTTGCTCCTATGTAACTCTCGATGGCGAGCCCCATATCGAAAAATATGAGCTTCAAAAGCGAAAGCGAAGCTTCCGTTCTTGCTGCCTGTGTGTCGGCTTCTTTTGCAATTGGAAGGACGCCTTCTTTTCCGTCCATCCGGTTCATAAGAAGCGGCAAAAGCCAGGATACAGCGCGGTTATATGCACCGATGTACCATTTTGGATCAAGTTCGATGCGATGATGAGTGTGCCCGACCCTCAGGCGATCTTCTACATAACGAGTATCGTAACTGCCTTTTGCCAACTTCAGGAAATACTGCTTCTGAGCATTCTTTGCTCGCTCAAGAATTTCTTTACTGGGAAAGAATTTGCGAGTTTCTTCAAAGCGCAGAAAATGCTCGTACATGTTATCCATGAGAGCATCTACGTTTTTTTCCAAGAGTTCGTCGATGACCTCGTAGTGCCATTGCTCGATTTTCTCGAACTCCAACCACTCTTTTCGCTTCTCGACTTCATTGCCTTCGAGATGTTGTGGTGTTGATGATTCTTTCATTGTGAAGTAAAGAGCCTTTCGGTTCTGAAAAGGAAGACCGTAAAAACGAATAAAGGCAGTCGTCAAGTGCCTGCCGGTGAACTTTGCGAGTATATATAATTAGTGCTGGTTTTGTGAATTGAGGCTGAGAAGTTATAGAAGATGAGCGAAAAAGAGAACGCACAATTGGAGCCGATTCGCATATTACTGGTTGAAGACCACAAGTTGACGCGAGTCAGCCTCAAGATGGTTCTCAAGCGCCAAAGCGATTTGGTGGTAGTCGGCGAGGCTGAAAATGGTGAAGAAGCCATTGCGATGGCTGAAAAACTGCAGCCGGACATTATTCTCATGGATGTAGGCATGCCGGTCATGGACGGCATTCAAGCATCCCGGAAAATTATTGAAAAGGGAAGCACGGGCAAAATTATCATGCTCACTCAGCATGATAACGATCAGGATATTCTGGCATCGCTGACTGCCGGAGCAAGCGGCTATTGCTTGAAAGATGTGGAACCGGAAAGGTTGTACATGGCGATAAGGACTGTGCATGCGGGTGATGCCTGGCTGGATTCGGCAATAGCCGGCAAGGTTTTGAGAAATTACCTGAAAGAGCCGGCAGTCGGATCTGAGAATCAGGCAGCCGATCCGCATGAGGAAATGACACCTGCCGGTGAAAAAATTGACAAAGTCGAAAAGAAGAATTTCGAGCCCGATCGTCCTTATGCTGAGCCGCTCTCGCCGCGCGAACTGGAAGTATTGACGCTGATCGTCGACGGGCTTTCAAACCAGGAAATATCGGACAAGTTGATAATTTCCCTGCCAACAACAAAAACTCACGTGCGCAATATTTTGAACAAGCTTGCAGTCAATGACAGGACTCAAGCTGCCGTTCACGCGATGCGGCGCGGAATAGTCTAAGGAAGACAAGGGTTGCGGAGAACTTAATGAGCAATTGCCGTGCTCTGCTGTCTTTTCAAGAGCGCCGTAAAGTTTCCTCAAGCACTCGCCTGGTTTCTGAAAGCAGATTCTGGCTTCTTAGATTGAAATTGCTGGCTTGCCTCACTTTGTTTCTCAGGCGGCAAATCTCGCTCAGCCGTTTCAATGTGATAGCTGTGTCTATCACATTGTTGCCTGGTAGAGCCTGATAATCTGCCAGCGCGTAACCGTAGAACGTTTCCGCCTCCGCATAGTTTTTCTGAGTGGAAAAAATATCTGCCAAAAGAAAGAACAGACGAGCGCTTGTCAGCGACGGCTCCGGATTTTCTTGTGTTAAAACTTTGAGCGCAGCTTTAGCCAAAGTTTCGGCGGGGGTAACCGCTCCTGATAGATAAAGATTTTGACCATATTCAAGAAAAGTTTCCCAGCCGAATCGTCTGCAACCTGATTCCATTTAGATCGGTCTCCTTATCTAGTTCTCGGAGCAGTTTTTAGCCTTGTTCCAGGGGGCGCATCTTAGAACCGTGGCCATGCCGCAAGTGTCTTGAACCGCAGAAATGAGCATTCCCAGACCAATGAAGAGCGGCAGAATAATAAAGTTAGAATTCAAAGAATATGAAAGAGCGATGCCCGACAAAATCAGTATCGCGCTTACAAACCGAACCTGTCTTTCAATCGACCAGACTGCATTGCCGGTCTTTTCCACAGGCAAAGAAGACTCTTGCCAGGCGTTAAGACCGCCTTCAATGACCAGCGGCTTTTCGACTCCCAGTTCTTTCAGTTGCTGGGCGGCAATATGTGCACGCTTGCCGCTTCTGCAAAGAAGATAAACATCCTTTTCCGGCTGGATAAATCTGTGATTGTGAGTGAGAAGCGAAAGTGGCATCGATTGAGACGAAGATAGCCTCAAGCGATTGAACTCGTCACTTTCGCGAACATCGATAATTTGTAATATCTCGCCTGAGGAAATTTTGTTGAATACATCAAGCGGCTTCACTTCTTGTGCGCGTGTCGTCATCATCCATCCCCAAAACAGCCGACACTAATAGAATAGGCTTTCGCAAGAGCGTAAGCCTCCATCTGAGGTATGAGCACAAGCAAAAGCCGGCGCCCGATATTCTTCGCGGACCGCTCATCAGAAAGGTTGATGTGTGCGCTCATTGAGCCGTTGAAAATAAAGACATATCAATACTGGAGCAAGGGCAATGACGATTGATTTTGAAAACAAAAAAGATCTGCCCTGGTTGAACGAACGCAGGGTATTGCGTGAAGTGGATCTGCGCGGATATGGTGCTACGCTTGGAAAAGTGAAGCAAGCCGGACTCTGGAAAAACGGAGTTCACAGGGTAATGGCTATCTTAAGCGCAGAGAATGTTCTGGAAAGAAAAAAAGAAGCGCAGCAAGACGAGAAATAACAAATGAAAGAGAGTCGGGCAGCTCGGCTATTATCAGGGCGAAAGCTGGAAAGAAGCTGTTACAGATGGGCGCTGAAAATCGCCAATGTAAAAGTTCCGACTCTCGATATTTCTCTTTCTTCAAGTGATATGGATGATATCCGCAACCTGATCAAAGCAGGAGATATTCTTCTTGTTGATAATTGCAATTTCCCCCTGGCTCAACTGGGAGCCAGATTGGTAGGCAGCAAGTGGAGCCATTCGGCCATTTATGCAGGCAATGGCAAGGTCATAGACTGCGGACGCAGAGCCAGGGTAGAAGAAATCAGCCTGAATGAATTTCTCGACACAAGCGCCATTGCGATTTTCAGAGTAAAAGATTCTACCGCCGCCGACATCGAGAATATGGTGAATTATGCTCGCAGTTGCCTGGGTAAACCTTTCAATTGCCAGTTCAATTTGGAAAGCAAAAATTCCCTGTATTGCACGCAGCTTGTTGCCAATGCACTCAAATGCTTGAGCCACCCGATCGAGCTGCCTGTTGAAAGAGTACTGGGCAAGCCGGTTTTAACAGAAACAATTATTGCCAATGCGCCTCAATTGGAATTGATCTACTGCTCAAGCCCGGGTCTGGCAAGAGCTTTTTTAGCTCACTTTCCGTCTTTGAGTGCAGGTTGCCTGGGTGCCTTATGCGCTCTTGCAATCGGCAGAAACTTGATGCCTTATGGAAGTATTCTGGGAATTCTCATTTTTTTAGGTCTTTCGTCTTCAAAAGATAGCGGTCATAAGAAGAGCGAAAGATGCTTATGAATACGGATTTGCCCAAGACCTGGCAGTCGCTTGCTCATGCCTTTCTGCATGAAGCAAGAAAGCACCCGAGCACGCTGGCGGTTTGCGATTCGCTTGGTGAAACTTTGACTTATAGAGATTTGCTAGTCAGAGCGCTTGTTTTGGCAAATCACTTGAAACATCATCTCGATGATTCAATTTGCGTGGGAGTTCTGCTGCCGCCATCGGCAGCTGCAGTTACAGCCAATTTGGCTCTGGCATTCCTTGGCAAAGTGTCGGTTAATCTGAATTACCGCTCTCAGCAAAGCGTTCTTGATTCATGCATTGAGAAATGCAATTTGAAAAATGTGATAACGGCTGGTTCTGTTATAAAGAAACTGCAGCTCGATTTAAAAGGCTGTCTTTTAATGGACGACATAAAGGAAGACGTTAGTTTTCTTGCCAAAGCAGAGTCGTTTCTTGAGGCGCTGTTATTGCCGGAAACACTTCTCGAATCTATTTTTTCAGGTCTATCTGATAGCGAGAATATCGACCTGTCCGTCCTTGGAATTTCAAAAAAACTTTCGCACAATTCAACAAGGTTAGATCAGCCAGCCACGATTATTTTTACAGCCGGATCTACAAAAGCCCCCAAGGGCGTGGTTTTGTCGCACCGCAATATTCTCAGCAATATTCACGCGATAAGCCAGCAAGGTCAGATCAAAAAAGGCGAAGTCGTGCTTGGAGTAATACCTTTTTTCCATTCTTTTGGACTGACTATGACTTTGTGGGCGCCTTTATGTCTGGGAGAGACGGCGGTTTTTCACTACGACCCGTTTGACGGCAGGCGTATTGCCCGTCTTTGCCAGGATTTTAACGCAACCTGTCTTGTTTGCACCCCGACGATGATGGCAAATTATCTCAAACGCTGCTCCGGCAGTGAGTTTAAATCGCTGAGGAACTGCCTTCTAGGTGGTGAGAAATTGAGAAGGCAGACAGCGGATCTTGTCAAAAAGGAAATAGGAATTACGCCTGTTGAAGGATACGGACTGGCGGAAACATCGCCTGTTGTGACCTGTAATGTGCCTAATCCAGTGCGTTTAGCCGACGGCAGACTAATTGACGGCAATCGCCTGGGGACAGTAGGGCTGCCTATTCCGGGAACGAAGATAAAAATAGTGTCTCTCGAGTCTCACGACGAATTGCCTCAGAGAGAGTCGGGTCTCGTGTTTGTAAGCGGACCTCAAATCATGCTTGGTTATTTGAACGACGAGGAAGAGTCGAATAGAGTTATGCAAGACGGCTGGTTCAATACTGGTGATATCGGCTTTCTTGACGAGGATGGCTTTCTTACTATCACGGGAAGAAAAAGCCAATTTTCGAAAATCGCAGGAGAGATGGTTTCTCACATCGCAGTCGAAGAGGAGATTCTCAAAGTTTTGAACTTGAGTGCCGGCAGCGTTTCCATCACTTCGCTTCCAGATAAGGCACGCGGAGAGCGTCTCATTGCCGTTTTTGCAAGTGCAAACATCAACAAAACCGCCGAGCAGATTGTTGAAGAACTAAAATCTTCACCAATGCCTAAGTTGTGGATACCGAAAGAAGATGACATAGTGTTTGTCGAAACTTTGCCGAGTTTGCCGAATGGAAAGCTGGATTTACGCAAAATCAAAGATTTTGCTGTGCAAAGTTTTCACTGATATTGTTGTCCAGATAACACGATCATCCTTTGGTAGGTGGACGGGCGAAGCCCTGGCGGATTACTCTTTAAAAACCAGGTCGAGGGATGCAAAGAATGAAGATATTGTTTGCGATAGACGGCTCAGAGTGCTCGAAAGAAGCGATAAATACAGCTTTGAAAATGCGCTGCTCGGCAGGCAGCGAGCTTATGGTCGTCTCTGCGGTGGACTTTGTCGACCCTCTGCCATCGCTTGAAGGAGTCAAGAAAAGAGAGATCGCGGATTTGGAAAAACTGGTGCACGACACGGTGGAGAAACTGGGACTCACTCATCCTTTGGCTGTTGTGAGCGGCTGCGTGAGGGATGGTTATGCAGTAGAGGAAATTCTTGCCAGTTGCCATGAATGGCAGCCGGAGCTGCTGATGCTGGGTTCGCACGGCCGGACCGGCGTCAATTTTCTTCTTTCCGGCAGTGTGTCCCGGACTATGTTGCAAGAAGCTCCATGCGCAGTCCGTATTGTCCGCGCTAGATCAGATGAACATAGCGAAAAAGACATTTTCAATGTGGTCGTTGCTCTGGACGACAAAGAAAACACAAAGAAACTGGTGGATCATATCCTTGAATTTCCATGGCCTCAAAATACCTCATTCAAGTGTGTTCATGTCGTTCAAGAATTGCACCAAAACTTTCTTTCCGTTCAAGAAATCCAACCGGCTGAGACACTGGCGGAACATTACAACGACTTGGTCAAAGGCAGCAAAGATTGGCTGGAGATTGCAGCTCAAAGCATCAATAACAAATTCGGCCAGCGATTGGCAAAAGTCGATGTGCTGTTAGGTGAGCCGCGCAAAGCAATTCTAGATCTTGCTAAAGCCTGGCCGGCGGATTTGATTCTCATGGGCTCTCACGGCAGAAAGGGAGTCGAGAAGGCAATTCTGGGAAGCGTAGCCGAATCAGTGGCTATGCATGCTAATTGTTCGGTAGAAGTATTGCGAATAAAAACCGCGGTCAAACAAAAGGTTCATTTCATTGTTTAGTAAAAGCTGTCTGCGCCCAGTAATGTTTTTGACGCTCTTTGCCGTTAGCCTGTCTTGTGCAGCCGCTGATGATAAGGCTGTAAATGAAGCCGGAAATAAATCAAATGGAGCATCGAGCAAAAGGGAAAAGAACGCAAAAAAGAAGAACGCGCCAAAAAAGGCATTGAGTGAAACAGCTTCCATAAAGCTCGGGCAAAAGTTGTACAAGCAATACCAGTGTTTCGACTGCCACAGTCTTAACGGTAAAGGGTGCAAAGATGGGATACTACTGGACGGCTTGGGAAAAAAGCGGACGAAAGCCTTCATACGTGAGCATATTGTCGATCCGGACAAGCATTTCGACAAGCATCCCGCTGCTTTCACAACGGACATGAACTTGATGCCGCCGCAAAATCTTGAGCCCTATGAGATAGACAGTCTTGTAGACTATTTGCACTCACTGAAATAAATTCTTGGAAACGGAAAAGATGAAATCGAAAATTAGGTCGAGCCAATTCGGCATAGCGCTCACCGCTCTTCTGCTTGTTTCATTTTCGCTTGAACTGCCGGTTTTTAGCCAAAGTGTAGCGACGCGGAAGGACGAAACGACAACGGAAGCCGGCAAGCGTTTATTCAATGCAAGTTGTTTGCATTGCCACAGCGTAGGCGACAGCGGTGGATGTCTGGGGCCAGTGCTCGCGGGCGTATCATCAAGAAGAACAACGCAATTTCTCGTCTCTCGAATAAGCAACTCGCAAGATCAAATCAATGAGTTTAGAAGAACATATGGACATGCTGAACTCATGCCTCATATGCGTGTCGATCCAAAAGATGCAAAAAAAATAGTTGCTTATCTTTCAATTCTCAAAAATCCCGAAAATGGCTTTAGCGTTAAAGCTCACGAGACTCGCCCGGGAAGTTCTGTCAAGTCGAAAGTTGAAACAAATGGTGTTGCCGAAAACGGCAAAAGACTCGTTTATGAAAAAGGCTGCTTGATGTGTCATTCAATAGGCGGGATGGGTGGTCAGTTCGCGCCGGTTTTCGATGGCATCGCAAGGCGCAGAAAGTCTGGTTATATTGCTCAAAAAATCACCAACGCCGAACTTATAACGGGTAATTCAGGCAGTGAGTACGGCGCCAGGGGCTTAGTGATGCCGCCGAATTCGTTGAGCGACAGAGAAATAGCCGACATTACTTCCTATCTGACGACACTGAAATAATGCTTGTTACCCTCTATGGTGCAGCTAAGGAAGTGACCGGCTCATGCTATCTGGTCGACACGGGCAATGCCAGAGTGTTGATAGATTGCGGTTTGTTCCAGGGCTCGAAGCACCTGGAAAAACTGAATTTCATTCCCGCTTCCCTAAAGCCCAAAGAAATCGATGCGGTGGTTTTGACACATGGTCATCTCGATCACTGCGGCAGACTGCCTTTGCTTGTCAAAGCCGGGTACCGGGGAAAAATCTATGGAACACCAGGAACACTGGATATTGCCAGACTGATTCTCAGCGATGCGGCAAAGATACAATGCGATGATGCGGACCGTGAGAATAGAAAACGCGCCAGAGCCGGTCAGAAGCCCATTAAGCCGCTTTTTGATGCAAGAGATGCCGAGGAAGTATTTAAGCAGTTTTCAGCCTTGCCTTACAACAACTGGATGGAAATTGCGCCTGAAGCAAAAGCAGAGCTTGTGGAGGCTGGACATATTCTCGGCTCATCGAGCGTTATTCTTGTCGCCAATCAAAATGGCGCTCGAAGACGAATCATTTTCTCCGGCGATCTGGGCCAGCGCAATGTGCCGATTACTAGAGATCCGGCGGTAATAGACCGTTGCGATGCCGTTTTTATGGAATCGACATACGGAGGTCGAAATCACCCATCATATGAGGAAACGGTGGAAGAGCTGATTGAGCTGGTGAAAGGCGCGGTAGAAAGAGGAGGAAAAATACTGGTTCCTACTTTTGCCGTAGGAAGAACACAGCAGCTTCTCTATCATCTGTTCAAAATGTTCGAAAGTGGCAGGGTCCGCCCTTTTCCAGTCTTTTTGGACAGTCCCATGGCAATTGCAGCCACTCAAATTTATTCCAAACATATCAATTTGCTGGATGAAGATGTTCGCGACTTTTTTGCTCGAGACAATATGCAAGCTTTGCTTCCCACTCTAAAGCTGTGCACGACGGCTCAAGAATCTCAGGCTCTGAATGCTGTCGGCGGTCCCTGCCTGATAATGGCCGGCGCCGGCATGTGCGATGCGGGGCGCATTTTGCACCACTTAAGGCACAATCTTTCTTCTTCTGAAACGCTTGTGCTCATGGTGGGCTATCAGGCGAAAGAGTCCTTTGGAAGGCGCCTTCTTGACGGTGCCAACCCGGTTAAAATCATGGGCGACACGATTCATGTGAGAGCCCGCATTGCCAGTGTCGACGGCTTTAGCGCGCATGCCGGACAAAGCGACCTTCTGCAATGGCTGAACCCTTTGGCAAAGGCAGGAACTCGCGTGATCCTGACTCATGGAGAGCCTCATCAGGTCAATGAGTTGAGACACGAGATAGAAAACGCTTTCAACTTGAAGCCGGAAATACCGTCATTAAACGATCGCCTGGAGTTTTAAATACACAATCAGCCCTCGGAATGATAAGGCTCAGAGTTGATGATTTATACTGGACCTTTTAACAGCAGGAGGTAAGTATGGCTTTAAACGCCGCGCTATTGCGCGAGACTTTCGAACGGGCAAAAAGCGAAAATGGAGGAGCAACTTCTCTTGGCATGGCGTTTTACGAGAGGCTCTTCGAAAAATATCCAGCCGTCAAACCGCTCTTCAAAACACCGCCCGAAGAGCAGCACAAGAAATTGATGACATCGGTAGCCGCAATTGTCGGAGTCGTTGAAGATCCGGAGCGTCTTGTACCCTATTTGCATGCGATGGGCATCCGGCATTTAGCCTATAAAACAGTGCCAGAGCACTATGCGGCCGTTGGCGAAAATCTTGTTTCTGTATTGGGAACACATTTAAGTAAAGAAGGCGAATGGACCGATGAGATGAAAGAGACCTGGCAAGCCGCTCTTGAAGTGGTCTCGAACATCATGATTGAGGCGGGCAACGACCCGGACAAATTCAAAGAAGAGATGAAGGACAAGGGTTATGAGCCAAACGGCTTCAAGAAAGATGACCCGAGACCGTGGGTTTTAGCTTAATTAGATCAATCGAGCAATAGACCGATCAATACCAGGAGTATTTTTTGCAGTCTTGCTCTATTTGAGAGCGAAAATCCGGATGCGCAATGGAAATTAGAGCGCGGGCTCTTTCCTTGAGTGTCTTTCCATACAACTGAGCAATACCGTATTCGGTGACAACAAAATGAACATCGGCTCGGGAAGTGACAACTCCCGAGCCGTTGCTTAGCATTGCTGAAATGCGCGAGATCTTGCCTCCCTTGGCAGTGGAAGGAAGGGCGATAATGGCCTTGCCGTTTTTGGCGTGAGCGGCACCTCTTATGAAATCCACTTGTCCTCCAAAGCCGCTGTACAGCATATTGCCGATGGTATCGGCAGCAACCTGCCCGGTTATATCGACCTGCAATGCCGAATTTATGGCAGTCATCTTGTGGTTTTGCGAGATCACAAATGGGTCGTTTATGTAATCGCTGGTCTGAAATTCGACAAGCGGGTTGTTGTCGACAAAATCATACAGCCGTCTTGTACCCATGACAAAAGTGACTGCGACTTTTCCAGGCATTACAGTCTTTGCATCGTTGGTTATGACGCCTGCTTCGATAAGGTCGACGATTCCGTCGGAAAGCATTTCGCTGTGCACACCCAGATTGGTTTTATCCATCAGATTGGCCAGCACCGCATTGGGAATGGCTCCGATTCCTAATTGAAGAGTAGCCTCGTTATCGACCAAGCGTGCCACATTCGAGCCAATCGCCTTTTCAATATCGGAAGGCTTGGCAGGGATAAGTTCGGGCAAACTGTGGTCTGTCTCGACAATGTGATCCAGGCGAGAAACATGAACAAAGGCGCGCCCAAGGGTGCGGGGCATTTGTTTATTGACTTCGGCAATCACGAGGCGGGCTTTCTTTCGTGCCGCCACGGTGCAATCGACGGAAACTCCGTAACTGCAAAAACCATGTGCATCAGGCGGTGAAACTTGCAGCAAGCAAACGTCGACGGGAATCTCACCTGATAAGAAAAGGCGCGGGATTTCACTGAGAAATACCGGAATGTAATTGGCACGACCGGCATTGACAGCCTCTCTTACATTGGCTCCGATGAAAAAACTGTTTACCTGAAAAGATTCGCTGTAGTCAACCAAGGCATAATCAGCTTTTCCCAGGGTCATGAGCTGGTAGATTTTGACGCCTCTCAGTTCTGGAGCTTGCTTCACCATTGCATCCAGAAGAATCTGCGGCGCGGCCGCATTAGATTGGACGTAGATGCTGTCATGAGACTTTATATATGAGACTGCCTCTTCGGCTGTCTTTACTTTGCTTTTGTATTCTTGAAGCCAGGAGACTTTGGGCTTTACATCGGAAAGCGGCACTTACGTTACTCCTTGTTTTTCCAATTGATGCTGACCATGTGGGTGGCACAGGTGTTGCACGGATCATAGGCTCTAACCAGCGTTTCTAAATGGCCGGAGATGTCGCCACCCTCATTTTGCCCTGTCACTACCTGGCGAATATCCAGTTCTATTCTGGCTGTATTTTGTGCAGAAGGAGTGATCATATCGGCTTTGGTGATAGTACCTGTCTCATCCATTTCATAGTAGTGATAGAGTGTGCCACGCGGACATTCTACTGTGCCTGTTCCTTTTTTAGAATTGCCTGTCTGGTACCCAAACTTCGCACCTTGAGAATTGCTTGCTGCAAATTCTTCGATAATCTCGTCAATGAGCGCTGTCGCTCTTTCTATTGCCTGCACTATTTCAATCGCCTGAGCCGCATTATTGAGAATAGTGTTGTGAGCGCCATCGGCAAGAGGAGAGCCGCGGTAAATATTTCCAGCCTCTCCTTTCAGATTCTGCCCGTAATGAAATAGCCTGGCTAGAGAACCCACCATTATGGGATTGCCTTTTTGAAGAGAGCGTTTGGCATGACTGTATGAAACGACCTGTTCATCAAGATATGACTTGTACTCATATACGGGAGCTTGCCAACCATCACTGGAAACAATGACGTCGCCGAAATATCCGTATTGACCGGACTCTTGCTTCAAGCAGAGAAAAATCGGCTGGCTGAATCTTTTTATCGGCGGCTCGAAACTGAGGACCAGGTCCGCCAATTTTATTGCGGTAGCAAGCATAGCTTGCAGCTCGGTTTTCAGGCTCAGTAAATTTTCCCTATGCGGAATACTCGACAGTCCACCGACATGAAGATTGACGGGATGGAAAGGTCTGCCGCCCACGAGTGTTTGAACTCGCGCTCCTAAATTTCTCAGATTAGTCCAGATCAAAAACGCTTCCTTTTGCTCGACTGCAAAAGTCAACAAATCCTTGACTTTTAGAAAATCCGGAAGGGCAAGAGCGCACACATGCGTGGCATGCGACTCGATAATCATACCCAGATGCATGAGTTCTCTGAATTTCATTTCCAGTGCAGATGGAACAAATGCGCACGCAGACTCGACAGCAAAAATGGCAGCCAGGACGTGCCCGGTCGAGCAGATTGCGCAGACTCTCGAGGTTATATGAGGTAGTTCGTCGTATTTGTGATCGAGAACAATCTGCTCGAAAAATCTCGTGCCTTCGAATACGTCCAGTTTGACGTCTGTAACTTCGCCGTTTTCTATCTCTACAGTGACGGCTGAATGTCCTTCTACGCGAGTTATTTCCGGAATTTCAATTATCTTTTTTTCTTTGTCACTCATGCCTGGGTTTCCTGATTGTATTGAAATGACATGCGCTGGAATAAATGGTCCGGTGCACCGAAAGATTTCAGACGATTGATGACATCAATCGGATCGTATCCTTTTTCGTGAAGGATGGTGGCCATGGCGTCCATTTGAGGGTCCTGGCAGGGTCCCCAGCAGCCGTAACAGGCAGCGCCCATGCTGGGACAAAGCGCGCCGCATCCTGCCGCCGTGACGGGTCCCAGGCAGGGCAGATTCTTTTCAATCAGTACGCAAGGATTTTCGTTCAGCTTGCACTCAAGACATACAGGTTTATGCGTGATGTACGGCAAGTGATCTTTGAGCAAACTGGCCGTCACGGACAAGAATTGAGTCGTATTAATCGGACAGCCCGACAGCTTCACATCAACTGCCACATGATCGGAAAGGGGCTTGGACTCCAGAACCTCAATTTGAGAATCGGACCCGTACACGGCAGCCAGCATGTCGCTCACTTTGCATTTTGCGCAGGCTCCGCCTTGAACGCAGCCCCAGACGGCGCAATTGCCGACAGCCACCAGCCATCTGCTTTTTGAGCGAATTTTCTTGAGCTTCTCTAGATCGTGGGGATTACTCACACTGCCTTCGACAAAGGCTATATCGACAGGACCATCGTCGTTGGCTGTTTGAGCAAATGGAAAGCTTGCTACTCGTACGAAGGGCAGAAGCTTGTCCAGGTTTTCCAGTATAACCAGCAATTCGCCGGCGCATCCTGTCAGGCTTTCCACCGCAATACATGGAAGGAGGGTGCTTTCTTTATTCATTGACAGCACTCCACCACTTCAGGAAGCATTTTAAGCGCTGTGAGATTGAAGACCGGTCCGGCTTTGCATGTCAAAGCACCGCCGATAAAGCAATGTCCGCACTTCCCAATGCCGCATTTCATATGCCTTTCCAGAGACAACCATATTTTAGATTCAGGCACACCTTTCTTTTTCAATTCGTCGACAACGTACTTGTACATAACAGGAGGACCGCACACAGCCGTTTCGAAACTCGGTCCCACATGCGACATATTAATGAGGTCGGTGACGCGTCCAAGCTGTACCGAGACGGGCGGCAACTCAGGTCCTGTCAATTCTTCGGCAGCAATGAAAACTTCCAGGTCGCGGCGCCTGAGCAGCAATTTGAATTCCGGCCTGAAAAGAAGGTCATTGCTGTGGCGCATGCCGTAAACGATAATGACGCGTCCGAATTCTTCTCTTTTCTCCAATATGTATTGGAAAACGGATCGGATCGGAGCCACACCCAAACCACCCGCTATCAGGCAGACATCTTTTCCTTTGAAATCATCCATGGGAAAGCCGAATCCATATGGTCCCCTTATTCCGACCCAGTCTCCCTCTTGCATCTGAAAAAGAGCACTGGTCACTCGTCCTACCTTGCGCACAAGAAGTTCAAGATTTCCTCCTTTGCGTCCGGAACAGACGGAAATAGGACTTTCACCAACGCCAGGCACCCAGAGTTGCACGAATTGTCCGGGTAAGCAGTTCGCCAAGGCTTCGCTGTCGACAGTGAATTGAAAAAGCGTATTGTCTTGCGCCATAGGAATTATGGAGCGAATCACTGCGCGTTCAGGCATAAAGGGCGTAATACGTGAAGCAGCAGTCACTCTTTACCTTCCTTTTGTCCTTGCAGTGTTTTTACAACCTGTACCAGATCGTCTATTCCGGCAGGACATGAAACAGTACAACGTCCGCAGCCGACACAAGTCCTGGACGCGAAAGCATCATCGAATCCATGCAACTTATGTCTGTACCAGAATTTGAGTCTGTCTACAGGACTGGGGCGAAAGTTGTAGTCACCAGCCACCTGGGCAAAACCGACAAACTGGCAACTGTCCCATTCTCTTACTCGCGAGCCCTCATCATCGCTCAAGGAGGCAATGTCAACAAGGTCAAAGCAATAGCAAGTAGGACAAACAGGCGTGCAATTGCCACAGCTCAAGCAGCGCTTGCCGAGGTCGTCCCAAAGAGAATTATTCCATTCCATATCCATGGTGGCGCGCAAGTTGTCCGGAGCAAAGCCGTTGGTAAACGCCTTTTCACGTCGCAGCCAGTAGTCTTTGTAGCGCTCTTTGTCGGCATCTTCGGCAGGACGAAGCATTGGCAATTGAGGCAAGACGGCACTTCCAGCGGGTGTTTCGACTTGCAGGAAAAAGTCATCGTCCAGGTCAGTCAAAAACAAGTCATATCCACGTGTTGCGCAGGAAGTCCCCATTGATTGACAGAAACAAAATTTGTCCGGCATGCAGGAAAGCCCGACGATGAGACTATGATTGCGTTTCTGAAGATAGTGCGTATCGGCGGGTCCAGCCTCGAATATGGTGTCCATAATTCCAAGACCATGCAAATCACATGGATGAACACCAAAGATCACCTGGAACTTGTTATCTGAGACAGACTCTTCTATCTGCCCGTCTTTATATGTCAGCAGAGTTTCCTTTGGCGGATAAAAGAATTTCTTAGGAGGCAGAATTGTTCTGAGAGCATCCCAGGCGATTTCACGAGGATCGTTTATTTGCTTGAAAGCAAAAGACTGATCAGAAACACGAATCGGTGCACTCACTTCTCCAAGACTTTGCAGCACTCGAAAAAAGCTATCGAAATCCGCTTTCGAAAAAACAAAACTCTGCGCCATCAAACTTTTCCTTGAGTCGTACCCTGCCACTATTACAACCGAATGAAGAATCAAGCGACATCCTTCACAGGGAGGATCTGATGAGCTTCAACCGCAATCGCTCAGATGATCTGCCTTAAGTGCAGTCATTAAGTGCAATCATTGCCTTTCGAAAAATTCGAGAGCCGCCAGTGCATCCTTCTCATCAATTACCGCCAGAACAGCGCCTGCGTAAAGCAATACCCAGTCTCCTGCCTCAACATTGTGAAACGGCAAAAGAACTTCCCTGATTTCTCCAAAGCAATTGACTTTTGCCATGTTGCCTTCGACTGAGACAACCTTAGTGGGCAGAGTGATGCACATGCGCAATTTTCTTTATTTCGCTTTGATACTCTGAAATTTGCCTGACTATCCACGCCAGCCACTTTTCCATGCCATAGCCTGTCTTTGCCGAAACATGCATGACTAAGACATTCGGATTGATAGCTAAGATGCGTTTTTCCGCCTCCTCCAAACTGAAGTCGACATGCTCCATCAAATCGCATTTTGTCAAAAGCACAAGATCGCAATTGCGAAAGATAACGGGATATTTAATCGGTTTATCATCGCCCTCAGTTATGGAGAGCAGCACGATACGCTTGTATTCACCCAGGGGAAATTCGGCAGGACAGACAAGATTACCGACATTTTCGATGAATATCGTATCGGACTTCTCGACTGACTCACTGTGCAGCAGTCTGGTTATCATCTGCGCATCGAGATGGCAGCTCCTGCCGGTAGAAATTTGATAAACGGGCGTTCCGGTTTTGGCAATACGGTCGGCATCTAAATTTCCGACCATATCTCCTTCGATGACACAAGGCTTGAATTTGCCGTCCAAATTTCGAAAAGTCCATTCCAGAACCGTGGTTTTACCAGCCCCTGGAGCACTCATGACGTTAAACACACAGGTTTTAGACCGCCTGAAATGCTCGCGATTGTGATCGGCCATTTCATCATTTTTTCCCAGAATACGCTCAAGAGCGTGCTCATCAGCCGATTCGTGCATGCCTTTTTTCCTCCTCTGCTTTGGGAATTTCAATCACTACATTTACAACATCCATTTCCTCACCTCGAATCAGGCAACCAATGCCGCTTTCGCAAATCGGGCAAAGATAAAAGCTGGTCGGCTCCGGATGATAGAGGTGCTGTGCTTTTTGACACTTTGCTTGTGCCGAAATAGTCTCCATATCGAGTCGACATTCAGTCAATTCTGGATAGAATTCCCTCATATTTTCAAAAGCAAAGGCAAGTGACTCTGGCTCCACATTTCTAAATTCACCCAGGATAACGCTCACTCGTTGGGCTTTTGCGTTATCACTTCTTATGGATGCAAGGCGTCTGAGCACAATATCGATTATCGACTGGGCAATTGCAGCTTCATGCATGTTTCTTCAAAGTCTCCAGAATTTTCTCAACTAAAAATGCCAGATTGTTGACCAGTTGAGGTAATTTTTTTTCCATATGCGGGCTGAGTTTTTCTTTCCAATTTACCTCGCCGATTCCAATACCGAAAAAAATGATTCTGTCAGGCAATTCTTTCTGCTGCATGGCCAGCTTCAACTCTTCGATTGCAGAACACCCATGAGTTGAGTTTAGATTCAGGTGCGGCTGATCGAGCATGCCGCTAAGATCGACAATCGATACGGAGCCTGCTGCTATGCCGTCGCATGTCGAATCGATGATTATCGCAGCTCTGTGACCTCTCAGGCAGTCACTCAGAGAAATTGTGTGCGGTCCCAAATCGAAACGACAGGCATCTTCGAAAACGCGGGCGGGTAGTCTGTCGCAAAGCGATGACGATATGCCATCATCGCCGTGCAGAGAATTTCCGACAGTGATTATGCAAAGTCCGGTCGGCTCGTCTTGTGCAGAATGCCGGCAGGGCGAAATTAACGACTGTTTCTTTGCATACATCTCGACATGACCCACAGGGTAAGAATCTTCCCCATGCCATTGTCTCTTTGCTCGGCGCTCAGGACATGCTCCCTAGGTATTATTCGTCGCCAGCAGGGCTTAAATAAAGAGACTCATCCTAGAGTATGATATGGCTGAGCTCTTTACTTGCTACTCTTTCAGTGCTTCAAAGCCTGATTTGGCAAGGAGGGAGTTATGAGATTTGTCGATATCAAGAAAGACATCTATCTGACTTTCGTGCTCCTGGGCGTAATCATGCTTGTTGTCGCCGTCAATTTGGCGCGTACGGGCTTTGAGACAGACATTGTCAAAACCATGCTCTTTCTGGTGAGCATGATTCAAGGAAGTATTTGCCTGGGCTTTGGAGCCTTTACGTGGATCTTCGAAGAAGACCCGGAAGTGTGGCAGTAAACAGTTAAGTGGTCGGGCAAATCACTGAGGCTTTTTCTCTTTGACAATCTCAACCGAGCAGTCGGCGTGCCCCGCCACGCCTTCGGCAACGCTGCCCAATAACAGTTTCGAGAAGCCTTTTCTGCCATGAGAGCCAAGGATAATTAAATCGGCACCCCATGCATTGGCTTCCTCAATTATCGATCGGCGAACATCACCCGTCAGCACTTCGCCGCTGACATCAAAATCAGCAAATTTGTTTTTGACTTGTGCTATGTCCTGAGCAAGCCTGTCTTTTTTCAATTGCAGAAATTCTCTTTCCGCCTGTATAACTGCTTCGGCTGCATGCGGCGTGTACATCTCGGTGCCGTATGGAGGAATAGGCTCGAAAACATTGACCAGGCGGAATTGACAATTGGCTGGCCAGGTGCGATCCAAAACAGACTGCAGGGCCCGCCTCGAGCACTCGGATTCTTCTACAGCTATAAGAACTTTCATACTGTATCCCCAAACGCGGTCTTGTCCCATTTTTACAGGCACCCTCCGGTAAGAAATCATTCCGAAAGACTATTTTGCTCGGCGGCAAAGTATAGTTCTCAGGAACGATTACGCGGACTCTCAGCTTGCAATAATCAGTATAAAGGGTCAGGTCAAAATGCAGTCGCTCGAAATAAGACAGCGAATAATGGTCAAGGGCGTGGTTCAAGGAGTGGGATTTCGTCCCTACGTACATAACCTGGCACTACAGCATGGACTGCGTGGATTCGTAAGAAATTCATGCGGAGCGGTGGAGATTGAAGTGCAAGGAGAAGCTGAGAGTGTCGAATCTTTTGTTGAACGACTGACCCTGCAATCACCACCCCTGGCACAGATTCTCAATGTTGAAATAGAAAATTGTCCGCCACTCTTGCAAATAGGGTCTTTTCAAATAATCGAGAGCGTGGCGACGGCTGAACAAAAGAACGAAATTTTCGTGCCCCCCGATACGGCCACCTGCAACGATTGCATAGCGGAACTCTTTACTGCCACGAACCGCAGGTTCGGCTATCCCTTCATCAATTGCACCAATTGCGGACCGCGTTTCACTATCATCGAAAAGCTTCCATACGATCGCTCAGCGACCACTATGAAAAAATTCCGCATGTGCAAATTGTGCAGTCAGGAATATGAAGACCACACCGATAGAAGATTTCATGCACAACCCAATGCCTGCTTTGAGTGCGGTCCTAGACTCAGTTTCCACGCGGCTGATAGAAGCCAGGTTCTGTATTCTAATCAAGCATTGGACGCGGCAATTACGGCGCTGAGAGCCGACCAGGTTGTTGCTGTAAAGGGTGTGGGCGGATTTCATTTTCTCGGCAATGCGACTTGCTTGAACGTCATCGATGCGATTAGGCGGCACAAGGGACGTATTGATAAACCGCTTGCAGTCATGTTCAGAAGCACAGATGAGGTGGAGAAGGTTTGTTATTTGAGCAAAGCAGAAAAGGCTTTGCTGGAGAGCCCGGAGCGCCCGATTGTCCTGTTGCGCCTGCGCAAGGAATGCAATTTGCCGACCGCCATCGCTCCGGGCTTGGACGAGCTGGGGGCTATGCTTGCCTA
>JADYYD010000243.1 GCA_020853845.1 Candidatus Melainabacteria bacterium
AAGGGTGCAACGGTGCGGTAAGAGCGCACCAGCAAGGTCGAGAGGCCTTGGCTAGGTAAACCCCGCTGAAGGTGCAAGGCGAAGGTATAGCTTGAGAAAGTGGCGGCCCGTCACCTCAAGTTGCCGAAGCTGCTAGAGGGTGTGGGAGACCACACTCCCAGAGAGATGACAGTCGAACACAGAACCCGGCTTATGCGTTACTTCGCTCATTCAAAACACTCAGGTTGAAACTGTCGGCAAGCTGCGGATTTGCGTGCTAAACGTGCCATCAGCAATAGCGTTGCGCTAGATTCGCGCGCTTAATTGACTGCTATGGTTTTCGCTCTCAGATCGGCTTTGATTGCTGAAACTTAAGGCTGGGTAAGGGTTTTCACTTATGGAGAAAACTTCAGGCGAAGAATAGATGCGCAAAAAATCACGTCTAGTTTTGTGAATATGGCAGCTTCGCGCTCTGAATTCTTCTAGTCTGAAGTGTTCCATATTCTTCTTTTCTCTTCGCGAAAAACCAGTCTCCGACAAAGATATCGATATCGAGTTGTGCAAAACCTCGTGATTCGATGTCGCACGCGCAGTGAAAAGGTCTCATCGACTGCATCTTGCGGTCACCCACCCTGAGCCGAGTTTCATCTGAAACTCAACCAGAAATAGGAAACACATATCGTGAGCAACACCACCACTTCCGGCGCCGCCACTCCGACCGCCACCGAACTGCAGGCCCGTTTCGAAGCGCTCCAGAACCGCGGCCAGGCGCTCGCCGAGACCCTCCAGGGACTCGCCCCGCTCAAGGAAGCTTCGCAGGATCAGCAGGAAGCCTTCTTGCTCGCCTTCTCCGACTTCAAGCTGCTGCAGAAGCTGTTCGAGGGCGCTCAGGAAGCGGCCAACGGCATCAACATCCTGCACGCTTCGAAGGAAGAGATCGAAGCCGCCGGCGGCATCGTTGCGGACATCGCCGAACTGGCGAAGGAAGTCCTCGAGACGATGATCGATCAGCTCGGCGTCGGCGAAGCGGCTGTCCG
The DNA here is from genome assembly GCA_020853845.1 of Candidatus Melainabacteria bacterium. GTDB lineage: Bacteria > Cyanobacteriota > Vampirovibrionia > Obscuribacterales > Obscuribacteraceae > QKMZ01. The sequence goes on from JADYYD010000243.1 coordinate 1,017, forward strand.
CTCTGCCATCGTCACCGACTTCGGCCGCTCGCTCGACCTCATCGAGACGATCACCGCGCGTGCCGAAGCTCAGGCGCAAATCGCCGGCAAGAAGTAACGCTGTTGCTCATGGGTCACTTGTTCGGCGTGCGCTGACTGGTGATTCTTGAGTAAATGCGGATTCGCTTGGGAGCGGGTGGAGGCGGGCAACTGCCTCCACCTTTTCCTTAAGCCGTTGTATTACTATGGCAAGTAATAAACCTTGTGCCCCAAATTGGGTAGATCAGGTAACAGCGCTTTTCTGAGGTATACGCGTATGGGCATACGGATTCTGATTTTGAGCTTGTTTGTAGTTACGACCAACATTTTGATAGTTCCAGCCACTGCGAATCCAGATTCGACAAGTGGGATGTCTGATGGAAGTTCTGAGGCGAAATCCCCCGCTTCGCTGAAGCAGGGAGTGGCGGCTTTGCAAAACCGCATAGACGCGCTCAAGCAAAGTGGTACTGGGGTAGCGCCTTTTCAGCAAATCTTGGATCGGATTCAAGATCTAGACAAAGGCGGCAAGCTGGATGATGCCTCGAAGTTGATGAGCGATTTGAGTTCTAAACTAGGCACCTTGGAAGGTTTGCGCGATCAAGCTCGACGGGCGAACGCTGCGAAGGTGGGCAAAACACAGCGAGGCATTGGTGCTGCGGTTGCCACCGGCAATGCTGCTAATCGCCCTGCAACAGGCACTGTCAATGAGCTGTTAAAGCGGCAAAGCGCGGACATTGCAAATTTAGGCCCCAGGCCTGGGGAAAGTGCCCTCGCCAATAATGTCAGGCAAAGAGTCTTTTGTGTGAGACAGCAGGCAATGCAATTGCAATTGAAGTTTGGAGTTCCGGCCGATGCGTATCTCGCTCGAATCAAGGCAGCCGAGCAACTTTCGTCAACATTGCCGTGGCAAGCATTGACTGACATGACAGCAATTGAGTGTGACATGAATCAGGCTGCTGAAACTGCAAAGCCTAAGCAATGAAGCAGGATAACGCCTTGTTTGCTTCAGTAAATTCGCGAAACGTCGTCTGAGTTCGTGCGACGCGCTAGGCGCCGAAGAGCTTTTGCCAGAAGGAAGGCTTCTTCGCGTCCAATTTTTGCTGCATCTCGCGCATTTGCAGTTCTAATTCCGCAATTGTGGAATTGCGCTCGTCGACAACAAACTGTGCTTCATCGCGCTGAACTTCCAGGCGCTTGATGTTTTCTTCGTAGGCTTTCGTCTTTTGTTCGGCTACTTTCAAGCGCGTTTCGGCGGTCTTTACCTTTTGCTCCGCGGACAATACACGCTGATATTCGTCCGAAAGTCGCTGCGCGAATACGACCGTCAGCGATTCGAAGATATGATTGAATTCCATCGTCGCTGGCACTCCGCCCTTCACTTCGGGTTTCGCGCCGGATTTTGCTTTGGCTTCAATGTCGGTGATTTTTTTTTCCGCGTGTGAAATTGAATCAGCGGTGATCTCAATCTTCTCGACTTCGGTAACCTGCTCTGTGTCTGCGTTATGCGCAGTGGTGGATGATTCCGATTCCTCGAAGAAGGCATTTAAATCAGTCAAAGAAATTGGGTCTGTTTCTAAGATCGTTTCTACTTCGAGCGCCAACTGTCCGTCAGTCTGCGCCGTGCGTTTCATCAGTTCCGGCAAGCGCTCCGTGTCGATGCGGTTGCTCACTTCGCCTGAGTAGACAAACCATTTGTCCTTCGAGCCGACGCGTCTTTGCTCGCCTTTGATTTCACCCGAAATCAGCTTTGCTTTAAGCTGGTCTTTGTCCACACCTAGCAAGGAAGCCGCTTTGCGCAAAGGAACAATCGGGTGAATTTGCATCGTCACTCCTGAAGAAATTGCGATTGAATATAAATACGATATATGTTCGTAGGTTTCGCCAAACAGCATTATAGCTGGGTTTGAGAAGAATTCAGCCGAATTTTTTTACAAATCTCCGCGCTCGAAGCGGTCTCTGTCGTAACGCGTGTAATAGACCGCTTCGCAGGACGGACAGCGAGTGAGAAACTCCCGCGCATCGACTTCGCTCAGTCCGTTTTTTTTGGCGTGCATCGCTTTTAATTTGGGCAGCTTTGCCAATTTGAGAAAACCATTGCGGGAAATTAGCGTGCGCGAAATGTGCAGTGTGGTGAGGTTTTTAAATCGCAAGATGAAAGGCACGACATCATCGTTCAATTTGTTGTCGGTCAAATCCAGCTCGTGAATGGTTTCGAGAGCCGGCATGATGCCTATCGCTTCAGCGGTAATCAGGTTGTTGTTGAGTCTGACGGTTCGAAGCTGTTTGAAATTTTTCAGGGCGCTCATATGTTTGTTCTCCAACTGGAGCGCTTTTGCGTTGAGCTTCGTTAAATTCGGCAACCTGGAAAGAGCTTCGATTCCCTTTGCCGTCACTTTAGTGTTGCTGATGTCGAGCCAGACAAGCTGCGGCATTGAAACAAGTATCTGCATTGCATGGTCGTCAATGGAATCGTTGCCCGTCAGCGTCAAATGCTTCAATTTTTTAAAGGCGTGCAGCTCGCGCAGCCCTTCGCCGTCAATGTGAGTGTTGCTCAGATCAAGCGATTCTAGATTTTTTAAAGGCGAAAGTGCACGCAGGTCCTTGCCGGAGACTACATTGTCGCGCAGCAGCAGCGTCTTGATGTTGGTGTTTCGTGAGAGCATATGAAAATCCGCACTGACTAATTCGGCGGTGCTCAATTCTAAAAATTCGAGAGAAGGCGGCAATTTGCCGAGTAAGTCTTTTTCGAACTTGCACTGCACCAGGACCAGTTTTTTCAAATGCTTGTCATTGACGATCAAAGATTGGACTTCGTTCGCTATCCTTCTCTCGCGGAAAGTCAGTATTGGCTCCGTTCCCTGATGAATGCGATCGGCATCCGTTGGAATTTCGGCGATTGATTCGTCGGCGTCCATAAACTCTTCTGGAACTTGCATGGGCAAATTGTTGATGATTGTGCCCGACGCCACGACTTTCTGCTGTTTCTCGCTTGTGCTTGGATTTAGCAAAGCGATGGAAGCCGCCGCTATGGAAAAGACAAGCAGCAACAATCCCGGTATTAAAGCCGATTTGATCGGAAACTTTTTCTTGCTTGGCTCGGGATCAGTTGTTGCTTGCTCGGGTTGTTGCAAGCACAACGACAAGGCCATGCGCATTTCATCGGCGGAAGCAAAACGATCTTCCGGGTTTTTTGTCAGCGCCTTTCTCATAAACTTTTCGAGAGCGGGCGAAAAATCTCGTCCCAGAGCAGCTTCCTTTAGTGAAGGAGCAATTTGATCGAGATGAAGAAAGAGCGTTTCTACGGCTGTCTTGCCGACGAAAGGCGGTGTTCCGGTGAGACTTTCAAACAAAGAACACCCGAGACTGTAGAGGTCCGACTGCTCGGAAAGCTTCTCGCCGCGAGCTTGTTCGGGACTCATGTAAAGCGGACTGCCGATCATTTCGCCGGTGCGCGTCAGTCCTTTTGTCGTCATAACGGAATCGTCCCCTTCCAATTTTTTCGCAATTCCGAAGTCCAGTAGCGTGGCTTTGCTTTGCTCGTTATCTCGGCGAACAATGATATTGCTCGGCTTTATGTCCCGGTGCAGCACGCCTCTGTCGTGGGCGTGTTGCAGTCCGAGCAATATCTGGCTGAACAAATCCACCGCTTGAGCCGGAGCAACCACTCGTTCGGAAATCAGCTTGGAAAGGGGCACTCCGTCCACATATTCCATAACCATGAAAGGCTGATTGAGCCAGATGCCGAAGTCGATTATGCGGGCCAAATTGGGATGGTCCAGCGCCACCATTGTTTTCGCTTCTCGTTGAAAACGGGCAGTCAGTTGCTCATTCAGGAAGTGAGAAGGGATTACCTTGAGGGCGAGAATTTTGTCCAGCAAGACTTGTTTGACACGATACACCGTGCCCATGCCACCGCTGCCAATCTCGTCCAGGATCTGATATTTGTCTGCAAAGAGGCTTTGAACAGGTGTTTCGGCAATGTGCTCTTCCAGTTTCGTTCCATCATTGGGACAGTAAGCGATGGCACTGAATACGGTGTCGCATCGCGGGCACTTGCGCAGCGAAGTCACGTTTATTTGCAGATGTTGACGCTCTTCCTGCCCCATTCTTGTGTCCCTGACTACTTTCCGCCGGCGGCTGTCTTGTTCTTTTCGTTGTTGTATTCCCACTCTTTGCGAGTGTATGCTGCATCGCGTTCGCGCACGAATATGAACTCTTCGCAACTTGGGCAATCGGTCAAAAATTGATGAGCGAACGCTTCGCTGGTGCCGGGAGTCTGCCTGACGTTGATCTGCTTGAGATTTGGCAACGCAGCCAATTTGCGAATACCCGCAACCGTCACTTTGCTGGCAGAAAGGTTCAGTTTTTTTAGTCCGGTCGCTTTCAAAAGAAATGGAACAGCCGTGTCGTCTACGGGATTGAATTCGAGGTCGAGTTCAGCAAGACGCGGGATTTGAGCAAGATCTTTCACACCTGCAGAAGTGACGCGATCCGCCGCCAGTTTGACGACGTGCAGGTTCGGAAAGCTCTTCAGGCTGACTATATCCTTGTCGGTCAAGCCCAGCTCTCTCAATGAGAGCGACCAGAGCTTGGGCATTCGCCGCAAGTAAGCAATCCCTTTACCGGTTGCCTTCGTATTGTCCAGCGTCAATAACTGTATATTGGGCAAGGTCGCAACGACTTCGAGCGCTTTGTCGTCGATGAAAGGGCTATTGCGCAGATGCAAGAGACTTAAACTCGGGAGTTTTTGCAACTCTTTCATGGCGGCGGCATCGCAGCGCGTGTTGGCTAGGTCGAGACTTTCAAGAAATTTGAGATTGGTGAGGTGCGCCACTCCGCGTGCAGTTATTGGATTGGAATTCAAAACCAGATTGCGAAGATTCTCGTTTTTGCTCACGAATTTCAGATCGTCGTCTTTGATGTGGTCGGCGCTCAGGCGCAGAATTCGCAGAGGACCTGACATATTGCCCAGCATGCTGTGCGGGAACTTGGCTTGTGCCAGGCCAAGCCTGACCAGATTTCGATTTTGTTGCAACAGAGCCACACGTGCCGGCTCGATGGTTTGATAGCGCAGACCAACCACGCTTTCCCTCCCGCTCAGTGGAATATAATTGACCGTCTGAGCCTCGTGCACTTGCTTCTTTTCCGTTTCACTATTTTCCTCATCGATGTCGAATTTGTCCACGCGATTGTGTCTCTGTTGGGTGAGTCTCGTGACGTCTTCGATGTTCTGCAGAGGCGCTGAAAGATGGGTGTTATCCTCTTTGGCGGCGGCTTTGCTGATCTCGATGTTTGTGGACTCTCCTTGAATGGTCATGAATGCTATCAGTGAAACTGTGGCGATGATTGACACCGCCACCAGTACTACTGCAACTTTTGATTTGGTCGAACTTGGTTCGCTCGGAGCAGCGGCGCTGTCATTTTCATCTATCTGTAATGCCAGACGCAGTGCGCGTTTTGTCTCTTCGGCGCTTTGAAATCGATCGTCCGGATTTTTCGAGAGGAGCTTGCGTACAACTCTTTCCAGTCCGGCCGGAAATTCGCGTCCCAATGAAGCTTCTTTCAGTGACGGCGGCTCTTTTTCGACGTGCAGCATGATCGTATCTACCGTCGATTTTCCGACAAATGGAGCTGTTCCCGTCAAGCATTCAAAGAGTGCGCAACCAAAGCTGTAAAGGTCGGAGCGGGCCGTGAGCTTTTCTCCGCTTGCCTGTTCGGGGCTCATATAAAGCGGGCTGCCAATCATTTCTCCCGTGCGAGTCAATGCTTGAATTGCGGTACCGGCAGTAGTGGCATCTCCACTGTCGAATGTTTTTGCAATGCCAAAATCCAGCAAGATCGCTCGCAAAGTTTCGCTGTTCGGCCCAGAGTCTGAGCGGACAATCATGATGTTGCTGGGTTTGATATCGCGGTGCAACACTGATTTTTTGTGGGCATGGGCTAAAGCGTCCAATATCTGAGAGAAAATTTCCACTGCCGTAGCGAAATTGATCTGCTCTTGCAAAATAAGCTTGCTGAGCGGGATTCCGTCGATGTATTCCATGGCGATAAAGGGCTGATTTTGGTAAACGCCAAAATCCAAAATGCGCCCGAGATTGAAATGGTCGAGGGCTGCCATCACTTGTGCTTCACGTTGAAACCGCGTAATAAGCAAGTCATTGAGCGAATCAGCAGGGATTATTTTTAGCGCGCAAGTCTTGTCCAGCAAAATTTGCCGCACTTTGTACACGGTGCCCATGCCGCCACTGCCGATTTCTTCCAGTATCTCGTACTTCTCGGCGAAGATTGACTGAGAAGCGCTGCCGTCTTCGGCTTTCACCAGTTTGGTTCCGTCGGATGTGCAATATGCGATGTGGTTGCCGTACACAGCATTGCATTGCGGACATTGCATCAACGATGTGGAAACAATCCCGGATTTTGTTTGAAGGGTTTTGTCCTGATCCATGACACCCAAACGTGCATATTCAAATCCCCGAACTTTATACCCGAAAAGCCCACGGTAGCCTTCCTGTCGGGTTGGTTCGCACGAGCCGATGGTTAATTGCCGTCGAGTTCGGTCTCTATTTCAGCCAGAAGTTTTCGATCTTGTGCTGATAATTCGGCCTTTTCCAAAAGATCAGGGCGGCGTTTCATCGTGCGCAAAAGTGCCTGCTTTCTGCGCCATTTTGTGATTGCCTTGTGATCGCCTCCACGCAAAATCTCGGGCACTTCCATGCCTCGAAACTCGGGAGGTTTTGTGTATTGCGGGGCTTCGAGAATGCCATCGGAAAATGACTCCTCGTGCACCGATGCGATTTTGCCAAGCACGCCCGGTATGAGCCTGCCGACGGCATCGATTACTGCCAGAGATGCGAGTTCTCCACCGGTAAGAATATAGTCGCCGATGCAAATTTCCATTGTGGCGAGCGTTCTGATTCTTTCGTCAAAACCCTCATAGTGACCGCATAGAATGGCGATGCTCTCGTGCTCGGATAATTTCTGCGCGGTCTTTTGGCGAAAAGGCTCACCTTGCGGGCTCATGAGCAGAACCGGCATGTTCTCACGCTTTTCGTCATCCAGCCCACTAATTATGTCTTCGAAAGCTGCAAAAAATGGTTCCGGTTTCAAAACCATCCCTGCTCCGCCGCCGTATGGCGTGTCATCGACTTTCTTGTATTTGTCCGGGCAATAGTCGCGGGGATTATAGGTTTTGATCGCCAGTCTCTCGGCTTTGATGCCGCGCCCAATCACGCTCACCGACGTGTATGTGGTGATCAGTTCGGGAAACAGCGTGATGACGTGGAAAGAGAGCACTGGAAATGGTCGGCAAAGCTTGTGGCTATTGGAGTGTAGCAGATTGATTAAAAATGCTACACGGGATAGTAGAAGAACCGACAAAGGAAAGAAATGATGGAGCGACCGGACCTTAGGCTGTTTCCAGCTTCAGATCCGGCCGCCCATCACAAAGACCGCTACTCGAGTTAATGGGTATTGCGTTTGCACGCCCACCAAAATGAACAGCGGATCTTAAACGTGGCTATTTGACCGTCTTGGGATCGCAAGCTTCGATCGCATGCCTCAACTGAAGAGTTGCCTCATCGTCGTTGGCAGAGAGCTGGCTTGCGGGGAGCGGTTTTCCGAGGACGACTTTGCAGCCGCGCCGGAAGTAGGGAAGCAACAGGAAGAGCAGCGCGTATTGCACGGGCCGCGTGAAACGCTGCATCCACTTGCTCGGGTATCGCCCGTAGCGCATGTATGCAGGCTGAATCCAGACTTCCTTGCCCAACTCCTTGGCCGCTTGTTTGACGACGCGAACGACGCCATCCTTGAGCGGCAACATGGTGGGCTCCAGGTTTGTGAGACCTTCGGGGTACATGACGAGGGTCTGACCCGACGTCAGAACCTGGGTTGCGGCTCGACGCGCACGAACACCGTGATCACGGATTTTGTCGTGAGCGACGAAGCCTCCCCAGGGTCCGGCAATGTGCGCACCCAGTCCGCCTGCGAACAGGAAGACCGCTTCGTGCGCCATGTATCGAGCTTTGCGGTTGAGCACCAGAGGTGTGATTGCCACCTCGATTCCGAAGGGGTGATTGGACGCGAACAAGATCGGCCCGGGGACCGAATCGAGATTCTCACGCCCAACCACGGTTACTTTGCCTACCTGGATCCAGGTCAGAAGGCGCGTCCAAAACTTCATGACGCGCCATGCCCTGTCCGTCGGCGGGGGACCCACATAGCCGCAGACCGCAATCTGCGTGACATAAGCCTTGTGTCGCTTGATGAGCGGCGACAGCCAAAGCTTCCATGCCAATGTGAGTCCAGCTAGACACGCCGCAGCAACTGCGACGATAAGATAGATACTCATTTTCAGGTTCCCTGCTTTAATGTGCAAGAAACAGGTGCGCCGGTTTACAGGCTCTGGGCCTGGTTCAGCAGCTCCTGAATCTTGGCTCGCATGAACTGCGAGCACTCATGTGGGTCTTGCGGCAGCAAGGAAAAGGGGATGGGTTCGCCAATCACGACGACGGCGCCGTAATTGCGGAACTTCGTGACCGTCTTGGTGCCGTCGGCATTACGAGTCACATCCACCCAGGTGCGAAAGCCCCTCAAAGGCGATATGACCCTCGCGATTGCTCCGACGAAACGCTGGAAGTGAGAAGCGTCTTTCGGATCGCGCCGGTAATGGATGGCGGCCGGAAGGAGCGCAACAGCTTCACCGTCGCCAAGCTGTTCGACAGCCATGGACATGGTGCGAGCCGCTCCCGTTCGGAAATCCTCGGGTCGCAGGACATTGTCGTAAACGAGCTTGCCCTGCGGGAAAAGCAGCAGGCGGGTCAGTTTGCGCGAAGCCAGGTAATTGGCAGCCGCCTTGACGACCGCCGCTCCCTGACCCGGTTTTGCCGTCCCACCTTCGACCTTGGCGGCAATGGTGCCGACCCAGGCTGCGAAGATGGCTCGCGGGCCTTTGACTTCAGCCTGCTTGGCGATTTGCGTGTAATGGCACGGCAGAGCCGTACGCGTCACAGCAAAGTCCATCTGGAATGTGTGGTTGGGCGCGATTAGCAGCCTGCCGTCATAGCGGGCATTGCGCTTGCCTACGACTTTCACGGGACCGACTACCAGGAAGACAATCAGCCTGGTAGCCAACTTGAAGAAGAGTCGCGCCAGGAAAGTCGGGGGAGCCGGCAAATAGCCGCCCTCCAGCAACTTCCTTGCTTCGCCCTTCCAGAAGCTGTAACGTCTTGCGACGTACAGCACGAGACATGCAACTGCCAGCCCAAGCGCCGCCCAGACCCAGTGGTCTGAGAGGAAGGCCAGCACGGATTGAATATTCACAGCTTGTTTCCTCCATAGATGGAGATGCGCGAAAAGCAGCTACCTCGAGGGAGGCAGCCGCTTTTGCACGAGAGACGAACTCTGTTTTCGGCGCTGCGGTGTTACCGCTCAAGCGAAACTCAGTAGCTGAGAATCGCTTTGATTGCGCCGGAGACGTTGGTGACGCGCAGCGACTGCGTGGGCTTGCCCGAGTCGCCATCGATGTTCGGGACCACAGGACCCGAAGTCTCGATCGTCACTTCGTCGGTGCGAATCCGGCGATAGTGACGGCTGCTCTCCGGCTTGCCGAGACTCACCGCGCAGGCGACTCCCAGCAACTGCCAGAGGTTGATTCCCTTGATGACGACGACATCGAGCAGGCCGTCGGAACCGTTGGCTCCGCGGCTCAGCGCTGATATCATCGGTGGTGCCACGTTGAGGACGAACACCGCGGAGGCGTCGCTGTCCATCTGCACCTGCCCTCGCGAGGACAGGCGGTAGCGCAGCGGGTTGGGCGACAAGCAGGCGCGCAACATGCGCACCGCGTAGTTGAGCTTGCCGAAGATGCGCTTCCAGAACGGGTCGGCTTCGGAAATCGCATCCGATACCTTGCCCAGTCCCAGTGCCACCAGTTGATACTGTGTGTGCTCTTCGCCGCCGGCGTCCGAGTAGGTCAGTCTGACCATGTCCACCGACTGAGGGGTGCCGTTGAGCACCATGTCGACGAACTGTTGGACGGTCGGGTTGGCGTAGAACGAACGGGCGAACAGGTTGCCGGTGCCGCCGGGAAAAACAGCGAACACCGCCTGCGTGCCGATCAATCCTTCCGCCACGGCGCGGACAGTGCCGTCGCCGCCAAAAGGAATGACCACATCGGCTCCGTCGCGCGCCGCCTGTTGAGCCAGTTTCGTAGCCGAGCCGGGCGCCGCCGTCGTGTGCACGACAGTGACATCGATGCCATGGCTCCTGAACAGATTGGCGAGCTGCGTAAGAGTATTCCCCTTTGCCGAGCCACCCTTCGGATTGAACACGATGGTGATTTTGCGTGGTCGCATTTGTGTCGAGACTCCGGAATCACTACCCTCAAAGACGGTCGCGCTGGACACTCGCCGGCGCATCGAATCGAGGAATGGAAGCGCGGCGGAAAAAACCACCGACGCTTCGCGATTTTTGTCTGAGCTGGCGAGGCGCTTGTTTAGCGCTTCTTGAGCTTGAGCGGCGCGTGGCGAATCTCGACGTCGTACAACTCGAGCACTTCGCCTTCGCGCCAGTAGAGCGGACGCACGTAGTGGTAGCCACCGTCCACGTGCGTGATGTAGCCATGACGCTGCTTCTTGCGCGTGCCCCAGTTGATATCCTTGCGCAGGATTTCAACTCGGTCGCCTTTCTTGTAGCCGCGCCTGACAGATGTTCTTGAGGTCTTCATGCCGGTCTCCGAAAACAGTAGGGCTTGCGCCCGGGAGTGGCAGCAACAAAATGGCGCTGTTTTCAGCGCTTCGTCTTCGTCCTCTCTTCCGCCTCGCGCGCGTCCTGCTGCGTCTTCATGAACTTGTGCATGCGATGCCAGTTGTCCAAGAAGAGCCGTCCGCGGCTGGGCGAGTAGATGAAGTTCAGCACGTTTCCTTGCCGGTTGGCGAGCTTGGTGTAGTTCCAGCTTCCATCCTCGACCCACACACCATCGACGACGGTGTATTTGTGGTGCATGAGTTGGTTGTTCTTCTCGGACGTGCCGATTACGACTTCGATACCGGCAGCCCTGAGGCGTCCGATACCCTTCTCGATGTCATCACCCGACCAGCCGCGCGTCTGCGAAAGGTCGATGAGAACGCGAATGTCCTTCACTCCGCGCGCGTGAAGCTCCAGGAGCTTGTCGTAGATGCGCGGATCGGTGAAGTTGAAGGCCGCGATGTGCACCGAACGCTGCGCTCGATCCAGAAAGCGAAGATAGGCGGCAAGCCCGTCTTCATACGGCGTGAACACCGTTTCGATCTGGTCTTGCGGGTCGGTGCGCGGAATTTGATATCCCGCGTACATTCCGCCGCCGAAAATCAGCAGCATGGCAAGCGCCGCAGAGATGAGTTTGGTCTTCAGGTCCATCATCTGTTGTTGCTCGTAATTTGCGCACCAGGGCGGGTTTCAGCGAATGAGCACGGCAATTCGCACGCGCGTGCAAGACTCACCCGTTGAAACCCGTCCCGGCACTGGTTGGAACAGAAACGAAACGAAGCGGACAGACGTTCGCTCCATTGGCAAAAACGCGCCGCTCCGGATTGAATGTGCCTGCACGCGTGCAATCATGCACAAGTGCGATGCATCGTCCAACCCGAAGCGGCTGCGTCCGAACCGCCTTACTCCTTGTGCTCGGCCAGTTCGATGGTGATGAGATGCGGGTTGTGCACCTGCTGCGCGATGAGATCGTCGATCTCATCGGAGCTCAGCTCAGTGACGAGCTTGAAGGTGACTTTCCCGGCGTCTTTGGAGAGGCTCTCCAACTTGGCGCGCTCGCCGAAAAGCTTGCGCACTTCGTTGAAATTCTCTTCCGCGCAGGCGATCCTCAGCGCATGCCCACCCGCATCCGTGCTCGGCAGAACCAGGTAGCTGATCTGCACAACGGTGAGAGTGAGAATGGCGACGACTACTGCTGGAGAGAAATAGCCATAACCAAGCATAATGCCGACTGCGGCAGTGAAGAGAATCGTTGCGGCTGTGGTCACGCCGGAAGTCGTCCAGCCCTTGCGGGTGATGACGCCCATGCCGATGAAACCTAGAGCAGGCAGGATTTGTCCGGCGATGCGCGTGGCATCTCCGACGCCGGCTGCTTTCACGATCAATGCGCCCATCAGCGTGATCATGCACGAGCTCACGCAGACGAGCAGATGGGTACGAACTCCGGCGATCTTTTGGCGATGCCGACGCTCGAGCCCGATACAGGCGCCCAATGCGATCGAGAGCAGGAGATGAGGCAAGTAGCTGCCCATCTGCTGCACGATCGGATGCGCCAGGATATCAGTCATCAGGTTGTTGAACATTTAGGGCTCCATTCTCCGATGTTGAACAAAGCCGCCGCCCGTCGAACTTCGCGCTGATTGCGCAAGAACATTCGGGCTGACAAAACGGCTATGTTCGCAGGAGTTCTAATTGCCAGGATTGAAAGCTTCCGCCGGTGCTCTTGCGGGCATCGGGCAGAGGCCTTTAATCCTGGCGACGTGAAGGATGGAAGTTGAACTAGAGAAGTTTTGTAGGTGGTTACTCGGGTGAAGTAAAGAAGGCGATGCTTATGACATTAATGTCGGGCACGTGTTGAAAGAACAGGCTGAGAGATCTCACGCATATAAGTTTTTGTAATCAGTGAGCTTTTCCTGAAAGAGAGTACTTAAATGCGCTTTATTTGGGGTGGTAGAACGCTGAAATGATGCCTGTTTGCAGGGCTGCGAAACCGCTTGACATGTGGTGATAAGGCGCTTCTTAGAAACCACCGCAATTAGCATCGCTAGCGCATATGCTTTGGCGAAACCCTTTATTGGTCGGCAATTGCGCTATGTGTCCGCAAGGTCTGTGCAAGGATGGTCGCTTCTGCTAAGAGCTTAAGCGGGTGTTATCGTAGTTTTAGGCTCTGCCGATACTAGTGAAGCAAGCGTTTCTCCACCGCCAACATGCCCGCCAAACTCACACTCACTCATAAGCTCGGCTTGATGGTTTTGATACCACTGGCGGTGAACTGGTATTTTTACAGTCACACGCACACGAAAGTAAAAGAGCTGGAAAAACTGGTCGATGAGTTGGCTGACCGAAGAGCCGTAGCCAGCGCGGCCAACAGTCTCATCACCAATGAGTTTTTCGCCCTCCAGGCTTTGATGCAGTACAAAATGTTTCGCGATAAAGGCGATCGCAAAGACTTCGATGTCTACATGGGCAAGATGGCGGAATCCATCGATACTCTGGAGACTTTGCTCGCCAAGAAATTGAATGATCCCGCAACTGCTTCACGCATGCATTTTCGTAATGCTGAGCTGATGCATGCGCTGAAGGTGTCGGATTTTCACCCTGATGCAGAAAATCAATTCGGCTCGTTTTTTGAGGATTTGGAACGCAACCGGCGCGTAAAACATGCCATGCTGGGCCTGATTGAAACGCTGCGCGAGATAGACCTATCCGCCAAAACCGCCGTGGAGGCTGGGATTTCGGCTGAGAAGATCTCTCGCGCCGAACTGCGGCGCAGTTTCGATTTGCTTGTATTAATCAATTCATTGATGACGATCGCCATCGTCTTGTTTATATCCAAGCTTATAGTCAAACCGGTCAATACGATTGCTGAGAATTTCAACCGAGTTAGCAATCACGAGCCGCTTCTGGAGCCGATTAAGTCCGATGATGAACTGGAAGAGTTGGACAAAAACTTCAGAGGCATGCTCGACAAACTGGAAGCGAACCGTCAGTCGCAATTGGAGATGATGCAGCAGATTTCATCCTCGCGCGACAGCCTTCAAACAGTCATCGATGTTCTTCCCGCGGCGCTCTTCATCACTGATGCGGAAGGGAGAGTAGAGTCGATCAATAAATTTGCCAAAGATTTTTTCGATATTGATCTCAATTATTTTCACGAGAATAATTTGTCCAAAATGTTCCAACTAAGCGCGGAACAGCGTGCTAACTTCGTTTCATTGCTTGAAGGCGAATCCGCCTCTGCTCTTGCCGATCTGTTTGCTGTCACGCCTGATAAAGAACTTGTGCCGGTAAAGGTTTCCACTGTTTCCTTCGAGAACAATAAAGAGAAAAAATTCCTCACTGTTGTTGCTGATGAAACAGAATCTTATCGATTGCAGCAAGCACGATCTGATTTTTTCTCAATGGTAAGTCACGACATGCGAACGCCTCTAAGCACCATATCCGGTGTCCTGCAAATGGCCATCAAGGGCGCGCATGGCAGTGTCAATAAAGAAACGGCAGAACGTCTGGAAGTGGCGATGAGGAGCAGCTCCGTGTTGCTAGAGTTGGTCAACCGCCTTTTGAAAATCGAGCAAATGGACACAACAGATATTGAGCTCAATCAAGAGAATTTTGATATCGCAGACCTGGCAAAGGACGTCGCCTCGATAATTACTCCGCAATTGGAAGGCAAGAATCTTTCTTTGATTAACGAGATTGAGAGCCAGTCAGTGTTTGCAGATCGTGCCTACATCGAAGAAGTAGTTATGAATCTGGTGTCGAACGCGATCAAATATTCACCTGAAGGTGGGGAAATCAAACTTTCTAACAGACTGGAAAACTCACAGGTGGTTGTTGAAGTTGCAGATCAAGGACCTGGAGTTCCCACATCGAAAAGAAGCACGATCTTCGAGCGCTACCGCCAGGCGGATAGAAAACGCGATTCGAAAGTCGGTTTTGGTCTCGGACTGGCGATATGCAAAGCCATCATTCTTCGGCACGGCGGCGCCATCGGCGTGCGTGACGCAAAAGACGGCGGCTCTGTTTTCTGGTTCAGTTTGCAGTGTAAAAACGGAGAATGCTGAGGCGCTTACCACAGCCGTTTTTCAAGCTTCGTAAGTTCTAGCTGTGCTCTTCTTTTCCGTTGCCGTTGCCGCCGTCACGCGCAGCAACGAGGTCTTCGTTGTTTTTCGTCACCGCTTTGTCGGCAAGGTATGTGAGGGCGTTGGGTGAAAGTTCGCTCTGGCTTTCTTTGCCGGTCTTCATCTCATCGCCGTTGTCGCCCTTTTTCGGCAAGAATCGGCTGACAGTCCCGAGAACTTCTGCGGTCGTATCGGGAAACAGCGCTCTGAACTTCGCCAGGAACTGCGCCGGCATCGTGATAATCAGCTCCGCGTCACCGAAGCGGCAGGCATCGATAATTTCCGATGCGGCTCTGTCGGCGTTAGCCGAGAAGAACGGCAGCGAATTCATTGTGCTGAAAAGCGCGTACTCCAATTTGTGCTGCCCTTTGAACTTGGCATTCACATGACTTCCGGTTCGCATCAAGCCAGGGCACACTGTAGTGACCAAAACATTGTCCGGCATCAGTTCATACCGGAGACCTTCAGAAAGCCCCGCTAAAGCGAATTTGCTCGCGTTGTAGGGCAAAAGATGCGGCACGCTTATCTTTCCGCCGATCGAGGCAATGTTCACTATGCGACCAAACTTCTTCTCTCTCATGTGCGGAACGACCGCCAAAGCCGCATACAGCGGCGCCCAGAAGTGGCTGTCAAGAGCGTTTTTGTAATCCTCGGTCTTCATCGAGTCCATCGGGCCGACCTGGATAATACCGGCATTATTAATCAGAACGTCGATGCCGCCCATCTCCTCGATTATTTTCGCGATGGTCGCCTCAACGTTCTTCTGCACCGTGACGTCGCATTCGACAATGCGCACATCGGCTTCTTTCTCTTGCAATTCTTGTTGCGCGGCTTCCAACTCTTCGCTGTTTCGTGCTAATAGAACCAGTTTGGCGTTTTCTTTCGCCAACTTACGAGCGAGGACAAGCCCCAGTCCGCGACTGCCGCCGGTAATCACGACCACTTTGTCTTTGAAGTCGATGCGCCTGAGCATGCGATTGACTGTGGTGGCGGCATTCAGAACCGTCGCGCCAATTCCCAGCCATACGAGTCTGTTTTGAAACACTGGTGTTTCCTCCGGAAAAATATAGATGACAGTCCGACAAGGTCATCCTGTCGAAGTTCCAATTACGAAAAACTTCGATCAAAAAGTATTGTGCCGCGCCACTCACCGCTTGAAAACA
>JADYYD010000244.1 GCA_020853845.1 Candidatus Melainabacteria bacterium
ACCCCGGGCAGATTTTACCAAAATCAGGTCAGGCTCCTGACGCAGAGAGCGGTGATGTCTGCGGTTTTTGAACTCCATCCATGATGAATTTCAGAACATCAAGAGCACTGTAGCTGTTTCTGTCTTTTCCGACGATTCTGGCGATTTCATGGAAATACTTCCCTGCCGTCACCAAAGGCGGTTCGGCATATCCACCGGACTGAACCTGCGGCAGACCAACCGTCGACATCAATCCATTGCAGAGGCATTTCTTTGCGCAGGTATCCGACTCTTCTCCACCTTTGCGAACATAGGCGTCTACGGGCTCTCCAGCACACCTGAATCCGACAGTGCCGTCTTCCTTTTTGTATGCCTGACGCAAATAACCAAGATCGCAGATCCGCTTTCTATTCACATAGATTTGCTCATCAGACAGCGAAGACTCGACAGGTACAATCTTGAAAGGATAAGAAGAGGCAGAGGCGAAAGGATCTGTAAACACTTCAGTGTTGCCACCCTTTATCAACTCGATTACCTTTTCTTTTATCGAAGTGACAATTCCCGACTCATTACAGAACGCAAAGAGGCTGCCGACCTGAATGCCTCTTGCTCCAGCCTGCAAAGCCTTTGCCAATCCTTCTGCTGTGCCATAGCCACCGGCAAGCCAGAAAGGCAATCCCAATTTTTGAAAATTCTCCGTGTCGATCTCGTCTTTTGGTCCGTAAATCGGCTCTCCTTTCGAGTCTACTTTGACACCACCGCGCGGAGGAGCATTATGACCACCGGCGCAGTGATGTTCGACCACAAAACCATCCACTTTGCCACTGGCTTTCTTTGCCAGAGAAAAAGCAAGTGCTGATGATGAGACTATTGCCAGAAAACGAGGGCGCTTCAACTGTGTTTGGCCGATAGGAAACTGGCCGGGATCGAAATCGACGTGATAGTTGTCCTCAGTTGTACTGCCTTCGACCTCGATCTTCATGCTGACGGCCTTCTTTTCGCTGAGGCGGTCCAGTATGCCCGGAATAGCTTTTGGTATTCCCGCCCCCATCAGAACGTAGTCCACTCCTGCCAGCATTGCTCCGAATAATGACGGTAGAGTGGGAAGGTCAATCTTGGTTAGATAGTTGATGCCGACAATGCCGTCATGTCCTTCTTTGGCCAAAAAGACTTCGACAAAATTAGCCAGTATGGTCAGCTCGACAAGGGCAGTTGAGCACCTCATTGAATGCATCGGTACTGTTTTATAGGCGGCACAGGCTTTCTTTCCGCCTTCAATAAAATAATCCTTCAAGACACGAGAGGCTATTTCCTTAATAGGAAATTTGTTCATTGCCCTGCGAATTGCGCCGTCCGCATCGCCATCTTGCAGTCTTCTGGCTAAAACAGTATCAAGCATGGTGCCTGATACAACACCTAGTTGTCCAGCTTGCGATACGGCCTTTGCCAATCTGTAATTGGAAACGGCAACTCCCATTCCGCCTTGAATAATAGTGGGATACATAATCTCTTTAATCTCCCTCGTGTCCATTCATCCTCGCCGAGACGGTTGGGATGAGTCTATCCCACGTGATTTTCATTGAGTACTCGAAATCCTAACAGAAGAGTGGTGCCGGCACTATGGTTACCTCAATGTGCCCACCAAGCTCCATCCCTTCTTATGTTCCGCAGCTTTAGGTTTGCGGCTTTGTATCGCGTAAGTTAACAGCCAGGTTACCTGGAAGAATCCACCCTTATGTTGATTCTATTTTTCTTTATGTAGCGAGAAACTATTTGTTCATATTCAAAGGCAATCCCTTTTTTGTTTATCAGGAGTCGATCATGTTGAAAAAGAAAATGCCGGTAGCTGAACCGTACAAAATCAAAATGGTCGAGCCGCTTATGATGAGCAATCGGGACTATCGTAAAAAGGCAATCAAGAATGCACATTACAATACATTCTTGCTGCAATCGCAAGACGTTTATATCGATCTTTTGACCGACAGCGGCACGGCCGCGATGAGCGAATATCAATGGGCGGGCATGATGCTTGGAGATGAAGCTTACGCCGGCTCGAAAAACTTCTATGTGCTGGAAGAAGCGGTTCAAAAATATTATGGCTATGAGTTCGTTTTGCCGACGCACCAGGGACGCGGTGCTGAACACATCATCTCCAAGTTGCTCATCAAGCCCGGTGATTATGTCCCAGGCAATATGTATTTCACGACCACTCGAGCGCACCAGGAGCTGGCCGGAGGAACATTCGTGGACGTGATCATCGATGAGGCTCACGATGCCATGTCGGTGCATCCTTTCAAAGGAAACGTCGATCTTGAAAAACTGCAATCACTGGTCGATCGCGTAGGAAAAGAGCGCGTTCCATATTTGAACTTCCAGGCTTGCGTCAACATGGCCGGCGGGCAGCCGTTTTCGCTGGCGAATTTGAAAAGCGTATCTGCCTATTGCCGTTCGCAAGGAATAAAAATTATTCTCGATGCGACACGCTGCTTGGAAAATGCCTGGTTTATCAAGAAAAAAGAGCCGGGATATGATTGCCACTCCATTGCGCAGATTCTAATGGAAATTTGCAGCTATACAGACGGCTGCACGATGTCCGGAAAGAAAGATCTGCTCGTGAATATCGGCGGATTTCTCGGATTGCGTGATTCGCAGTTGTATGAAAAGGCTTGCGAATTCGGCACCTTATTCGAAGGACTGCATACCTACGGCGGCATGGCCGGTCGCGACATGGAAGCGATGGCTCGCGGCATCGAGGAAGCTGTAAAGGAAGAACACCTCGATCAGCGCATCGGACAGGTCCACTATCTGGCTGACAGGATTCAAGAGTATGGCGTGCCTATTGTCCTTCCTGTCGGAGGCCATGCCGTGTACATTGATGCCGCAGCGATGCTTCCCCACTTAAGTCAGGATCAATTCCCGGCGCAAAGCCTGGCCGCTGCACTTTATGTTGAAACCGGAGTGCGCGCCATGGAAAGAGGAGTGGTGTCGGCCGGCCGGGACAAGACCTCCGGCGAACATAACTATCCAAAGCTGGAACTTGTCAGGCTGACGGTTCCCAGACGAGTTTATACAAATTCGCACATGGATGTAGTCGCATACGGCGTCGGAGAATGCCTGGAGCGCCGCAACAAAATCAGCGGATTGAATATGACTTTCGAGCCGGAAAACATGAGGTTTTTCCAGGCGAGATTCGATTTGATCTCGAAGAAGAAAACCGAAAAGCCACAAACAGGAGTGCGCGGGCAAATCTGCGGTAACTCACAGTCGACGACAAACAACCGTTATGCAGATCAAATCAAAGAGAGACTGAGATGAAGACAATAATTGAGCCTTTTAGAATCAAAGCGGTTGAGCCGATTCATTTGACGACAAAATCAGAGCGGAATTCGTTTTTGATAAAGGCGGGATTCAACTTATTTCAAATACCTGCTCAGAATGTGACAATAGATCTGCTTACCGATAGCGGCACGGCCGCACTGTCGAACGAACAGTGGGCGGCTCTGATGCGTGCGGACGAATCGTATGCCGGAGCCGCCAGCTTCTACAGATTCGAAAGCGCGGTTCGGTCGATTTTCGGGTTCCGGCACGTTATGCCTGTTCATCAAGGACGCGCGGCCGAGCGCTTGCTCTTTCAGCAGATGGTCAGACCAGGTCAAATTGTTCCATCCAATACCCATTTTGATACAACGCGAGCGAACATAGAGTGCCTGGGCGCAAACGCACTGGATCTCCCGTGCCAGGCCTGGAGAGAGTCTGATTCCAATGAACATTTTGCCGGAAATATCGACATTGAAGGCTTGAAGCAACTGCTGGATAGTACCGATAGTGGTGCCGTGCCCATGGCATTGTTGACCGTTACCAACAATGCTTGCGCCGGACAACCCGTATCAATGCAAAATATTCGAGAAACGAGCAAATTGCTCAGGCGGCGGCAAATTCCCTTTTTCATAGATGCTGCCCGCTTTGCCGAAAACGCATTTTTGATTCAGCAAAGAGAAGCCGCATACGCAGATCGCTCAATCAGCAGTATCGTCAGCGAGATGTTCAGCTACGTCGATGGCTGCTTGATGTCTTGCAAAAAAGACGGCATCGCCAATATTGGAGGTTTCATCGCTGTCAATGACGATGCCCTGGCTGACAGAATAAAAGAAGAAATGATCGTAACTGAAGGTTTTCCGACTTATGGCGGTCTTTCGGGCCGCGAGCTGGAAACTATTGCAGTCGGGCTCGGTGAGGCTATCCAGGAAGACTACTTGCGATACAGGCAAGCGGCGGCACAATTTCTGCACTTTGGATTGAGAAAGATAGGAGTTCCGGTCGTCTGCCCGCCTTCGCTTCACGCCATTTATGTCGATGCCGCCGCGATGTTTCCGCACATACCGGCTTCTCAACTGCCGGGGCAAGCTCTTGCCTGCGAGCTATATCGCGAAGCCGGGATACGCAGTTGCGAGATAGGCACGGCAATGTTCGGAAAAACCGACCACGAAACCGGTGAGCAGATCTGCGCGCCCAAAGAGCTGGTCAGATTGGCTCTTCCGCGCAGAGTGTACACGCAAAGCCACTATGAATACGTAATTGAAGCTTTCAAGAACATTACAAAACGCCGACATCTGGTTCAGGGGCTAAGGTTCAAAGCGCAAGCCCAAAAACTGCGGCATTTTACAGCAGTTTTTGAACCTATTGAAAGCGAAATCGTTTCCATCTTCTGCCAGCTCGATGTCGAGAAATACTTGACTGCCGATTTGGCGTATGAGATTTGACGAAATTACTTGCTGACGCCCCGAATGTGTTTTCAGGAGTTCAAATCTCGCACTTCTGCAGATTGACAGCAGGGGTGTGACGTGAGAATTTATTGAGCATTCAGTAGATCAAGGTACGAGAACATGAGCAAACTCCCACAAAGGTTTCTTGACTTTCAAAAAAATTATCCGGCGGTGTTTGAAGCCTATGATTCTCTAGGAAAAGCAGTAACCGCAGCCGGGCCTCTAAGCGCAAAAGAAATGGCTCTGGTCAAGATCGGTATTGCCTGTGGTGCAAAACTGGAAGGCGGCTTGCACTCTCACTGCCGCAAGGCTCTCGATGCCGGTTTGACTAGAGAAGAGATCAGGCAGGCTGTGCTTCTATCTACAACGACCATGGGATTTCCGGCGATGATGGCATGTTTGTCTTGGGTTGACGACGTATTGAACGAAAAAAAGTGAGTTAGAAAGCTTTCCAAGCAAGCAGGTCTTCACTCCTGAGCGCCCAAGAGTTTCTTATTTTGCGGTCTTTTTCAAGAAATCGACCGCAAGGTTGATTCGTCTTTCTCATGAATTGTGCAAACTAAAGTCTTCCAGGGCTGTCGCTTTATTTCGTAGTGATTCGCTCCCATGCGACACAACACCGAAGCAAAGCGGCAAGATCATAGATTGAGCACTATCGAGAGCATGAACGCACGAATTGACACCGTTGAGCGCAAGAGAGTCGCCATTATTGGAGGTGGCATTTCCGGACTGACTTCAGCATTTTATCTGCTCAAATCAGCCGGAAAGAAAGGAATCGAACTGGAAGTAACCCTGGTGGATGAATCCAGATCACTGGGCGGCGTTTTTAAGAGTGCTTCCTACGATGGATTAAGGCTGGATCTAGGTCCTGAGTGCTTCGTGACGGGCAAGCCGGCAGTATTGGATCTTGCCAATGAGTTAGGCATCGGCTCGACGATTTTACGCCAGTCTACGCGCCGGACCTTTATTGCAAGAGGGTCTTTTCTCAGCAAAATACCTGATGGTTTGTTTGCATTGACTCCAAATTTGAAGGATATGGCCACAAGCGATCTCTTTTCATGGACCGGCAAGATTCGCATGGCGCTGGAGCCGTTTGTTCAAAAGCAAGAACGACTGACCGATGAGTCTGTAGCAACATTCATTGAACGGAGATTCGGCAAGGAGTTGTTGCAGCGCCTGGCCGAGCCGATGATTGGCGGGCTGTATGGAATTGAACCGGAAAACCTCAGCGCTCAGATGACTTTGCCTTACATGCGCAGTCTCGAGAAAGAGCATGGCAGTGTCATAAAAGGAATTATTCAAAAGACAGTGAAGCGTCACTCCGAAACGGGCGAGTGGTTCACGTCACCGCCTTCGTGTAAAGGTACGATGGCCACATTCGACGAAGGAATGACAGCACTTACACAAATGCTGGAAAAATGCGTACAGTCGAAATGCAAAGTTATTGAAGCGCACGCGGACTCGATCGAACCTGTAAATGAGGGAAAGACCTGGAAGACCCGGCTATCTAATGGGCTGCAAATAGATTCAGACGCAGTTGTCGTAGCGCTTCCGGCCAAGAGCGCAGGACGGACTCTTTTGCAAACAGATAGATGGTTATCAGAATGCTTGCAATCGATCAATTACTCATCACCCATTGTCGTAAGCTTAGTCTTTGAAAAAAGTGCTTTTAAGTCCGCTCCTCACGGATCAGGATTTCTTGTGGCAGGCGACACTCGAAAGAGCGTACGCGCCTGCACATTCAGCAGCAGCAAATTTAAAAGGAGAAATTATCAAAACAAGGTCGTATTGAGAGTGTCGGTTGATTCCACGAAGTATCGAGAAAGCAGCGATGAGCAAATAAAGATCGCAGTTCTCGAAGATCTAAGCAGGTTCATAGAAATCACAGGGGAGCCGCTTTTTTGCGCCGTAGCCAGGCACAATGAAGCGATTCCTCAGTTTGCGCCTCGACATGGTCATCTTTTGAAAGAGATTGAACTTAGGAAAAACAGGTTCGCCAGCCTTGCCCTTGTCGGAAATGCATACGGAGCGATAGGCGTTGCAGATTGCATCACAAGAGCGAAGGAAGAATCGCAAAGAATTGCTGATTGTCTTTTCTCCGTAGTGAACCCATAGTGCTCATCCTTTGTGCTGATGTATAAGGTCTGTAATCCAGTATCATTAACCGCATGACGCAACAAGCGAGTCCCTGAACACCCCTCGCTTAACAATGCGGTAGCGCCAAGAAGTACTCTCTAAGAGTAAAGCACTAGGACGCTGCCGCTTTGTTGTTTGTTGGTTTCGCAAACGACCAAAAGAAGTGCAGCTTAGTGAGCCGCACTTCTTTCAGTTAAATTGGCGCAGAAAGGAAACGCTGACCAAGAGACATCTATTCAGTGAACAGGATCGACTCCTTCGAGGATGCTTGTTTGGCCTACCTGCGATTCAACTCGATTTTGCCTTTGCAGAGAGAAGGGAAAGTTTGCAATAACGAATTTCAGAAGCGGCACAACGCCGCCCACAACAAAAATCGAACCGCCTACGATTCTCAACCACGTCAGCGTTTGGAATGCAGTGCCCGACTGGAACGTTTGCGATCTGGCAAAACATAGTCCTTGTTCAAGAACCGCATTGAGTTGAAGCATTCCTGCAGGAAACAAGTCCAACAAGACCATGAGCGACAGCCCAATATTGAGTGACCAGAACGAAAATGTTATACAGCGGCTATCCCAGGCCGACTGTGGGATGAGAAAGCGCAAGCAAAATAGCATCGCGGAGATGGCTAGATTGCCATAGACTCCCATCAAAGCAGCATGCCCGTGGTTGACCGTAAGATAGGTGCCATGCTCATAGTAGTTAACAATCGGCAGATTAATGATGAAACCGAAAACTCCTGCACCCATGAAATTCCAGAAATTTACCGCCAAAAGAAATAGATACGCATCCGAGTGCGCGAACAAACTTTTTTCACCTGTCTTCTTGAGCTCGGAGCGTGGTGTGTGAGCAAGCCTGAAGGCTTCAAGAGTGAGCAATATCAATGGCACCACTTGAAGTGTTGAGAAAATGCTTCCCAGTGCCAGCGTTTCAACAGGCTTGGCATTCCAGTAGAAATTGTGGGAAATTCCGATGATGCCAGAGCCAAGGAACAACAAAGTCGATAAATAGACGGTTCGCGATGCGCTTTGCAAAGTGACAAGGCCCATCAAGTACATGAAGGATGCTATCAATGCAGTCGTGAACACTTCGAAAA
Source organism: Candidatus Melainabacteria bacterium (assembly GCA_020853845.1). Lineage (GTDB taxonomy): Bacteria > Cyanobacteriota > Vampirovibrionia > Obscuribacterales > Obscuribacteraceae > QKMZ01. Next base: position 7,972 of record JADYYD010000244.1, read on the forward strand.
ATGCTTCCACCCACATGTGAATAACACACCACCTCCAGAAGTCCGCAATAACAAAATTGGTTTTCGGTGTTGCCACAAACCCGGCCAAAAATAAACCGAGAACACAAAGTACAGAGTAAAAAAGCCAGTTCGGCAAGGCTATAGGATGGTCTTTCCTGAGTGAGTCTTTGATCCCCCTGTAGATAAGAAAAGTCCACAATGCAAAAGCAACAAACAACAGCCCTTGCCACAATTTGCCTAACTCGACGAATTCCCAGCCCTGATTGCCGAGAAGCCACCACTCTTTCATCAGACCCATAGGGCCTAATAAAATGCCCGCGGAACTGCCGACTGTAAGAACTATAAGCATCCAGAAAAGAACGTCAGTAAGGAAGGCTTGCCCCTTCGGTTCGGCTTTGGAAAGCAGTGGCAGAGTAAACAAGGACGAGCCCATCCAACACGCCGTAATCCAAAGCAACGAGAGCTGCAAATGCCAGCTCCTGGTTACAGTCAATGGCAGAACTTTAGCTATATCGAATCCAGCAAAATTCGTAAAATGAACGAAGTCATGGATGGTAAGAACGCCAGCCAGCACCTGTAGGAAAAAGAGCAAGAAAGCTACTGCAAAAAATTTGTATGTTCGTTTTTGACTGGGATAAAGCGGCATGCCGTTAATAGAATCTATCGTCATCAATTTTTTTGCAGGGTCGAGCAATCGAGAAGCAGAACAGGTTGACTGCTGGGAAACGATCTCGGAAGGACTACTTTCGTTCATGCTCAAGCGGCCGCGCAAGTAAAGTACAGCCCCTAATCCGAGCATCAATCCCATGCAGCCGGCAACACTCCAGAATGTGGTTTCCGCTGTAGGCAGGTTTCCCGCAATCGGATCGAACGGCCAGTTATGCGTATAGCTGTAATCGTGTCCAGGTCTGGACGACGAACATACCCATGCTCCCCAAAAGAAAAAGGAAGCAAGATCGCGAATCTCCTTCTCATTATTTATGTATGCTGCAGGGTGCATCGACTCTATTCCATTGCCGGAAAAGAAGTTCTTGTAGTGCGTGTTCAGCTCGTCAATGGCGATGGACTGTGCATCGCTGACTATAGCGACGTTTGTCTTTTCGTCATAGTTGTTTTGTCTGAGATCTCTTTGCGCACGAAGCTTTATTGCGGAAAGCGCGTTTTCATCTAACGCTCCAGCTTGGTCTTGTCCATAGAACTTGATCATCGACTGAGCTATGGCATGCAAAGCATCAGCGGTAAAATCAGGACCACGACCGGCACCATCGCCGAACATGCTTCCATAATTCATGAGCGCATATTTTTGAAAGACAACCTGTCCTTCCAATATGGAATCAGAACTAATTAAAATTCTGCCTGCCCGATCCGAAAACGAAGGTATTGGAGGCGCATCTTGATAGGTTCGAATCCCCATGAAGACCACACCGGCAAGACCGCTTATCAAAACTACTGCTATGGGCAGCCACCATTTGGGAAACATTTTTCTGCCTCTCTTGCGTCTACGTACTAAGTTTCATACCGCTTGTTGGAAGAAAAAAGGTCAGAGTTTTGATTAGATCTTGAATAAATCAGCCTGTGGGTGGGTACCTGAAAGTGCCCTTCATTACACGGCTTCGGCAAGAAGTAGTTTCAAGATTTTGACAAACCCGCTGCATATTATGGATAGAACAGCGTCAGGCACCACACAATTCTACTTGTACTCTCAAAGCTCAGGCGCCGCAGCGACAAGTGCAGGGGCAGCAACGTGATCACCTCAAGGTACCTACTTACCAGATAAGAGGAGCGGCGCTTATGATCGATAAGCAGCCCTTTCCGTGCAGGTTTTTACTATGCAAACTTACTATCGATCAGATGAGAGCTTCGGCAATAATGCCGTGGCCAGTCCCTGGCTAATTGGTGTGAAAGAGGACACTCTATTTTTTTTCCTTCCGGTATTTGCTGCACTTGCAATTTTTGCTCTGGCACAGCATCCGCTGGTAAACAATTCCTTTTTCCTGGCAATGATAGCTGCCTATGGATTTGGTTTGGGACCATTTCATCAAGGCGCTTCGTGGTTCACTTATTTTGATAAAGAGAATTTTGCGTACTATGCAAGCAACAATTTGAATCGCTTTCGCTTTTTCGTAATGCCGCCGCTGTTGATATTCATTGGAATAGTGGCGACAATTGCCTGCCCGCAATTTCTTTTTGCAGTATTAGTTGTATTGCACATCGATCACCTGCTTCAGCAGAGCGTACGACTGGCAAGGCTGTACCGCCAGGAAGGCAAGTTCGCAACCGCCAACTTCAAGCTGGAAGCAATCTCACAATACTGCGTGGCTGCCGCATGCACTATGATTGGAGCCTATAGATTCGACTTCTTGCAATTTTGCTCCGTTCCCTACGCATTGGTGGCAACTGGCATCGCCAGTGTCGCCGCAGTGCTGGCGACAGCCGCATACATTGAAGGCATAGTCAGGCAGCACAGAGCCGGATCCCCGCTGCAGGTACCTGCTCTTCTTTTCTGGGCTGTATCTCTTCTGGCGTGGGTGCCGGCGATTTTTGTTACGAACTTCTTTCATGCATTCCTGATACCGCTGACCATTCATTGGTTTCAATTCATAGGTATGAATGCCGTATTGGTTGAGCGAAAAGCTGCAAAAGCACGAGGCACAAATGGAAAAATGCTACTGGCACCAGTATTGACACTACTGGCGATGTGCTTTATCTACATGTCGATTTTCATTGGTATCGATTTTGTCTGCCACACGCACGCTTCGGTGATTGTCAAAGGACTCTGCCTGGGAGTATTAGCTGGTCTGGCGATGTGCCACTATTCGCTCGATACTTTCATCTGGCGTTTTCAAGACGATTATCCACGCGAACATATTCTTCCCTACATCCTGCCAAAACGTTAGGTGCGGACCTGATAGAGGCATAGTTGGCGATCAGGAGGATTGGAACTAAAATCGAAAATGCACTCATCCTTTTTGCTGATGTTCGCTATCGCACTTGCTTCTATCATTTAAGTATCAAAGGCACGAGGCGATAGAAAAAACAAAAGAAACTGTTCGACAACAGCAATCAATAACGGTGGCGCCAAGAAAAACTCTCTAAGAGTGATTAACCTTGATGGACGCCACCGTTTTTATTGGAATTAAATTCAGCGTGATCAGTTATGCAAGGCTAATTGCCTTCTTGCCAATTTACGGATTTCTGTCTGCCCTTGCGGGCGTGGAGAAGATACGCCTTCAGCGAACTCTTTCTATGGGGCTCCAAACGGCAATCTTCAGCATGTTCGCAAATGCTGCTCGAGTCAAGCTTCTCTACCTGTGTGTGCTTTCTGAAACCAGTCAAAGCAAATTTAACTGCGATACCATTTCTGGTATCATAAGTTAGTAAAGATAGTTGCCGGATTTCCACCTTAGTCAATGAAATCCGCGAACCGGATGATCGGAGGCAGCGCCACACATCTTGACGCTTGGCGCTGCAAATCATCGGTACGACGATAATTTTGCTCTTGCAGCATTGTCAAAAGATTGCTCTAAAATTTGTATGCTCGGGATTTCAGTTTGACCAATGTGCTTTCAAAAGTCTTCACTTTTTCATTTTCTGTAGAGGTGTCGCATGGCGTTTACGAACCCGAGTGCTGATTTGGTAAAAACGGTTAACTCAATCGTTGCTGGCTGGACGGAATTGCCTCACCGCCAGCACTTCGCGAACCCTGAAGAATGTGCCACTGCTTACATAGCACAGCATGGGAGCTTCAACCTCGCTAAAGGACTGCCAGAAGGCGACGGCATAAACATTGCGGTCCATGGAAACTGGCTGGCTGGCTTGAGGCGAATTGATGGAGAATCAAGAGCTTTGAATCTTAAGCTGGCTCGATTAGAACCCCTCATTTTTAATAACACATCATTCTGCAACGCTGAAGTTTCCTCGGCTGCGCGTTTTGTGGAGGACTTTTTATTTTCTGCTGAGGACATCGAACATTACTCGGCTCCAGTAGGCGCTCGCGATACATTTACTCAACTTGTTCTGCAAAGGTGTGGCTTCAAACTTGCTGACACAATTGTCGGCTACCATTTTGATCTTGAAAATTGGACTAAGCTTGAAACCAGTCAACATGTCAGAGAAGCAACGGATGCGGATGCAGAATCCATGGCAGAAATTGCAGAAAAGTGTTTTCGCAGCCGCGACTCAAGCGTTTGTCGATTCTTAAGTGATCCAACCCTTGATCCCGCTTTGGTAGGAAAAATGTATGCAGGATGGGCTAGGAGCGCAGTCATTAACAAAGACTGTGATGTAAATCTTGTTTTTGACAATGGGGAATTGGCCGGCTTCTACACTTTTCGAATGCCAAAGCGAAACGGCGTCGAGGTTAAGATTGGTTTAGCAATGGGCACTTTGGGCGCTGTTGCTCCGGAGCGCATGAGAAAAGGAGTCTTTTCTGCGCTTCAGCATGCTGGTTGCGTTTGGCTTAAGAATAAAGGCGCGAAAATGCTGGAAGTAAAGACGGTTTTGCCTAACATAGCAGTCAATCTTGCAGCGCAGAAAATGGGTGGAAAATTGGCAGTCACGTATCATACCTTTCATAAGACCAGGTGAAATTTCGAACGTCCTACCGCTGTGAGACGCACTAATGCGCTCAGCCTGGCACAGCGGACAAAGCCTGATGCCAGGCTGTTTGAAATCGCCAAGCTGGAGACCCCGCAAAATATCAAATCAATCCAAACACAGATTCAACCTTTTTAGCCATTACACTTTCCGAGTTCAAGGATGAGAAGATTGGATAAATTGGAATTCGGAGGCTTAAATGAAGGCCCATCTCATTTTTTACGTACAAGATCAAAAGAAGAGCACAAGCTTTTACGCGTCGGTACTAAATAAGGCACCGATTTTAGACGTTCCTGGCATGAGCGAATTCTTGCTCAGTGACAGTTGCGTTCTTGGTCTTATGCCGGAAAGCGGCATCAAGAAATTGCTTGGAGAAAAACTCCCCGATCCGGTTGAAGCGCGCGGCATCCCAAGGGCTGAGCTGTATCTGGTTGTGGATGACGCCCGGCAGTATCACACCCGCGCCCTTTCGGCAGGGGCACGGTGCATCAGCGAAATGGTCTTGCGCGATTGGGGGCAAGAAGTTAGCTATTGCCTCGATCCGGATGATCACGTAATTGCATTCGCGCAAGCTTAAAGAGACTGCACGAATGTGACGCCACCACTGATGGTGGCTCCTAAGAAAATGTGCATGCAGGCTACATTGATAGCTGCAAGATCTATGCCACCAGTTTTTTTGTTGCTTTCCGGTTGATTTGGGAAGCGACACTGTTTAATGCCACCCCAATTTATACACGACCGCCAAAACAGAGTTTGGCGTTCCTGCGCTTTTACAGAGATGAACCATATGACACAAGAGACAGAACGACGGGTAGAAACAACCGACAAAGTAAAACCCAAACCTTCATTCTCGTTCGGCGACCTGGGTTTAGGTGCCGGAAATCTCAATCAAGATCTGCAATTTATCCGGGACCTGAATGGAAAGAACCCGAGGGTGTTGCCTGAGGCTTTTGGAAGTCTGACCCTCACACAAAATGGACAGCCTCTGGAAGCAGGACTGAGAAACCAGGCAGGCGCACCGGAATTACATCAAAGACCGCATGATTCGACAAGAGTCGCAGGGCGGGAATTTACCATCACTAGAGACGCTGGCGGAAGACCCGTCGAATTTACCGATAAAGGCGGACGCTGGCGCGCAAAAGGTGACGGTCAAACTTTCGTCAATGTGCAAGATCAAGACCAACCCCGTTATAGGCGAGGCGTTCCTTCAATCGATGCGGCAGGAAATTTCAAGTTCAAGGACACGGACTTTGGCGTCACGCACACAAGAATGAAAGATGGTCGCGGGCGTCAAGAAATAGAAAGTGCAGGGGGTACACGCTACGCAATCGAGACTAATAGAGACGGTCGTCCCACTCGACTAGAAGACGAGCGTGGTGCCTGGACAAGCAGTGATGGCGTCAATTGGAAGAATGAAAAGGGAGAAGTAAGAGCCGGTCGGCCATCAATTTCAAAAGAGGGCGAATATCGATTTTCTTCCCCAGAAAACCCACAGTCGGTTGCATCCAAAGAATTGCAGGCAGCAAGAGAACTGCAAAAACAGATAAACGAGAAGCACGGCGTGACAGTTTCGCCACCCGGAACACATACCTCTTACGGACCGACGGATCAACCGTCACTGAGAGAATTGACGGTACTTGAGCGCACCTTGTCTAGAAGCCCCAACGGCAGTCTTGCCGGTTTGAAAATCGATTTCTTAGGCGCAGGCAAAGGTGATAAGGGCGGATTTGGAAGCTACGATGCCAATCGCTTCCAGCTATTCCAGAACAGTCGCGTCACTCCGGAAGGCTGGATGGGTTTGGAAGGAACAGCGCTGCACGAGCTTGTTCATCACGAACAAATGAAGATGGGCTCCGAATTCTGGACCGGTAAAAATCCACCGCCGGAAGTTGCCGAAATGAGACGCGCTTACGGCTGGGAGTATGACCAGAAGTACGGCAATGTAATGCTCGATCGCTTCGGTGGTCGCTGGAGTCCGCAAGAAGACAAAAATCACCCCGAGCATGGTCCACAAACGAAATGGGTCTGGGTGGGGCAAGGCGAGCCACCTGACGGGCAGCATACTCGCAGTCCTAAGGAAATGGCAGCTATCGCCAAAGTGCCGATGATTAGCCGCTACAACGACTACCCATATGAAAGTCATGCCGAAGCCGTTGCTCTACTAAGGCAAAATCCCGCTCGTCTTGCTGCTCTCAGCCCGTCCGCTTACGAAGCGACTCGCAACTGGGATCAAATGCAACTGGACAGACATTATGGAAAAGGCACACACATGCGAAGCCATGATGGTCTAATTGTTCCAAATACAGACGAGAATCAGCGTCAAAGACGTCAAATGGAAGAAAAGGCCAGGCACGAGCACCTTACTGGTCACGGAAATGGACAGTTATTCTCCGAGGAAGAAAGAAGTGCCCGTCCTTGTTGCACTGCGCACAGGCGAAAGTAGTAAAAGCCGACC
>JADYYD010000245.1 GCA_020853845.1 Candidatus Melainabacteria bacterium
AAGCGTGGACTCAGCGATCGTGATTCGGTTCCATTGGAAGCGAAGATTTTAAAAATTGTAATCCGCGTATTGGCGATGAATATCTTTCGCACATGCAAAAGCCGGTCACCACAGGGATCGCAAACCGCCGCAAAATTTTTTTCGCCGCCGACATTCAAATGGGGGTGGGAACTTTGCACAAGGCCCCGGGTCATCCCCGATGCGCAGAAGCGTTGAAGAATCAAAACTATAAGGATAGGTGATCGCGATGAACCCAAGAAAGAATGGAAAAATCGCGTTGTTGTTAGCCGCTGTTGGAGTGTTGTCCGCCGCCACGGTTTCGTTGGCCGATCAAACTCAACTTGTTAGCACTACGCGTGTAGTTACTGCATGTGGTGAACTGTTTGCCATCGACTCGAACGCCGACGGTATGACGGCTGCCGAAAGAACGGCGATCGTTCAAAAGAGGCTCGACGAAGCCCTTATAAAAAGTTTGCACCGCGTGCCCGAAGCAGTCTCCGTTGCTGTTGTAAACCGCAACCCGAGCGTGCTCCTCGACGGCAAATTGATCGTTACCGCCGATCATAATAGTGCCGCCAGAGCCGGAATGACTCAAATGCAACTGGCACAAAAATGGGCCGACAGCATCAGAGCTTGCATGGCACATACTGCCGAACTGGACAAATATCTGGCCATGTTGACCGGCAAGTTTGAAGTAAAACAAGCCTCCGCCAAGACGCTCGGCAACGACGAAGTTGCAGTAGCGCCGTCGGAAATGCTCATGCCGATTGAATTGGCAACTCCGCTTTCCACCGAAGCTTCACTGCTGGGCGACAGAGTAGAAGCAGTCATCACGCATGACGTTCCGCTCAAGCCGACCTTCGACACCTACATCCCGGCCGGCTCGCTGGTATACGGTGAAGTAGTCGACGCAGACCAGTTCGTTCCCAACCACTATGCCGGCAAAGACGGCTTCACGGTTGAGTTCTACGAAATCCGTCTTCCCGACGGCAAAAAGATTCCGATCACGGCTCACATCCTGGGCGGCTTGAATCAATGGAAATTGATCCACACCAAACCGACCACCGCTGAGCACGTGAAAGCAACCTCCGTTGCGGTTCAAGACAATCGCATCGTCACCGTCGACCTGAACGCCAAGAAGGGCGTCATCACCGGCGGCTGGAAAGGCACCCCGGTTGATGAAGCTACTCAATCGAGCTTCCGCCGCGCTTGCTTCAAACGTTTCCCGGGCGTCGTGATTCCTTCTGGTGAGCCAATGCTGATGCAGCTTTCCGGAACGACCACAGTCGCAATATCCACTCAAACCATGTAATTAAGGAGATAACTTATGTCTACGTCAATGAAGAGCAAAGTATTTGCTTTGGCATTGTTAGCCTCCTTCGCTGTACCTGCTTCGTTTGCCGGATTCAACAACGGCAACAAGGTGACCCTCGGTGGCGAGGACGCTTTCAGAATTATGGGTTCCGCCGAAGGATTCTCACCCGAAAAACGTGCCTGGCATGCCCAAGACGCGCTTGATAATGCGCTCGTTCGCGCCAGCTCAACTGCGCCCGCAGCAGTTACAGTTCAAAGAATGAACGGCGCATTCATCGTCGCTCTGGACGGCTACAAAGTCGCCACGGCAGACGGAAACAGCGCACAACTAGAAGGATGTTCGCCTGAAGAACTGGCTCACAGATGGGCCGATTCGATCAGAAACTTCCTCTCGGACTCCAGCCGCGCCGACAATTACATTGCCAGTTTGAAAAACCCTCATCAGGTTGACGCAAACGTAGCAATGGTTGAGCGCCGGTTGTACGCACCGGCCGGTTTGAAGATGGCTGTCAGACTGGATCAACCGATCTCGTTTGCCACCGTCAAGGCCGGTGATGTAATTACAGGCACAGTGCGCGAACAATGCCGAATGGGTAATTATGCAATTCCCGCCGGCGCTGTAGTGACTGGCAAAGTAGTGGAATTGGACAACGACGCATACTCAGTGTCCTTCACCACTCTGCGCCTGCCTTCCGGCACCGAAGTAGCAATCAACGCCGGTTTGACTTACGGCACAGTGGTTGCCACCAAAGGACCGCACCTGGTTTCCACATACGCTATTCCCTCGGGACATGCTAATGGAATTCCGGAAGTAGCCGGCAGAATTCCCGCTTCAGTAGCCCTCGGCGCAGTCGGCGCTAACGATCAAACAACGATCGTTATGCACCGCGGCAGCGATGTGCTCACTATAGATCAGCCACTGGCAGTGGTGCTGCAAGAAACAGCCCCCATCACTGTAGTGTCGGTCGGCGGTGAAATGTAAGCGACATCATCAAAGTCAGTCTGGTAAGCCGGAAGCGGGCTTGCATCCAATGCAATACCCGCTCCGGCGAGCCAATAGGCGCGAGCCAATAGGCGCGAGCCAATAGAAAGGAGGGATACAAAAATGTTTTTAAATAGAAGCACTCAAGGTCTCATCCTCGGCGCCATCTTGTCCCTCTCGACGATTACCGGCGCTCAGGCAAATGACCTCACAGACCTTTTGCGAGGGTGGGTAGGCAACAATTACGGCAACTTCAACAACTTGTCGTCAACCCATCAAATGGCCACTGTCAATAATATTCAAAACCGCATCAACCAGCTTCGTTCCGACGCGAATATGGCGGTGCAATCAGGACAGATCTCGCACGGCGAGTTCATCAACATGAACGCCGAACTGGACCGCATCAACAATCTTCAGGCAAATTACGCAGCCAACGGCATGACATTCGGTGAAGCGCAAGCTCTCATAGGCATGCTCGACACCTCGGCCACACGCCTGACGAATTTCGGCTACGGCAATGTTTCGCAATTCCCCAACTCCAATCCAAGACCGAGCAGTTATGGTTTTGCCAACATCAACGAAAGACAGGCATTTGTTCAACGCCGCATTTCTCAGGGGCTGCGCAACGGCAGACTGACCCAGTTTGAAGCAAATAATCTGCGCGCTCAACTGGACAGAATCGGTCGCGATGAAGCGAACATGAGAGTGGGCGGATTGAGCGGCTGGGAAAGACAAAATCTGCTCAGCCGGCTGGACAGACTCAACAGTCAACTGAGCCGCGATTTGAACGACGGACAAATTGCCGGACGACGTGATAGCTGGTTCTAAAACTCAGGTTTGGAGCCTGTCACATACAGAAAACGGGTGGCTCGCGCCGCCCGTTTTCTTTGCTTTGATGTTTTTCCAATGCGCCAATTAACTATCGCACTTTGCAAGATAGCACGATGCCGCGCAGGATCGCTTCCGAGTCTTTGTATAAATCGCCGCGATCGCGCCCTGTGAAAATGAGAAATCCGGTCTTTACGCGCGCTACGTAAAAGAACCCCTTAATCGGCTTGCCATCAGGCACGAATCCGGAATAACCGGCATTCTCGAATGTCAAACCGTTGACGACCGCCGCTTCGCCTACCTGCTGCTGGAAGTCCTTGAGGTTGCTCTGACCGGGTTTCATCATCATATCGAGAACCACTTTCGTGTCAGGAATTTCGCCTTTAGGGTCCATGGGAATAACGAAGAACATCACGCCGGCAACCGTGCCGTCGGCATTGCGCGGCGCACTGAAAGCGTACTCAGCACGTCCTTGCAACTCAGTTTTTTTGATGCTGTATGTTTTCGGCAGGGTCAATTCGACGGTTTCTTCATTGAGCTTGATCACCTGCGGATTGTCCGTTGCAGGGACATCTATGCCTTTTGACGGAGCAGCCGGCGGGCTTGCTGCGGCATCCTGAGGAGGTGCTGCCGCATCCCGAGGAGGTGCTGCATCTTTGGGCGGCGTCGCGGCCCGGCTTTCCGCGGGCGCATCCGCTGCCGGAGTGGTTGAAACGGGCGGATCGGCAATAGCCACCAGGGGCAAAACAGTGAAAGTGGCGACAGCCATGAAAGTGCGGAAAGCGAGGCGAAAGCTTCTCATTGGATCCTCGAAAACGGGTACAGCAATTTTGCCTTTCCCCATGCAAAACTTCAACGATTTGCAACCCAGGTTCTTCCGTTTTACTATCTGCTTTAGTATTAAAACGCCAAAAACGTAAAGGTGCTGGGTTCGCCGAAACAAACCACAGCGCCTTACGTCGTTAATCAGTCGACAAGCAAAATGCGCTCGTGGACAGGGAATTCGTTCCAGTCGTAGCGGCTGAATGCACAGGCGCAAGCCGACTTGACCACTTCGAGCGAGCAGTCGGACAATCGTCCAACCAGGCCGCAAGCGGTTTGAGCCACGCACACGTCCGTCATCACGCCGACCACGCGAAACAATTTCGGCTGCAACTCTTTGAGAAGGCAATGGGCGACGACTTCTTGAGAGCCGTCCTCCTTCGCCTTCTTGACGGTTTGCCAATTGGCATAACCGGCGAGCAGAGCCAGCAAATCGCTGTCGGTTTGACCGGCACATTCGAGGTCGTATTCAACGACGACGATATGCCAGCCGCGCGCAATCGCTCGCAAGACTTCCTGCTTCACGCCGCGCATCGCGGAGCGCGCCAGGGGAAACCCTTGCGACTGCATGTCGACAATTACCAGAATGCCTTCAGGCACCACTGGCAATGGCGTCGTCATCATCGTTTTTCTCCTCGAATTTTGCTCGAGCAGTAAACGCCGGGCGGCGAAAATCAGGCAGTGCCTGACTCCCGCCACCCGAGCGCTCTCTCACTTACTTCTCGAGACCATTAGCCGACAGGAAAGACCGCTTTGCTTAAGCGCCCTTCCTTTCGACGACGGAGGTCAGCTTGGCGAGCACCTGCTGGTGATTCGCGCCGGCTGCAATCCGACCCTCCATGCGGCGCGTGCCGGCGCCTGCATTGGTGGGATTCGCCCAGGCAATGCCCGAGACGCTCTGCAAGGCAGCACGAATGCCGCCGTTGCCCTTGAAGTCGCTGCCGCTGGCGCCGGTGACGACGACAGCAACAGTCAGTGAAGCGTCATCGTTCTTGGTCACGGTCGCCGTGATCTTCGAACTCTTGATGACGTGCGGAGTATCGCCGACATTCACGTTGACGAGGGTGGCCGGAACGGGCACCTTGGTCAACTGCGCAAGTCGCTTGGCCGGCGTCTTCTGCGCTGGTGCTGACTGGGGTGTGGGTGCCGGACGCTGTGCGCTCTGCTGCCGACGGGAAGTGATGGCCGGAGCGACGTTGGACGGAACATCGAGGCAGTCAGTAGTGAAATCGACGAGGTTTTTCGTGGCGAACCATCCGACCAGAGCGAGCGCGCCGGTGATTCCCCAGCGAGCCATGTTCGGAAGGTCGTACTGCAGGTACTGAGCGGCAGGCTCGGCACCGACATAGGCGAGGGCGCCAACCACGACAGCGGCTAGAAACCTGACGAAGTAGGTTTCGATCTTGGCCTGTGTGCAAGACTTCATAGTTTCTCCTCTTCAGAGACTTTGTTGAACACGAGAAAGACTCCCTTTGCACCACGTCTAAATGGTGAAAGAGAAGTCCGAGTGATTAGGGGGAAAGATTTTTCGAGGTTGAGCGGAAGAGTTACAGGAAGAAAAAGTGAGAGTAAAAATGAGCCTAGAAATAAGAGATCTGATTCTCAAGTGATTCGTTTTTTCTTAAAGAGAACAAAAGGCCTCACAACAGATGCCAAGTGGCTCGTATAGCGGCATTACGGCTATCTACATGGAGTCCGTCTTGATTCTTGGCAACTATTTTTGGGGTATATTTACGACAAGACGGCGCGGCTCAATCTGTTTGCAGACGGCGTATTCAAGTGGAGATTAAGGCTCTGCCATGATGAAGTCCCGAAAAAGGGCAATGTTGCCGCATAGCGCAGATAGCGCAATTTGCTCTTTCTGTTACTAAATCGGCGTGATAGGCTCTCTCATTATGAGCAATCCGCAAGAAATGCTGGAGAAAGCGGCCGGACTTTCAGCCCAGATCATCGAAACAAGACGCCTGCTTCATGCGGCTCCGGAACTTAGTTATCAAGAAAATAAAACGGCGCATCTGGCAAAAGAACGGCTGGAGAAGCTTGGTTTTAACGTGCAAAGCGGCGTGGCTGGCACTGGTCTGATAGCCGATCTCGGGCTTGGAAAAACCGTCGCCCTGCGCTGCGACATGGACGCCCTTCCGGGTTTCGAATCGAATCGCACCACTTATGTTTCCAAAACACCCGGCGTCATGCATGCCTGCGGACACGATGCGCACGTAGCAATAGTGCTGGCTGCCGCTCAGTTGATAGCAGAGGCAAAACCGCAGGGACGCCTGCGAGTTATCTTTCAGCCGGGCACCGAAGAGTCGGAAAAAGACGGCAACCGGAGCGCCGGGGCTTTGCTGGAAGCCGGCGCGTTGAGCGATGTTTCCGCGCTTCTGGGACTGCACGTGGATGCCACCATCGAAACAGGCAAGGCGGGCATAATCTCAACGCAACTGAACTGGCAGGTTTCACTTTTCTCCATTGACGTTCAGTCGGAAGAGATCGCAGGCAAAGGGCATGACGCCCTGCCGAAAGCCAACAGCATCATGACTGCGATCTACAAACTGGCAAGCGATCTGACCAATCGCGGTCTGGTCGCCTTGTCGCTTGGCTCCTGCATTTCGTCCAGTCAAAGGGGAAACATTCTCTCGCAGCAAGTCTGCCTCTCCGGCACCATATCCAGTACCACCCCGGAAGGGCGAGAGATAGCGGTTTCGGAAATGGAAAAAATCATAGCGCGCGAAACTGCGGAAGGCATCACGATCTCGCTCACGGTAAACGACGGTGATTCGTCTTCATTGCAAAGCGCGACCGTGATTGAAACAATGAAAACGGCGGCGGTTGATCTGCTGGGAGCGAACAACGTGACAGCAATCACGCGCAAGACATGGGCGGCCGATTTCGCCTTGCTTGCCGGCGCCGCACCCGCATCTTTCTTTTATCTCGGCGCTCAAATCGCCGGTGCTCGCCGCATTCACCACCAGCCCTCATTCGACGTCGACGAATCCGGACTGCACCTGGGAGCCGCTATCCTCGCGCTTTCCGCCTTGCGCCTCATGGATGCGTAGCTGTTTCAACCATGGATGTGTAGCTGTTTCAACCATGGATGTGTAGCTGTTTCAACCGGCGTCCACACTCTATTCTCGCGCAATCGCACTGCAACCGAATTGCAATCGCACTGCAACCGAATTGCATCGCACCGCAACCGAATTGCATCGCACTGCAACCGAATCGCATCGCACTGCAACCGAATCGCATCGCACTGCAACCGAATTGCATCGCACTCCAACCGAATTGCATCCGTTTTCCGCCGATTAACCCACCAACCGGCGGTTGTCATTCGCGATTTACCACTGTGGCCCGTAAGAATCGCTTATTCGTACGGGCCACAGTGGTAAATCGCGCTTGGCATCACACAAAAGCGCATTACTAGGCTAAATAATAGTCGCGCGTGAAAAGAAAGGCGAGCCGAAGAAACATCTCGAGTTAGCGCTCGAGAGTGGCTTCTAAGGCTCGCCCTTGGTGCCGGCTGTCAGTTGTTCACGCCGTGACGTTCCGGCATAACCTCACGACTAGCTGCTTTGCGTGGCGTGTTGGCGCTTAGCGCTTGCACGCCT
>JADYYD010000246.1 GCA_020853845.1 Candidatus Melainabacteria bacterium
TAGTCCTTATCCGCGCATCAGATGCTGGTAGTCCATTTGGGCGCGCAGAAATTGCAAGCGTTGCTGCAGTCGGTAGATTTCTCGCTTGGTTCCTCTGATCGGAATCAAAGCGACGCATCCCACTCCATTGACGAATAGAAATGGCGTGAATGCAATTATGAGCTTGCACATCTCGTCGCCGTTGAATTCCGTGTAGGCTTTGAGCGATAAGCAGAATCCGACAAGATTGACGCCCAGAAGCACGAACGTATTCAAAATCAGAATGAACCGCTCTCTGAAAAGCGCGCTCATTATCTGATTGATTTCGGCGCGCACTTTCGGACCGACATCGTCGAAACGCGCTTTTGCAAAAGTGGGAGTGGTGTTGGTGCAGCGAACTGATTTTTGCTCGCTGCTGCTCGAGTGCGCAGGAACATGCATGATGTTGCCGCACTGACCGCAGAACTTCGCCTGCGCCTCGACAGACTCGCTGCACTTTCCACACGTCAAAAGGCGTGGGGCGATGTTATGCACATTAACGGTGGATGTTGCAGTCACGGTTCTGTGACCCGTTTGTGGATTTAACTGGATACAAACATCATAGGCCCGAAGCCGAAAAAGTGTATGTAATTTAATCCGCGCCACGAGTATTCAGTGGGGATATTACGCAGATTCGCGTTATTGAGAATTGGCGCCGTATAGCCGCGAGACTCTCTTTCCGAATCACCAAGACTAAACGAGAGTTCGCAGTCTGGCAGCCGTTCTCAGCAGCTTTATCGCGGCTGACGGATTGAATTTGCCTTCGGTGAAGACTTCCTTTAGCACCACCTGCGAAATCATGCCGTTGTTCTTCATTGCGATTCTCTGCGCGAATGGCATCGCTGCATCAACGAAATTGAAATCAGGGTTGATGACGAGCGCAACGCCTTCAAGAGTCAGCAAGGCACGCATGACGTAAGTGAATTCGGTCGGCAATCTGAAGGGGTAGCGATAGCAGACATCCGAGAAGTCGAACAGCACTTTGCGGAACTGCACGCGATTCAATCCTTCCGAAAAACGTGAATTGATAATCGGAGTCAATTCGCGCGCCAGTGCTTCGCGATCGACATCTTCTCTCAAGAAGCCCATGCCGACGAAATCGTCGACCAGAGCAAGATAGTCTTTCTGAATGACGTGAATGAATGAATTGACGAGGTGCTGCTTCAACTCGTTGCTCAATCGTCCGACCATGCCGAAGTCGAAGATGCCGATGCGTCCGTCCGGCATGACGCGCATATTGCCCGGATGCGGGTCGGCGTGGAAGAAACCGTCTTCCAGCAATTGCTTCAAATAAAAGTTGGCGCCTACTTTGGTCAGCTCGGCGCGGTTGAAACCTTGCTTTTCGAGCGCTTCTACATCTGTCACCCTTGTGCCCGGCACGAACTCGATGGTGAGAACGCGTCTGCCGGTGAGCCGCCAGACGATGCGCGGAATATAGATGTTCGGGAAATTGCGGAAATTATGTCTGAATCGGTCGGCGTTTCTGCCTTCGCGAATGTAGTCGATTTCTTCGAAAGTAGTCCTTGCGAATTCTTCATTGACCGCCGGCCAGTCGGTGTGCCGGCACAGACTCGGATATCTCATCACTTCGTCGGCAACAGCGCCCAGAACCTGGACGTCATAAGCAAGGCGCTGAGAGAGATCGGGGCGCTGTACTTTTACAACAACCGAGCGACCATCCTTGAGAGTGGCTCTGTATGCCTGAGACAAGGATGCGGCAGCAATGGGCTCCGAGTCGAAATGTGCATAGAGCTGCTCGGGCGGCGCACCGAGCTCGCGGATTATTATTTCGCGTGCTACGGACGTCGGAAAAGCACCTACTTCTTCCTGCAGTTTCGCCAGTTCCAACATGGCGGGCAGGGGCAGGAGATCCGCTCTGGTCGAGAGTGTCTGTCCGATCTTGATAAATGTAGGTCCGAGCGCGTGCAGGCGTTTCAACAACCAGGCGCCCAGTCTTCTGTATTCTTCGTACTTCTCGCTCGTGAGGACGGCGCTTTCGACATCCGAGCCGGCTTTAGATGTGCGCTCGAATTCGTCCATGTGATAGCGGGCAAAGCCATGTACTGCTTTGATTATCACCCAGACAATCGGGAAAACTCTCAAGGCTTCTTTCCAGCCCTGCAGTCTATAGATGCGCATAAACACGCGCAATGTGGACTTAAAAAGTTCGAGCCTGGTGACGTCTCTGAAGCTCTCTCTGACAGGATTGAAATTGCGTTCGGCGGCTGTGCCTAGAGACGCGTGCGAGCCAACATCCACCCTGGTGCTGGCGATTTCCGGAGGCTTGTCTGTAACTTGAGCTTTCACTTAGGCGGCGACTTCACTAGATACCCTTGACCTCTAGTTTAAAGGCTCTTCCTTCGTTGTCAGCAGCTCGAATACATAAATTAAAGTTCTACTCGGTGGCTTAAAACCCACTCACCATCAGGATTTTATACATGGGGAGCCGGTCTTGGTCGACAAGTGGAGCTGGGATTGCTGACCGGCTCAGCATTTTGAGCAATTCTTCACTTGTTGCATACCGTTACTTGAACTAGCGGCGATTGAGCACTTCGTACTGCTTAGAAATGATCTCTCGGATGCCTTTATCGGCCAGGTTTATCAAATCTTGCAGCTTGGCTGTGTCGAACGGCTTGGTTTCAGCCGTCATCTGCAATTCGAGGATTTTGCCTGACTCGGTAAGAACAATATTGCTGTCCATTTCCGCTTGCGAGTCTTCCGAGTAATTCGGATCGAGCAGCAATTGCCCTTTTACCTGGCAAATGCTGACGGCAGCCAGATGCTCGGTAAGGGGAAGTTCGTCCCAGAGACCTTCTTTGCGCAATTTTGTCAGAGCGTCATGCAGGGCAAGAAAGCCCCCGCAGATACTGGCCACGCGGGTTCCGCCGTCAGCCTGAAAGACATCGCAGTCGATCGTAATCGTGCGCTCACCCAGGGCACGCCGGTCAACGACGGTGCGCAGGCAGCGTCCGATTAGACGCTGAATCTCATTGGTCCTTCCGGAGGGCTGCCCGCGGGTCACTTCGCGAGCGGACCTCACAAGCGTGGAGCCGGGCAGAAGCGAATACTCGGCCGTTATCCATCCTTCCGATTTTCCTATAAGGAAGGCCGGCACGCGCTCTTCGATTTTTGCCGTGGTGAAAACCTTGGTGTCACCAAACTCCACCAGCACCGAACCATCGGCATTTTTGGTGAAATTTCGGGTGAACTTTATTTGTCTCAGCTGATCCCATTGTCTGTTATCGCGCCGCCGGAACATTCATAACTCGCTTTCTTATTAGTGATTTCCTTTAGTGATGCGCCTTTTTGTGCATTTCAATTTCACAGTAGCGAAATGGAACCGCACCTGGTGCATTCCCTATTCCCCTGGCACGCGAGTCATTATCGGTTATTGGCAAGAAGATAAGAAGATCAAGTTCTAAGACGACTAAATCTGAGTTGTTTGACCTCGGCCGTTCCCTTGAGAATGAACTGTTTGCCCGGCACGACTTTCAGCTCGGTAAAACTGAACTGAATGTCATCAGATCTTTTACCCCAGTTCGACAGTCCGTTCACCTTATTCACAATAAGCTTGGCAATCTCCGGGCTAAGTGCCTGCCCGTTCGTGGTCACTTCGGTATCCTGCATCTCCACCCAGCCGTCTTTGAGACCGAGTTTGGCTTTGATGGCGACCGGAATCGGAACGCCCACCTGACCCAATCCGACGCGGGTTTGCAGGTTCATGTTGATCGAATTCGCTTTTGCCAGTCTGATATCGCCCTGGGTGAGGCTGAAACCGACATTGCCGCCGATACTGCCCAGAATGTTTGCCAGCATGCCGCCCGATTTAGTGGCCGTATATGAGAGTCGATCGAGGGTGCGCGGTGAATTGATGAAGCGGTTCAGACTGTCTTGCGAAATCGTCGCTGTCACTTGCGCCTGAGCGGGGGTAGTAAAGCGGAGGATCTTGTGATTGAGAAGAATGCCCGTGTCGAAATTCAAATCGCCGGCTGTGGTCAAAACGAGATTGTCGATTGTGAAATCCTGAAACGTTCCTCCATTCACATTAATGTCGAGCGACTTGAGAATGCCTTCATTCAAATCCAGATTGCGGGCGGTCAAATGCAATTGTTTGGCGGCGCCGTCCAGAAATTGGCCGTCTTCCATGTCTATATCAAGTTTGCCGAAACGCCCTGAATTGATGTCGACAAATGAAAGGGGCGGCGCCAAGATCGGACCGCCGCTGTTCAGTGCCGGTTGGCCCAGTGCCTGATTAGCCCCTGCTCTGCCAAGCGCGTCCTTGATCACCTGCGCGGGATCCTGTCCGGCCGGCTGCCCTTGTGCCGGCTGCCCTTGCTCTGCTGTGTTTTGTGCCAGAGCTATATCCTGCCGGAAAGAGACTATGGTGAAGGCAGCCAACATAAAAGAAACAGCCAGAGGCTTGTTGATTTTCCAGGAGCCAAA
>JADYYD010000247.1 GCA_020853845.1 Candidatus Melainabacteria bacterium
GGTTTCGGCTCCGGCTTAGGTTCGAATTCGAAACGCTCTGCTTTAGGCTCAGGTTTCGGTTCGGGCTTCGCCAGATCTTCCGGCTGAACGCTCGGCATCTGATTTTTAGTGATGGCGCCCATCAGACGCGAACCGAGATCCATGTGACTGGAACTGCTGGCGGGCTCTGCAGGTGCGGGAGGCAGTGCGGCAGGCACGGCTGCCTCGGGCGATACTGTTTCGGCCTGCGACATGATCGGACCGCTTTCCATTTGAGTAAGCGGCTCATCCATAATGGAGAGCGGCTCATCATCGAGTCTATCGAGGATGTCTTTCAGACTTTCCTGATTGCCCTGCTCGTCTTCCGGTCTGTGTCCACCGGTTCCGCTGGCGCTGAGAGCCTGCAACTTGGTAAAGGTGCTTGTGCTCTTTCTCTTCTGCGCTTGCAAGCGTGTAGCAGTGGCAGAAGCGGCATTCCGTTTTTCTTCTTCGGGGTCCGGAACTGGTGCTTTTGGTGGTTCCGGCTTGGGCTGCGGCTTTTCGTCTTCAGCATCCAGCTTGTCGAGAATGCCGCGCAACTTTGTAGATGAGGTCGCTGCTTTGGGCTTGGTCTTTCCAAGCTTGATTGCGCCTTTGGATTCCGATTGTTCTTCCTTGGTCTCTTCTTCATCCTGATCGGAGCCCGCGGAGTAGACGGAAAGCGGTTCAATTTTGAACAGCGCAACCGCAGCTCCCACACCGAATACAGAACTAACTACCAGCGGCACCACCGGCAGCGTGAGCTTCATGGGCGCCACGAATGAGAAGTGCTGCGCTATACCGACACCGATACCGGTGAGAAGCAGGATGCAACCAAACGCCACTCCAGCAACAATCGCGAGCTGATTGAGACGGCAATTTTCAAAGCAAATGCGGCTGAAAAGCAACGCAATGCCCATCTGGGCGAATATCAAAGTTGCAGCATTGACGCTGAACGTCAGATCTTTCCACGGCGACTGGGTACCGCCGAAAGTGAGAAGGAGGGCAAGCACGATGGCTGCGCTGAACCAAATCCAATTTCGAACGACCAGTTTGTACATTTAAAAGATCGATCCTTGAGATCTATATGAAAAACTAAGTTCAATATACCCTGCCACAAAGGCTTTACGGTACAAACTGAACAGGTTTGAAAACATGAAATCGCCCCTTGAAAGCGCCATTTGATAATTATCTGTCGCTTAGTGCGGAATTGTTTTTCTTTCTGCCGCCAGGTTGGGCACTTGCAAGCACTATTAAAGCTTTTGCCACAGAAATTGCCGAAGCGTTCACGGTTAATAAGAATACCCAATTAATAGAAACAACTGGTGCTTGCGAACCCGCCCTCTGGCGAATTTCAGATAGCAAGAGCGGGTTGGCGATATATGACAGCCCGGCGAGAGCCGCAGTCAGGGCGAGAATGACAAGCGATAGCTTTATCGCCTGCACGGGAGTCGCCTCGTCATAAAACAACAGCGCGGCCGAAAGTGTCACCCCTACCTCGATAACCAGTAGCGGAATCAATGGCATTACTGCTTTTGCGTCGGTGAAAACCTTTGGGAGCCCATAATTAAGCCCGCAAACACAAAGCACAAGAGCAGCCAGAAGCGGCCACGAAGCCCGTAATTGCAGGCGTTTCATCAGATCTCCAGGACAAAGACTACCGGTCTACCTATAGCCTGAACGTCGCGCCGAGCCTCGATTGAAGACTTTCTCTGATTTTAGCCAGACGCTTGTCGACCTCGTCGGCAGTCAGTGCATCTTGGTCGCCTAAGAAAAGCAGCCGGTAAGAGAGACTCTTCTTTGCGTCACTAAGCTGGAATAGACTGACCAGATCGACCTGTTTGAGAGTACCGCCTGCAGCCGATCGAATACAAGACTCTACCGATGCATGATCCAAACCGGCGTCCACATCGGCCGTCAAATCGCGAGAGAGCGGCTGCGTTGCCGGCAGCGGGGTGAATGCCGGCTCGCTGGTCAGCTTCCGTATCTGTTCGATATCTAATTCGAATACGCAAGCGCGTTCAGAAAATTTCAAACTGTCGGTGAAGCCGGGATGCAATTCGGCCACGAATCCGAGGCGCGAGACTTGTGCTTCCGGGGCATCTTTTGAAACGTTGGGATTTTTCGACCAGATGATCTCGGCTGCGCGAAACGGATGCAAACATCCGGGCAGCCGATTGGAGTGGAAAAACTTCAGCCGCGACATTTCGACACCGGCTTGCGCCAGCAACTGCTCGACAACACCCTTGGCGCGGTAGAAATCATGCGCTTCTTCCGAGGCCAGTTCATATTTTGCTGCGCTATCCGGGGCAGCGGTTTTATTCGCCTGCCATAAGCTCGATGTGCGTTTGCCCATCAGCAAACCGGAGACCTTTAGACGTTCTTCAACGCCCGTCTCTCCTCGATCTTTACCAACAGCGCCCGCCTCTTTTTTCAAATAGATGCGTCCTATCTCGAACAGGAAAACATCTTTGTTTCCATGGTCGTGGTTATATGCGGCGGTTTGCGCAAGGCCAGGCAGCAAGCTCTGGCGCAGGACTTCGTGGTCTTCGGAAAGCGGGTTGAGGACTGAGACGAGGCGCTCTTCATTTTCGAGTGTGGCAAGTCCATTCGGATTGTCGCTCTCCTTCTTGCTCTCGCTTCTCACCAGGCTGGAAATCCAGGCTTCGCTTAAACCAGATGCTGTGAGGGAGCGCTTGATTCTGGTCAACAGCTCATCCGGCGCTTTCGGTGCAATCGTGTTGGTCGGCATTGCACCGGGCAGTTTGTCGAAGCCGTAGATGCGCGCGATTTCTTCAATCACGTCTATTTCGCGTGTCACGTCTTGCGAGCGGAAGCTCGGCACTTTTACGGACAATTGCGAGCCCTGGTGATCTAACGAATCGCTTTTGCCTTCTGTTGCGAATCCCAGAGGCGCGATCAATTTGCCGGCGGCGTCCGCTGTCAGGTCAATGTCCAGCAGTTTCTTCACCCGCGCCATGCGCACTGATATGACTGTTTTCTCAACAGTTTCATTGCCGCTCTTGGCCAGTTCGGCATAGCCCGCACCGCCCTTAGTGGCGCTGCAATATTCCATGATCAGGCTGGCGGCTCGATCGGATGCGGCGATTACAGACTCGACATCGACACCGCGCTCGAATCTCAGGCTGCTGTCGCTGGACAGTCCGAGCAGTCGGCTGCCTCTGCGCACTCGCGCTTGCGAGAATGCCGCCGCTTCCAGTGCAATGGCGACAGTTTCGTCGGAAATTTCAGAGCCCTTGCCCCCCATCACGCCTGCCACGCCAAGCAAATCGTTTTCCCCGGCGATGACCAGCACTTCCTCGGTCAATTTCTGTTCGCGCTCATTGATAGTGATTATCGTTTCTCCGGCGCGGGCGCGGCGTGTTTGAATCAGGCGGCTATTCAATTTGGCTGCGTCATATGCGTGCAAGGGCTGCCCCATCTCGTGCATGACATAGTTGGTTATATCGACGATGTTGTTTACCGAGCGCACGCCAATCGCTTCCAATCGTCTGAC
>JADYYD010000248.1 GCA_020853845.1 Candidatus Melainabacteria bacterium
AGAAAACTCAGCCGCAAACTAAGGACCTTGACGAAAATTCTGACCAATCGTCAGCGCAGAAAGATTTAGATAACGCAGGGCAAACCAGGACGGCCAAACCAAAGAAACCTCAGTCAAGAAAGATCACCAAGATCTCTAAAGCTAAAAAAACAACGGCGCAGAATAAGAAAGCCGCGCCTCCAGCAAAGAAAAAGGTCACTAAATCAAATGAGCCGAAAGGGCAATCTAAGCCAAAAGCTAAGAAGAAGCCAAAACCAAGGTCGTAAGACCGGCGGTAGCCCGCGCTCAAAATTGAACCTTGTGATCTGCGAACATGCGGAGGTGACGACATGCTTTTGACTCTTGCTACAACGCACCAGCCTGCAACCGACCTCGGCTTTTTGCTCTACAAAAATCCTGCCGGTGTGCAATCTTTTGAATTGCCATTTGGTAAAGTGCACGTTTTCTATCCGGATGCGCGAGAGGAATTGTGCCGAGTGGCACTGCTGCTCGACGTCGATCCCGTGCGCCTGGTGAGGGGTGGCGGCAGAGGTGAAGGTGCGCTGGATCAATATGTAAATGACCGGCCGTATGTTGCTTCGTCATTTTTGAGTGTGGCGATTGCACAAGTATTTGGCACTGCCCTTTCTGGTAAGAGTCGCGAGCGACCTGAGCTGGCCAAAACCGCAATTCCGCTCGAGCTGAGCATCTCTTGCGTCGATTGCGGCGGAGGCGAAGAGGTTTTGAAGCGAGTCTTTGAGCCGCTTGGCTACGAATTGCAGATCGATCGCCATGAGCTTGACGAAGCCTTTCCTGAATGGGGGCAAAGCAAGTATTACTCTCTTACCTTACGCGCAGTCACCACCGTGCATGACATTTTGACGCACGCATATGTTCTCATTCCGGTTCTCGATAATGAAAAACATTATTGGGTTGGAGAAGATGAGGTCAATAAGTTGCTGCGGCACGGAGAAGGTTGGTTGCCTAATCATCCGCACCGCGAGTTTATTGTGGACAGGTATCTGCAGCGCAAGCGGCGTCTGACCAGACTGGCGCTGGAACGTCTTACTGAAGACGAAGTTCTTGATCCGGATGCTACTGAAGAGAAAAATGCGCATGAGGAGGAAGCAGTTGAACGTCCGTTGAGTTTGAACGAACGCAGGCTCGGTTCTGTTTTGTCCGTGCTGAAAAAGGCATCGGCGCGTCGCATCATCGATCTGGGATGCGGCGAGGGTCGGCTGCTTGAGCGGCTTCTTGCCGAAAAGGATTTTTCGGAGCTTGTAGGCATGGATGTTTCCCACCGAGCGCTGGAACTTGCCGGCGCAAGACTGCGCTATGAGCAAATGTCAGAGCGCCAAAAAGAGAGATTGAAACTCATTCAGGGCTCGCTGACATACAGAGATAAGAGAATGACCGGTTATGACGCAGCCACTTGCATTGAGGTAATCGAGCATCTCGATCCACCAAGGCTGTCCGCGTTCGAAAGAGTGATTTTTGAATTTGCCAGACCGAATACAGTAATTCTCACCACTCCGAATGTTGAGTACAACGTGAATTTCGAGTCGTTGCCCGCAGGCAAGTTGCGGCACCGCGACCATCGATTTGAGTGGACGCGAGCGGAATTTCAGGGGTGGGCTCATGAAGTTTGCGCTCGTTACAAATATTCGGTTCAGTTTATTTCGATTGGCGACGAAGATCCCGAACATGGTCCTCCCACGCAAATGGGGGTTTTCACAGTATGAAAATTTCAATTCCAGAACTTTGCCTTGTCGCCCTGATCGGACCTTCTGGCTGTGGAAAGTCGACATTTGGAAAACGGCACTTCAAACCGACCGAGGTCATCTCATCGGATTTCTGCCGCGGGTTGGTTTCAGATGATGAAAACGATCAAAGCGTCAGCAAAGACGCCTTCGACCTCGTGCGATACATTACATCAAAAAGACTTATGTCTGGAAAACTCTCTGTCATTGATGCAACAAGCGTGCGTCCTGAGGACCGCAAAGAGATTGTTGCCACCGCGAAAGCGCATGATGTGTTCGCTGTCGCAATTGTTTTCAACATTCCAAGCGAAGTTTGTCAGGCCCGCAACGATGAGCGCCCCGATAGACAATTCGGCGGGCATGTGGTGCGCCGCCAGCATATCGCTATGCGCCAGTCCCTGCGCGGATTGGAGCGTGAGGGCTTTAGACATGTGTATGTTCTTGACTCTCCAGAGAAAGTTGACGCTGTAGAGATCGAACGCACAAAACT
This sequence comes from Candidatus Melainabacteria bacterium, assembly GCA_020853845.1. Lineage (GTDB taxonomy): Bacteria > Cyanobacteriota > Vampirovibrionia > Obscuribacterales > Obscuribacteraceae > QKMZ01. Next base: position 2,230 of record JADYYD010000248.1, read on the forward strand.
GTGGACCAACAAACGCGATGAAAAAGGTCCATTCGATATCATCGGCGATGTTCATGGTTGCTATGACGAGCTGGAAACTCTGCTCAAGCAACTGGGTTACACTTCCGGCGACGATGGTGTGCTCGCACATCCAGATGGAAGAAAAGCGATCTTCGTAGGCGACCTGGTTGACCGCGGACCGAAGACACCGGAAGTTCTTCGATTGGTCATGAGCATGGTCAATGGTGGCACCGGTCTATGCGTGGTTGGCAATCACGAAGCCAAGCTGATCAAGAAATTGAAGGGTAAAGACGTGCGTATTACGCATGGACTGAAAGAATCGCTGGAACAACTGGACAATCAGTCTGATGAATTTAAACAACAAGCGCTTAAATTTATGGATAAGTTGGTTAGCCATTACGTGTTGGATGAAGGCAATCTTGTGGTGGCGCATGCCGGTTTGAAGGAACAGTTTCAAGGTCGCTCGTCCGGGCGGGTAAGAGAATTTGCCATGTACGGCGAAACCACCGGCGAAACCGATGAATACGGGCTGCCTGTTCGCTACAACTGGGCGCAAGATTACCGCGGTGATGCAATGGTTGTTTATGGGCACACCCCCGTCCCTGAAAGCGAGTGGATCAATAAGACGATTTGCCTCGACACCGGTTGCGTTTTCGGCGGCAAGCTGACTGCTCTTAGATATCCTGAGAAAGAACTCGTTTCCGTAAAGGCCGCGTATACATATTACGAATCTGTGAAGCCATTTCTTCCCGAGGGTGAAGTGAGTGCGGCGATGAACAGTGGTTCTGCGCGCGACAGCGACATGCTCGACATTCAAGACGTGCTCGGAAAGCGCATTATATCCACGCGCTTGCAACGATCGATAACGGTGCGTGAAGAAAATGCCATTGCCGCCATTGAAGTAATGTCGAGGTTTGCTGTCAATCCGAAATGGCTCGTCTACTTGCCGCCCACTATGTCACCATCTGAAACGACTTCGACCGAAGGTATGCTCGAACATCCTGCCGAAGCGCTTCGATATTTTATGAATGCAGGCATTCCGACAGTCATTTGCGAAGAAAAGCATATGGGCTCTCGAGCGGTTGTAATCGTGTGCCGTGACGAACAGGTTGCGCAGAAGCGTTTCAAGGTCTACGGCGAGGGCCGCGGAATTTGTTATACACGCACAGGCAGACGTTTCTTCAACGACCTTCAAATGGAGCGTGAATTCATCTCAAAAGTTCATGCTGCTATTGACGCGTGCGGCTGGTGGAATGAATTTCAATCGGATTGGTTCATATTCGATTGCGAGTTGATGCCCTGGTCGGCCAAAGCTCAGGAGTTGCTGCGGAAGCAGTATGCTGCGGTGGGCGCGGCGGCACGAGTTTCACTCAACGCTGCGGTGTACGCCCTCCAACAAACTGCCGCGCGACTCAATGGTGCCGAAGAGCTACTTGATAGATATGCTCAACGAGAAAAGTGCACTGAGCAATTCCGCGACGCCTACCGCCAGTACTGCTGGACGGTCAATTCACTTGACGATCTGAAACTGGCGCCATTTCACCTGTTGGCTACCGAAAAGAAAACTTACTTCGACAAGAATCATCAGTGGCATATGGATACTCTTGCTAAACTTGCGGGAGTTACCGAGGGCATGCTGATCGCTACGCCGTATAAAGTGGTCGACGTTACGTCGTCTGACGATTTGGAGCAAGCTATCAGCTGGTGGCAAGAGCTGACTGATAACGGCGGCGAGGGCATGGTTGTGAAGCCGCTTGATTTCATTGCCACCGGCTCGAAAGGTTTTGTTCAACCTGCCATTAAATGCAGGGGCAAAGAGTATTTGAGAATCATCTATGGTCCTGAATACACCGCGCCCGAACATCTGGAGCGCCTGCGAGTCAGAGGCGTCGGCGGCAAGCGCGCTCTTGCCGCCCGCGAGTTTGCGCTTGGTGTGGAAGCCCTAGAGCGCTTTGTCCGAGAAGAACCGCTTTACCGCGTACATGAATGTGTATTTGGTGTCCTAGCCATGGAAACCGAACCGGTCGATCCCCGCCTATGAGGCTACCTTGAATGGAATCTAACTCTAAAGAACACGATGCGCTGATGAAGCTGCATGCCGGATTGCCTCGTCAGGGACCGGGGTCTGATGTTTGCACAGCAGAGACGTTTATGCGCTTACCCGCGCTTCCGCCTGATGCCAAAGTCTTTGACC
>JADYYD010000249.1 GCA_020853845.1 Candidatus Melainabacteria bacterium
CCGGCGCGCGACGGTTATGGATTTAATGGATTCGTTTCCAACACTGTCCAGGTTGCTTACTTGCGGGGAAATCGCGGCGTAACCGGCGGCATCTATGAGTTCGAGGATGGTCCAATCACTGCCAAGTACCCGGATCACGACCGGCGCTATGCGCTGACGGCTGCTTACGGCTATCGCTCGCGCCGTGGCTGGTGGGTTTTGGCGGATGTTCAGACACTTTCCGGTTTGCCCAACCGGCTCGACCCGGAAATCTTCGGACCGCAGCCGAAGCGCACACCGCGCATTACGCTGTTGGGCTTGAGCACCGGCTACAACACGCCAAAGCACTTGCGTGTTAATCGTTTAATCCCATCCAGTTTTGACGTCCGCATCGACAATATCCTTAATGAAAGGAAGCCGACTAATCTAGGCAGTCCATTTCAGGGAACCCGCTTCCTGTTACCGTTTCGGCTCCTGTGCGGGGCGTCGTGGCAAGTCTAAAAGCTGATGATATGATTGAAAAACAATGAATATCGTTTTCAATCTGGCACAATGCAATTATCAGCGAACACAATCTAAGTATCAGCATTCTAGTATCAGCGTTAACGACGATAACAAAGGATATCTCCTATTACTGATCCGGCACAGCGCGAGAAAAAGGTTCTAGACGCCAAAGAACCGGCAGTGGAAAGTCACGCCGGCGCAGATTGTTGTGCAGGCAAAAAGCACAAGCATTCGGCTGAGCAACCGCAACACAAGTCGTGCTCCGATTCTCACAACCACAAGCACTGCTCTGAACCTCCGGAGCGCAAACCGTTGCCAGGCAGCACCAGCGCTTTTTCTACTGTTCCAGGCGACGAGGTTCTCGTAAGCGCCGAGCAGAGCCATGCGCATCAGGAGAAGCACGACAAGATCCAGCGCACACTTTTGCTGGATAATCTTGGCATTGCCGCATCCACCCTTTGTTTGATCCACTGCATGGCGATGCCGTTCCTGATCGCCCTCTTGCCGTTCATGGGGCTGCAGTTTCTCGAGGGCGAATTAGCACACCGCATCATCGCGCTTTTCGTTTTTGCATTCGCAATTTTCGCAATCGGACCGGGCTATTTGCAGCACCGAAAGAAAATCGTTCTTGTGTCCACTGTTTTTGGACTAACTCTTGTTGCAAGCGCGTTGCTGATTGCCGGACCGATGTTCGGCGAACAGTACGAGCTGCCGTTTATCACGACAGGCAACCTGATTCTTGTAATTACACACTTGAAAAACCGCAAACTCTGCCAATGCGCTCACTAGAGTTTCTCCTCTCTAAAGACGAACCCAAGCTGATGCCGTTTCGCTACATCAGTATGCCGGCTTTGATTCGCGTGATTTTAATTCGCTACTTCGGTTAGTTCGCGCTGATTGCACAAAGCTTCACTGCGTATCTTTTTTCAGTGCCAGTTTCTTCTTTGTGCTCTTTAGCCTGTTGATGCCGTCGCGATCGGTCATGATCAAAAGCTTGTCTCCAACAGCAAGAACTTTGGAAGGAGACGGGTTCCAGTCTAACTCGCCGGTGGCACTTTCATGCAGCAAGACGGTCACTTCATTCTTGTAGCGAACATCGTCAATGGTTTCTCCAACCAGTGTGCTGTTCGCTTCAACCGTCAATTGATAAGCATTGATTGTAGTGCCGCCGAACTCGAATGAGTCGATTATGTTTTCGCTGATCGCCGCCTGCGCAAAGAGTCTTCCCGAACGTGCGGATGAACTGTAAGCGGCATGGATGCCCAGGCTTTTTTGAACTTTCTTGGCCAGCTTTTGATCGAACATACGAATGATGACTTTGATGTCTTTGTTGTATTCGCGAGCCGTCAGCGCCGTTTCCAAATTCACCATGTCGTCATTGGTGACGCACAGAATAGCCTTCGCTTTCGCCACATTGGCAGTTTCCAAAAGTCGCGTGTCCCGAGCGTCGCCAAAGAGAACAGGAATTTCGTCACCAGCGACTTCATGAGCAAAACGCGAATCTTTGTTCGCCTCTATCACCACCATAGGCTCATCAAATTGTTTCAAGTGCTGAACGACGCGCAAGCCGACGTTGCCCAATCCGCAGATGACCAGGTGATTTTCAAAATTTTGAGCCAGCATTTTTTGCCACTCCGTTGAGTATCGTTTTCTTTGTATCAGGATGTTGCCGAAGTGCACTACGCCTTCGGCGATAACAAGCAGGCCGAGCAATGGCAGAAAGAAGAAGAGCGGTGCGATTCTCCAGTCTTCTTCGTAGGTAAGCGGAGTTTCGAAAAACATCATCAACCAGGTGCAATAAGCGGCCTGGATCCAGGACATACCGTGATGCGGCAGATCTTCTTGGGGATAAAACAAATAGAGGAGCGTACTGGAAATCGAAAAGGTAATGACCAGAAGATAGAAAAATCCATGAAACTCCTTCCACAATACCCGCAAGAAGAGGACGTAGCGCTTCATCTTCTTTTTCAGATCAGAGTTAGGAGAATTTTTCAACACTGACTTCATTGGAACTTCTGGGTGTTTGGAGCGTCAGCTCTGCTTAGTCGTTCGGAAACTCAAGTTTCAAAAGTATAGCTGACCGGTCGAAAAAATTAGCCCGTTTTAATTAGGTCGTGAAAATAACGTCAATCCTGGAACAGGATTGAAACTTTACACATGTAAAGTAGACGCTGTGTTATCATTTTGCAGTTCTCAACTGGTGCAATACATGCAAGTCACCCCAGCCAGTTCCTTTCTGAATCACAAATGTTTTGCGTTGGCTCTGGCAATCCAATTGAGCGTGCTGTTCCTGGCACCGAATATGGTGCAAGCAGCGGAACCGGATGTTCAAAAGGCAGCAACGCCGGAAGTTGCTCACGCCGGAATTGAAACGCACGCCAAAGCAAACAGCAGTTTTCCAATAATACATGTCGGCAATTTTGAACAAGTCTCCCCGACGCTCCTGCGCGGAGGAGCGCCAAATGCTCGAGCGTTGAAGGAACTCAAGGCCGCAGGCGTCAAAACAATATTGAATTTGAGAGGGGACGGAAGTGCGTCCCGCAAGGAAGAACGTTCTGCCAAAGAGATCGGTCTGGACTACTACAACATTCCGATGGGCTACTCGGAGCCGAGCTTGACCAAGGTATCGAGCATATTGGACATCATTCGCGATCCGCAAAAGCAGCCTGTTTACGTTCACTGCCTCCAGGGCGCCGACCGCACCGGCATGATAGTCGGAATTCACCGAGTCCTGTCGGATGGTTGGCAGTTCGACCAGGTATATAGCGAGATGAGAGGACATCATTTCAAGCCGTTTCTCATTCCGATGAGAAGGACTGTGCAGGCGTTTGCATCCGGCAAATACACTTATGTAGAGCGCCAGGGCGTGAGCATCGCCGGCGTCTCCACGAAGCCGCATCCCGCCAAAATGGCCGCCGATAAATCTCTCTAGCTCAGGGCGTGCCGTTGCCGCCTTTTGCTTTGACGTCGTTCCAGAGCGCCGATTCGTCATAGGTATCGGCATTCGAAACTTCGCTGGTGCCGAATTCGCGAATTACTGAATTGCGCCGATTTTGCTCGAGCGACATCATGCCGGGATCCAGATCATAAAGCCGGTAAAGTGGATCAAGCGAAGTGTGCATTTGCGCCAGGATGCTTTCCACTTCCGTGCCAATCAGTTGAAACGCCGCCTTTGCTTGCGGAGTGGCTGCGTGTGTATCAATATCGTCTGCCAGGCGAACTAAACGGTCGGTTTCCTTGACCAATTTCGTAAGCAGTTGCAGAACAGAAATATCTGTTGTGCGGTTATCTTCGATCATCGGCACCTCTTTTTACTATTAAATCACCTGCAAACGAAGGGCGACAGCACTTCATTGAAAGTCCGTATATTTGACCGGTGCATTTAATTCTGCGATCATAGCCGCCAGTGAGGCATTCAAGCCTTAACAGGCGGCGCTTGAGCGCCACACTCTATTTGAGATTGCCCAAGAATTCTTCATGAATAACGCGACCAACGCGACAAATACAACCAATACCGCGGTAAACAGCCCTCTTCTTGAAATCCAGGGTTTGAAGACTGTTTTCCCTACGGAAAACGGTTTGGCTGTGGCTGTGGACGACCTTGGCTTTTCAGTTCCGAGAGGATCTGTTCTTGGCATTGTCGGTGAGTCGGGCTGCGGCAAATCCATAACCTCGCTTTCCATTTTGCGTCTGGTGCCGCCGCCCGGCAGAATTGCAGCGGGCAAGATTCTATTCGAAGGGCGCGACCTCTTGACCTTGTCCGAAGCTCAGATGCGTTCGGTAAGAGGCAATCAAATCGCGCTTATTCCGCAAGATCCAATGACATCGCTGAATCCTGTTTATACAATCGGCGATCAAATCATGGAAGCAATTGAGCTGCATCAGAAGGTCGGCAAAAAAGAAGCTCGCCAGCGCGCGATAGAAGTTCTCGATCAAGTGCGAATACCCCAGGCGGCTTCGCGCATCGATGATTATCCGCATCAATTTTCAGGCGGCATGCGCCAGAGAGTGATGATTGCCATGGCACTATCATGCAATCCTAAATTGTTGATTGCCGACGAACCGACGACTGCGCTTGATGTGACCGTGCAGGCGCAAATTCTCGAGTTGCTGCGTACTATACAGCGCGAGCACGGCATGTCGATTTTGCTGATTACGCACGATCTGGGCGTCGTCGCTGAGATGTGCGACAACGTTGCCGTGATGTATGCCGGCTCGGTTGTGGAAATGGCGGAAGTGAACGAGCTGTTCAAAAACCCGCTTCATCCATACACGATTGGACTGATGAATTCTTTGCCCCGTCCAGGCAATTCGCGCCTGACACCAATACAGGGCCAACCGCCCAGCTTGATAGATCTGCCGCAAGGCTGCCGATTTGCCGATCGATGTTTGCTCGTCGAGCCGAGAAGTCGAGAAGCAGTGCCGGCACTGGAAGAAAAAGCGCCCGGGCACAAAGTTCGCTGCGCTGTTGTTACGGGACCGACAACCGATGTTAGATTGCAAAATTCAAATTGAACACTAAGAGGTGCATTGAGATGGTAAGCCAGAGCGCAACCAAAACGAAAAAGTCATCCCAGGCACCCGAGAGAAAGAAAATTATGCCCGCCAAAGATATTTATCGCATCCCCACCACCGCGCAAATTCGCCGGCTCGAATCAGACTGGATAGCAAAATGCGATCCGAACTGGGGGCAAGTGCTTATGGAGGTTGCCGGTCGCGGCGCGGCCGAAGCCGCTTTTGAAGTGTGGGAGCAGCGCAACGAACAGCTAAGCGGTGCGCTAAAAGGTTCTGTCGCAATATTTTGCGGTCGAGGAAACAATGGCGGTGACGGTTTTGTGGTCGCTCGCTATCTGCATCTGTGGGGCGTTCCCGTTCACGTCTGGGTTGTCGGAAACACCAAAGGGCGCGGCGCTCAAGCCGACCAGGCAATGACCACAGTGGAGAGCAGCACCAATCGAGATATCTTGAAGAAACTCGGCGTGGATGTTCGCTCGTTCGCTTCCGATCTCTCTTCGAATTTCTTCGACACGCCGGACGGAAAATCACTGTCTTCAAGCGTCACTGTAATTGTCGATGCGCTTTTGGGAACCGGTATCGATCGCGATGTCGATGCAGTCTTCATGCATGCAATCGAAATGATCAACGGCAGTGACGCCACTGTGGTATCAGTCGATCTTCCTTCCGGAATTCATTCCGATTCAGGTCAAGTTATGGGAGCTGCGGTTCGCGCACATGCGACCGTCACTTTCGGCAATGTGAAGCCTGGATTGATCAATCATCCTGGTGCTGAACATGCCGGCGAATTGCGCGTAATTGATATTGGGTTGCCGGAAGCAGCTCATGAAAAGCCGATCATTCATCTTGCGTCGGTGGAGATGGTCGCCGATTTGCTGCCCAAACGGGCCGCCAATTCTCACAAAGGTTCTTTCGGGTATCTGCTCACGATTGCCGGCAGTCTTGGTATGTCCGGCGCGACGATGCTGGCGACCGAAAGTTCTCTGAAAGTCGGAACCGGATTGTGCGTTCTTGCAACGCCATCGTCCCTGGTGCCGCATCTTCCTGCCAGAGAGATCATTTATAGACCGATAGCGGAAACGGATGAAACTACAATCGCGCCAAAAGCACTCTGGGAGCTGGAAAAGGATCTGGATAAAGCAACTGCAGTGGTGCTCGGGCCTGGGCTTTCAACGAATGAGGAAACTGTCTCATTCGTGCAAAAATTCATGTCGAAAGTGATGGACAGGTCCAATGACGTTCCGTGTTTGATCGATGCAGACGGATTGAATTGCATTGCTGAAAACACCAAAGTGTTTCCCGAGGATGCAAAACATATCGTCATTACGCCGCATCCCAAAGAGTTGGCGCGTTTGTTGGACGAGTCCACATCCGAGATCCAGAAGGATCGCATCGCCTCAGCCACCAGGGCCGCTGCCGAGTTTGGCTGCATTGTCGTTCTCAAAGGCGCTCACACTGTGATAGCAGATCCGGACGGAAATGTTTTCATCAACCCGACCGGCAATCCCGGTATGTCCACTGCCGGAGTCGGTGATGTTCTCTCCGGCATAATCGGCGGCTTGCTGGCGCAAGGAGTGGAACCATTCGATGCCGCGGTTGCCGGAGCCTACCTGCATGGCAGAGCCGGCGATCTGGCTGCGCACATGCTGGGCGAGGCTTCGGTCACTGCCGGAAGTCTGGTCGAGTGTTTGCCTGATGCAATCCGCAGCATCGAAGAAGAACTGCCGAGCGACCTGGAAGTGATGTTCGAGCCGATGTAATTGGAAATCTATTTGCAAGAGAACTACTGGCGAAACTTATAACCGACGCCATGAACGTTTTCAATGAGCGACGGTTCTCCCGCGGTATCTATTTTCTTTCTCAAGCGCAGCACCGATGTTCTGACCGTTTCACCAGACGCGCCTGCCTCGGATTTCCAGACGTGATTGATTAGCGCCTCTGTAGTATGAACAACGCCAGGTTTGCGCATGAGAGTTTCCAAAAGAGAGAACTCCTGGGGAAACAGCTTGATCAGTTCTCCATCTTTGAAGAGCTGATGTTTATTTATATCGAGTTCGAGATTATGGCCTTTTAGAACATCGCTGACCATCATCGCCGGTCGTCTCATGAGCGCTCTCAAACGAGCGGAGAGTTCGCGAATTTGAAAAGGCTTGGTCAAATAATCATCGGCCCCGCCGTCCAAACCTTGCTCCTTATCGGACGTATCCGTCCTGCCTGTGAGCATGAGTATCGGCGCGGTGCCGCCGGCCGATCTATATGCTGCAATAAGGTCGATGCCCGTGCCGTCCGGCAGCCCCCAATCGAGAACAATGGCATCATACGTATAGCTGTCCATCATGGCTTTGCCGTCGGCAAAAGTTGCCACCACATCGACATTGTGGTGCTCATGTTGAAGCCACTTCTCGATAACGTCAGCCTGATGGTCGTCGTCTTCAACGACTAGAATCTTCGCCATAGATTGTCAGCATCTTTGCCTGCCGTCTATGCAAGCAGCACCGGTAAAACCCGGCGTCATTTTAGCACTATAATAGGATGCAAAGAAAAGACGTTAAGCGTGCTGTCCGTTGCGGCGGCGAGGTCGAAAGAGTGAACTGGAAGCTGACACTAAGGCAAAAGGGTCTGCTCGTCGTAGCATTCTTGCTCGGCTTCGAACTTTTATTGCTGGCCGGCTTGAGCGCTTTGTTGCACGATGCGCAGATGCAGATCGATCGCCAGCAGAAGAATCAAGCAGTGATCTCCAGCTTGCAGCGACTGTCCACTCTGCGTGAACGCGCGACAAACGGACTGATGGTGCAAATTCAGTTTTTCAAGGACCCGCCGGATTCGCCTCACTATTACGAGACATTCTTGAAGTATGTAGAAGGTGTTCCCAAAGAGCTGGAGACAATGAAATCTCTGCTTAAGGATGATCCGGTCAATAAGTTCAAAGGCGAAGAGCTGGATCGAATTTGCAGACTGGGAATCGAGGCAATCAAGGAAGAGCGTCGGCTCTATTCTTATAAACAGTCATTGCAAGAGAAAGCTGTCATTGCTCGTTTGTGCAACGTCATGTTTCACGCAGCGCGCCTGAGCGAAAGCCTTCTCGATTACTACACGAAAATAGAGCAGGAAGTTTCTCCCATGGAGGAGAAAGCGCGAGCCAATGTTGAAAATTTTTTGTGGGCGATGATTGCAGTAAACATTGTCATTGCGATCGCCGTCGGTCAGTTTTTTGTTCGCCGTATCACAAGCAGACTTTCCATCGTTACGGAAAACAGTCTCAAGCTTGCTGACGGCAGACCGCTCAGTGAACCTATGTCCGGATACGATGAAATTGTCCAGCTCGATAACGTTTTTCACCGAATGGCTGAGAAATTGGCGGAGTCGGCGCGAAAAGAGCGTGCAATAATCGAGCACGCCGTAGATGTAATTTGCTCTGTCGATGCGAATCTGAATTTCCTTGCCGTCAATCCGGCATCGGAAACTGTTCTTGGGCATAAGCCTGATGAGCTGATTGGGACAAGCTGCATGGATCTTGTTGTTCCTGATGAAATCGAGAAAGTCGGCGCCCGTTTCAAATCCATAATCAAAGATCAAGAAGTTGCCGATTTTGAAACTCAACTCAAGCAAAAGTCCGGCAATGTGATTGATGTGCTCTGGTCATCGCAATGGTCTCCGGAAGAGAACGCACTCTTTTGCGTCGTGCATAACATTTCCGGCAGCAAAGAAATCGAGCGTATGAAGCAAGAATTTGTTTCCATGGTCAGCCACGATCTGCGCACCCCGCTTTCTGCAATTCAAGGTTCAATCGAACTTTTCAAAGAAGGCATGTACGATTCGAATGAAGAATCAGGTAAATCGGCTCTGCAAAAAATGTACCTGAGCACCAATCGACTTCTGGCGCTGGTCAACGACCTGCTCGACATCGAGAAGTTGGAAGCCGGAAAGTTGATCAAGGATTTGAGGCGAACGGATGTTCGTGATGTGGTCCGCAAATCAATCGGTTCTGTTGCGGGATTTGCTGAGGTGCATGAAGTGGAAGTCATTTCAGAGGCTGGCGAGGCAATAATAATGGCTGATGAAGATCGGCTCGTGCAGGCTGTAGTAAATCTGCTCTCTAATGCGATCAAGTTCTCGCCGACCGGATCTCGTGTGATTGTAGAAACTGAAGTAGTACATGGTGATGCTGAAAGCGAGCAGAATGAAACTCGGAATGAATTGCTCGAGCTGCGCGTAGTCGATGAGGGGCGGGGCATAGCCGAGGATAAGGCGAAGAAGCTGTTTCAGCGGTACAGTCAAGCCGAGAAGAGTGATGGCAAGCGCGGAGTCGGTACCGGGCTAGGCCTGGCGATAAGCAAGGCGATTATCGAAGCTCATAACGGAACGATTGGGGTGCGCAGCAAAGTCGATCAAGGTTCGACCTTCTGGTTTCGCATCCCTGTAGCATTATCATCAAATTGTCACTAAATCGGTTTTATATTCATATCAAGAAAGCGCTGTTTGCTATCGCCGGCAGTGCTCCCAGCGGGCAAACCGCACCTTCGTTGGAAACCCGGCATGCAAGGGTAAAAACTGCGTCCTTTGCGTGCCATTACTATGACTTTGAACGGGACAGCCGAGAAAGAGGAGTTTAAAAGCTCCTCTTTCGCATGGCTGATATCTTCAAAGGTTTCGAACCTCGAGCAATTGCCTTTTGCAATCATCAGGAAACTGCTGTTTCCAAATACTCAATAGTGCCTTTGCCGGCATCGAATCTGACTCTCACTCCAATAGGCGCAGTCAGAGATCTTGCTGATTGTCCGAGCGGCAGTCCGAAGCTGCACGGTTTACCTTCTTGTTTCATTCTGTCGCCGAAAAGGTCTTCCAGCGAATACATGTTGAAGCATTCTTTGGTGCGGCAATTTTCAAAGTCGCCGAATGCCACCCCTGAAATTTCGCTCAATGCTCCAGCCAGATACAGGTTGGTAAACCAGCGATCGAGAATGCCATGATCTTCATTTATGTCTTCGAGAAAAAGCACCGCGTTCTTGAATGGAGGCTGATAGGGCGTACCCATAAGAGAACCGAGGGCTGTCAGGTTTCCGCCCATGAGCGGACCTTCCGCTTGTCCTTCGACTGCGGCGTAGGAATAATCGACTTGCCATTTATCCTCAGGGTTGCGTGCTTTCTTTTGAGATGTCCCATCGAACGAGTCATCGATGTCCCAGTAGTTCGATTTCACGGTGCCGAGCGGATTCTTCGCGGTAACTGCAGCTTTCAATGCATCAAATGATTGGCGGCTGACGATGCGATCCATATTTGGTGCGTGAAAAGTAACAAGACCGGTTTTGGCATAGGCAGCCAGAAGAAGGTGGCAATTGTCGTCGCTGCCTACAAGGATTTTGGGGCTGGCTTTCAATTTCATCCAGTCTATTTTGTCTACCAGATGCAATGCACCGTACCCGCCAGTGACGCAGAAAATGGCAGCAATTGAATCATCGCTGAGCGCCTCTTCGAAATCGGCTAGTCGTTCTTCGTCGGTACCGGCCATGGTGCCGTGAATCTTGAGAGTGTTTTTGCCCACTTTTGGTCTAAATCCCATTTCCTCGACGATTGCCACCGCCCTGTTTATCAAAGATGGGCTGTGGGGACGCCCGGCGGGGCAGAGCAAAGCAACTCGGTCTGACGGCTTCAGCGCATTAGGTTTGACAATAGTCCGGCTTTGCACTGCCTCGGCGATGGTGGCATTACTGGTGCCTGATTCTTGCTTGCTGAGGTTTTTCGCTTCTGCCATCTTATCCATTCCTTTTGCCAATATGGCGGCTGATATCAATGCCTTAGTGCCGCTTTTGATAAGCGTTCGTCGGCTTAAATACTGATCGGCGGACATGCTCGGTCGCTCCTCAAAGAGTGGCGCTTTCTTCGATTTTGAACCGGACGGAGCCGTCCGTCGCTTCCAGAGAAGCCATGACTCCCAGAGGCAATGTGCATTTTTCTTTGCTGTGACCGAATCGCAAGCCATAAACTACCGGTATGCCCAGACCCGAAAGGCGCTGCTCGAGAATGCGATCGAGGCTGACATTGAGCGGGAAGTTATTGCGTCCGCTGCCTCCCGGTGCGCAATTTGTGCATTCACCAACAACGATCCCGGCAGCCTTTTGAAGTTTCCCTGCCAAAGACAGTTGGTAGAGCATGCGATCGATTTCGTGAGGTTCCGCATCCAGATCTTCCAGGAAAAGAATTTTTCCGTCCGTGTCGATTTCATAAGGAGTGCCCATGAGCTGGCGTATCAGTGTCATGCACCCGCCGGTCAGCCGGCCGCGCGCTTTTCCTTTTGCAATCACATAACGGGTCGGCGGTCCGAGCGGATTCCAGAGTTCTTTTTCTTCCTTGTCGGTGATCAGCCCGAGAGGTTTATTGCTCATCACCGCTTTCAAATAATTGCAATAGGTGTACGAACCTTCAAAAAAGCCTCCCATCATCGGTCCGTGAAACGTCACCAGTCCTGTTTTCTGATGAATGGCAATAAGCAGCGATGTGATGTCTGAATAGCCGACGATGATCTTTGGATTCTTTGCGATCAATTCGTAGTCGATGCCGGCAAGCAATCTTGCCGCTCCGTTGCCGCCGCGCATCGGCATAACCGCTTTGACCTCAGGGTCAGCCCACATGGAATTGAAGTCAGCAAGGCGGTTTTCATCGCTGCCCGCAAAGTCGCTGTAGCTGTCGAATATATGTTTTCCGATTTTGTATTTGAGTCCTGCCCTTTTCAGCCATTTATAGGTGTATTCAATTTCAGTTTCGTTTTCCAGTGGGCTGGCGGGCGCCACGATTCCTACCGTATCGCCTTTGACCAGATGCTTCGGTTTTACTATGGTCATTTGCTCAGGGCTGCCGTTTATGGCGTTTTTTCCATCTGAAGAGCCGCTTGACCCTTGTGTGTTCTTCTTGCCGGCGGACCTGTCCTTTTGAGACTTCGCATCCGCCGCATCTGTCTGTCCTGTGATGCCGACCATGAGAGCGGTGGCGATGCCGGCAAGCAGATCGCGCCTGGGCAGGTTTTCCGAATTGAAGATGCTGGAAGTACCGGGCAGTTTTTCGGAAAGCTCCATTAGCTACTCACCTGAATTGTGGGTTTTTGAAACGACAAACTTGCGCGATTCTATCACCGCGGCGCCGTCAAAAGTTCTTAAATCTCCAGCCCGACCGCCTTTTGGAACACAATGCCCCTTTCGCCCATTGTGTGTCTGATAGCAAAGTGATATCATTGTGATAGCTTTGAATTTTTCAAGCGAGGAGCAAAAAAATGACGGAAGAGAAACTTCACTGGCACTTGAGCGGCATAGCAGCCTGGGCAGGGCTCTTTGTCCTGGTCGCTATCATCATATTCAGCACCACATCCTTAGGTTCGGTATTTATGGCTCTAGGCGAGCACTGGACCAAGGATCCCGATGATCTGTATTTGCCCCTCGGAATGCTCATAGCCTCTCTAATTCTCATAAAAGGCTTCTGTGTCATTCAGCCGAATGATGCGATGGTTTTGGTGTTTGTCGGAAGCTACAGCGGCACTGTTAAGCGAAACGGGCTTGTGCTGGTCAATCCGCTGTGCTCTAGAAAAAGAATCAGCATGCGCTTGCAAAACCTGCACAGCGATATTTTGAAAGTCAACGATAAGCGAGGCAATCCAATCGAAATCGGCGCCGTAATCGTATGGCACGTTGCACAGCCTGCCAAGGCTGTTTTCGATGTGGACAACTATCACCTCTTCGTGAAGATTCAGAGCGAAGCGGCTGTGCGCCATCTCGCCAATATGTACGCATATGACAGCGATGGCGAAGAACCTACCTTGAGAAGCAGCATCGATGAGGTTTCGCATACGCTGCAGGAGGAGCTCAACCAGCGGCTGTCTATTGCCGGAATCGCTATTCACGAAGCGCGCATCGCCCATCTTGCGTATGCTCCGGAAATCGCAATGGCCATGCTGAAAAGGCAACAAGCTGAAGCAGTGATATCGGCTCGGCGTGCCATCGTAAATGGTGCCGTAAACATCGTGTCGGATGCATTGAAGGAACTGACGGCAGCTCAGGTCGTCAATCTCGATGATGAACGCAGAGCGGCTATGGTGAGCAATCTTCTTGTGGTTCTATGCGGAGATTCTCAAGCTCAACCGGTTGTTAACGCCGGCACTCTGTATCCCTAAAGCCTGTTGCTTTCATGATGAAAGGAATTTTTCGTGGCACGCAAGTCATTTTTACTGCGCATCGAACAGCAACTCTATGACGATATCGAGTCATGGGCTCAGCAGGAGATGCGCAGCGTGAATGGTCAAATTGAGTACATTCTGCGCCAGGCTGCCCTTAAGTTCAGGAACAAAGGGCAAATTCTGGATGTGCGCACGCCGCACAAGACGCCTAAAGCGCAAAATGAATCTGGCGAGACTTTGGATTAATCGGCATTGGTGAAACGCTGGCGCTTGTCAAGCGGGCAGACGTATCGAGCCGCATCAGCTATAGTAATCTCTTCTAGATCTATATCTCAGCTTGCTCTCATAAGGAGTTCAGCTTTGATTTGCCGAAGCGCCACTCACATTCATCTGAATCTGTCATGACTTCAACAATGCTAAAAACCGACGCTCTTCCAAAACATCTTGCAAAGTATCAGTCTTTGTTCACAGCCGATCAAAAGAATTGGCTTGCCAAGGCTGTTGCTTTCGCCGACACGATCACGCTGGAAGAAACCAAACGCTCAGATTCGCAAAACACATTCAGGCGCGATCTTTTTGAAGCTGCCTGCAAAGACGGTTTGGGCGCCTTGCCTTTTCCCACGACCTATGGCGGTTCCGGTGGCGATTACTTGAGTTTTGTACTCGTCAATGAAGAGTTTGCGCGTCGATGCGTACCAATCATGAGCTCTCTGGGCGTGCATGTTCTTTGTCAGGAACCCGTCTACAAGCATGGAACGGAAGAGCAGAAGAAAAAATATTTGACCCCGTCATCCAGTGGAAAGTATTTGGCCGCCTTCGGTTTGACCGAGCCCAACGCAGGTTCGGACACTGCGGCGATTGCTACAACGGCTAAATTAGTCAATGACGAATATATTTTGAACGGCACCAAAACATTCATCACCAGTGGTGCTTCGGCCGATTATTTCATCGTCATGGCCAGACTGCTCAATGAAGACGGCAGCAATGAAAGTGCGCCTGGAATTACTTCGTTCATTGTCGACAAAGATTTTCCGGGTTTCGAGATCGGGCAGAAATTCGACATGCTGGGCATGCGCGGATATTCGACATGCGAAATTGTTTTTACCGATTGTCGCGTGCCCAAGAACAATATTCTGGGAGCCCCGGGTGATGGGCGAAAAGTGGCTCTGGGAAGTCTTGCCAAAGGCCGGGTGACCATTGCCGCGCAAGCTACCGGATGGGCTCAGGGCGCACTGGATGCGGCTCTCAAAGTGGCTGCATCCGACAAAGAGAACAAAGACAGAGGACAACTCGATTATCTGATCGGCTCTCTTGTATTGATGGTCGAATCTGCTCGCGCGCTTACTTATCAGGCGGCACGCAGCATCGACAGCGGTGAGTCCGACGTCACGCTGGCGGCGATGGCCAAGATTCAAGCGACCGATGCGGCCATGAAGGTCGCAACCGAGGCGATTTCACTGGCGCAGCAGCAAGGTCTGGAGCCTGATTTGCTGATCGAGCGCATTTTCAGAGACGCCAAAGCCGGACAGATATACGAAGGAACCAATCAGATTCAGCGCATGCTCATAGCTAGAAGTTTGCTCAAGTAACGATGGAAAACACGCCCATAACCAGAGAGACGGAAACCGAGAGCAGCCAGGCTGCTGCGGCTTACACTGCCGCTTATAGCGGTCCAATATCCGCTGATCTGATTCCCATGCAATACAAGCTCATCGCCGGGTTGATTGTGATTGCTCTGGCGATTCCTGTTTTCATGCAACCAAATCTGGTGTCGGCTGCCAAAGTTTTGATGTTTTACTTCATGCTGGTTGTTGCAGTAATCTGCCTGGCCATCTGTTTTTTCCGCAGTTGGATACTGGACAAATTGCAAATGGCCGAAGAAATAGCCGATATGGTGCAGGATGAGGCGACCGTGCAACTGGCTATGGTCAATCACAAGCTTGCCGATTTGAACTATCGTTTCCTCGAAAAGCAGGATGCTTCCACAACTGAGGTATTGCCTGCATTTCTGAAGAATCTCACACCTTTTGCGATGCTCTTCCTTAATAAGGAAAAGAGCATGGTGAAGTGGGCCATGCTCGGCGCCAAATTCGCCAAGAGCGCTATGGAACTCTACAAGGCGCGCGAAAACGAAACGCGTGGGCAAGGCGCGCGTGAGCACAGATGACGGTACAGGACAGAGCAGGTTACGCAGATATGTCACAGGGCGTTCAGTCCGAACCAGTTTTTGATTTCGATGCATATATAAGTGCTCGGCGTTCACTAATAGAAGAACGCCTTGATCGCTATTTGACCTCGAAGAAAGGCGGTGTGCTCTGGGATTCGATGCGCTATTCGGTTTTGTCGGGCGGCAAACGCTTGCGCGCTATTTTGTGCCTGGCAGTTGCAGAGGCGATGGCTTCCGGGCTCGATGACGGGCAACTTGATGTTTCCGACGTCATTGAAATTGCTTTGCCGTGCGCTTGCGCAATTGAAATGGTCCACGCCATGAGTTTGATACATGATGATCTGCCCGCGCTTGATAACGACGATTTGAGAAGAGGCAAGCCGACCAATCACAAGGTTTTTGGTGAAGCTGTGGCATTGCTTGCAGGTGATGCGCTTCTAATGCTGGCCAATCAGATCCTTATAGATGAAACTCCGCGCAGCGTTGATTCGGATACATTGCTGTCGGTTGTCTCTGAACTGGCGCGCGCCACAGGTCCGGAAGGCATGGTGGGCGGGCAGGTTGCCGACATGATCTATACCGGCGTTCCGGGCAGAGATGGCGCCTGTGGCGGTAAAAAAATGTTGCAAAGGGATGATCTTGCAACAGAATTTCAAGAAGGCAGTGAGGACGCTGCCGGCGATCAACCGGTTCTTACCGCCAGCGTGATGGAAGAGATACATATGGCCAAAACCGGTGCTCTGATTCGGTTTTCGGTCTGGTCTGGGGCAAGGCTGATGGGTGCTCCGCTTGACAAGCTGGACAATTTGGCGTTGTACGGCGAGGTATTGGGTCTTGCCTTTCAAATCGCTGACGACCTTCTCGATGTCACTGGCGACTCGGCTACTTTGGGCAAGACTCCCGGCAAGGACGAAGCCACTGATAAAGCCACTTTCGTACGTCTTTTCGGCATTGACGGCGCCAGGGCACGCTTGAAAGATTTAGAAGCGACAGGCCTGAATATGGTCGAGCAATGTGCTGCCAACAGCAGCGGAATTCCCGCTCTCAAAGCGCTTCTCCAGTATGCTATTCACAGATCGAATTAAGGGAGCCATTGCATCTTTCATGGATTTTTTCTCGGTTTCGCTTTCCTGGCTGGCATCGTTATTTGCCCAGGCATCGCCAGGCACACAGACGGCTCTGACGGGAAGTTCGATGCATGATCAACGCGGCTGGCAGGTGATTCTGGTCACTGTCTTGTGCAGTTGCATCGCTCAACTGGCGAAGATTCTCACTAAGCTACTGCGCACGGGCCACCTCGATCTTCGCTTGCTGGCCAAAACCGGCGGAATGCCTTCCAGCCACAGTTGCTGCACCGTCGGAATGGCAGTTTCCGTGGGACTGATCGAAGGTTTCAATTCAGTGTCCTTCTCGATCGCACTCGGTCTTGCATTGATAGTCATGTACGACGCTGCAGGCGTAAGACGCACTGTGGGCCTGCAGGCAAAGGTTCTCAACCAGATCATGACGGAGCTGTTTTCAGAGCATCCGAAGCTCTCTTCCGAGCGCATTAAGGAATTCCTAGGTCATACACCAGTGGAAGTATTCGTTGGTGCGGCCCTCGGTGCAGTCATTGCAGTAGTATTCAATAGCTGGGCCCAGAGCGCGTTTCCACGTATCTAAGCAAACACGTTTTGTGTCTTAGAGGCGGCCTATTATTAAAAACATGTGATACATGACTACTGCTCTATTCCGGTAATGTTGGTCTATAATCAAGGTCTTGGAAAGGGTTGCCAGGAAAACTCTTAGAAATCCTCAATCGAGGTGACGGCTAAGAGAAGGGAGCTGGAGGTTATTTCCTCTAGTTTGTCATGCGCTCTTTTATGGGTGAGTTTCCTGGAGATAGTTCAAGAAGTCCGTCGAACGCGTTTCTCTAATATGCGCGGCAATTGACGGAGTGCGTTGGGAGGCAGCAAAGCGGTAAATAGCCTGCTGAAGCTGCCGGTTTAAAAGGAAAGCAAGCTAGAACTTGCGATACCAGTCGGGTTCCGATTTTCTCAGAAAAGGAGGAAAGGCAGAACAATTAGTGCGAAGCATAGTGCTCTCGTTATTGTTGCTGCCGAAAAGTCAATGAACACAACGGTGCAAACAAACACTTCTGTGAAGACAACGTCCCCTCGCCGTTCCCGTTTCCCCGGCAAGGAATCAGGGTCGGTTTCATTCAACTTGACCGCTCTTGGCCGTCAATTGTTGAAGGAACAAGCGGCGTCTGCAGGCGTGTCCAACGGCGATTACGTCGAAATGCTCATTCGTGAGCGCGCTGGCATGAACCCTCTTAGACTGCCTGCTTCTGCTAAGCAGACTGGTCCTAAGGGCGGCGCCAAGTCCTTCTTCTTCGGTAAGAACAGAGGGACCACAACCGCAGTATGCGTGACCCCTATGGCACACAGACTGCTTGATGAACAAGTAGCTGCTTCTCGCATGAGCCGCGGCGACTATATCGAGTATCTGTTGCGTGAAAAAGCAGGCTTGCTTGATGAAAGCATCAAAGCCGCTGTAGCCGCTGCACAAGCACAAGCAGCTCAAGCTCCGGCAGCTCCGGTTGCTCAACCGCAAACCTCTTTTGCCCCCCCAGTACAAGAACCGCAAGCTGTAGAACCAACTCCATACGTTCAACCGTTCCAAACACCGGTTACGAACGACTGGGGATTCAACAGCTAATCTGAAATCCAACAGTACGTTCCTCCTTTCGTTTCTTGGAAGGTCCCTGCTTTGACGCAGGGACCTTTCTTTTTCAGAGGAATTTTGTGCTTAGCCTGATTATTTGGCGTTTTCCTGCCATTTGCCCGACTGAAGATCGCCCCAGCCAGAGGCTTGATTTTTGGCTTCTTCTCTTAGCCTGGTATCACTTTGGAGCGATTTTTTGCTTTCTTTCAAATTCACCGCCTGTGGTTGCACGCGATCTTCTTCTGTCTGCCTTCTGAAAACAGCATCAGCACCGGGTTTTGCAAGGTGTCTTGCGGCGGTGAAGTGCGAATCTTCCGCCCATGTGAATTCGTTCAGCTTAGAGAGATCCAAATATTGATTGTGCCGCCCGACGAAATCTTTCATTCTGGAGAACCGCTCGGAGTAAGGCGTTTGGCTTGCATTGGCACTGCTTTGCGTGACAGCGCCGCCGCCCACCGGCGTTTCTGCTCGTGCCACCATATTCAGTGAAGAGCCGAGCGCTAAAATTAGAACGCACAAAGAAAAGTTGATCAATCTGCCCTGCTTGTGCAAAGTCGAATAAGGGCTGAAGGGTGACGGCGCAGGTTTTTCCCTGGGCTCTGCCCACCTGGAGCGGCGGTAGCTTTGATTGAGTTTCGTCCGGCGAACTGAATTTCCTTTCTCGAGCAAGCGCGCCCACCAAATAACCAGCGGGTCGTTTTCGTCATCATGCTCTCGATCGAGGCCGCGTCTTGACCATCTTGTGTCAAACAGCTCGCCGGCGCTACCGCCGCTTTTGCCGACTGAAAAATTCATGCATATGTAATTGTGAGCGCAATGCTCGTCTGGCGCTGAGTTCATTCTCTTTCTCGAATATCTGTAGTGCGCCGCGTTGTATGACCGGCTTTCTAAGACTATCTGAAGTGAAAGAGCGTTAACACAGGCTCAGACCTGAACCCGCATCGTAGTAAGCCCCGAGTTCTAAATCAGGGTTATTACTAGTCGAATACTCAGTCGAAAGACAAATTCGCCGCCGGCGCCGCTTATTGCGAGACGGTGGTTGCCGGAGCAGCTCCGGCGATTGGAGCCGGCATTTGCGATCTGACTTTGTGGGAGGCGTAGGACAGTATCGCTTCCACCTGACCGAGGTAGCTGGCGATGTACTGCGCTCTGAAACCGCGCTGAATAAATGCCTCTAACCTCAGCCAGTTCTTGATGGTGGTATGCAAACTGGTGACGTCCTTGAGGACTGATTCAATTTCGTCGGATGATGCAGCATTGCTCAATTGATGCAGCGAGCGCTGGATGCCGTCGATTTGCGAGAGCACATCATTGGTGCTGGCCTGGTCTGAGAGGATGTGCGTGCGCGGATCTTGCAGATAACGATTGACCATGGCGGCAAAATCGTCCACGAGCAGGCGGCTGGCCTTGAGCGGCTCGGCTTGAGGCGTGAGCAGCGGCTGCTTTCTGTAGGGACCGACTTTTAAGACGTTGAGCTTTTTATCATCCAGGTGCGCCACTGCAAACATAGTCGTGCCCAGAGTGCCGGTTTCTCTGGCTGAATCGAGTTGTTCTATTAGACCGGCAGTATCGAGCTGGCGAATGGAAAGTCCCGGATAAACAAGAGCCTTGTCGGCAGTCGATTCGCGAACGTAGGCTGCAGCCGTCGTCAGATCTTTCGGGTTTTGAACGTAGGTCATCGGATTGAGCGTGTCCACCCAGCCATTGGCCACCCAGGTTTCCCACTCTTGTTGAATGGCAGCGGTGCGCAGGCGACGCGGCATGCCGTAAACGGCAGCGGAAATTTTGATGTCGGGTTTGAACTTTCTCAAGGTCATGGAGACATCTTTGACGAAGTTATTGATGTTTTGGACTTTCCACATGATCCAGACCTGGCGGGTGTTTTCGTCCAGGTGATCGAGCGAGAGCCCGGTTTCTTGCTCGAAACGCTGCCGGCCCTGCCAGTCGTAACCCATCTCCGTGCCTTTGTTGTTGAACGGGTAACGAATATAGTCGAGCTGGATGCCGTCGACCTTGTAGTTGGTGACGATTTCCATCATCAGATCTTTGGGAAACTGGCGCGCTTCCGGAATGGAAGGGTCGAGCCAGAATTCGGTTTGACGGGGCGGAACTAATTGTCCGTCTCTGAAAGCCAGAGCCTGATTGAAGTCACGCGTAGACAAAACCGGTCCCGGATAATCGGCGTCTTTTCCTATGATGGGGTTGTGCCTGGTGTTGCCGACTGCAAATATCCAGACCCATGAATGCAATTCCATACCGCGCTTGTGCGCTTCTTTGACGGCGACCGCCAGCGGATCCCAGCCGACCATGGCCGGATTCTGAGCGACCAGTTTGCTTGGATACATGGCGAAGCCGGCATTATTGGTCTCGAAATAGACAACATTGATGCCCGAGGCTTTCAACTTGTCGAAAAGTTGGGCGAGTTGCTGGGCCGAGCGCATTGAAACGATCGTGCCGCGATCGAGCCAAACCGACCGGGCTTCTACCGGTCTTACCGGCATCGCCTGGGCAAAGGACATGGAGAAGTCCTGACGCGCTTGCGACAGGTGGGAATCAGCCTCGAAGAATTTGCGCGCCGAATAGGCTTCTTTGAAGGCATTGACGTGCGAAACTCCGGAATCGTAAAACTGCTGGATCATTTTGAATGGCACGGCAAGCTCGGCTTGCTTTGCCGTTTTGATCGTCTCTTCCGTGCGTTTGGTGAGATATTCCAATTCCTGGCTGATGTTTTGATATTCGGCGTAGCTGATTTGCACGGCTGCCGATTGTGTGATTCCGGGAACGAGTTCTTCCAGTGCCAGTGAGAGCAAATTGGCGTTGGCGGTGATTTCGCCTTGCAATCCCGGTGCCCAGCTAATGAATATGCATCCGCCTTTGCGCACGACTGCAGGCGAAACTTCTCTGCCTGTGCTGTCCATCCATTTGGCCAACTGCGTGGCGCCATCGGAAAGAGAGACGTCGGATCTTACCGTGCCGATTGCGAATTCTTCTGATACCGCAAATGGTGTGCGTGGCCACTCTACCTTTTGTTTGTCGCCTAAATTAGACTGCTTGCTGATGGTGACGCCTGCCAGTCCGTCTAAAGCAACTCCGTTAGGCTGAGGCATGCCGTTGGCGTCGGTGACTAACAATTTTCCGCCGCCGCGTACGAATTCAGTTATGGCGCTGACGCCTTCCGCCGTCATGTCGACGGAAAGCGGCATTATCAACAACTTGTAGCTGTTGAGCTTGGCGCTGCCGGCTGCCAGATCGGCATCGGATAATTCATCGAATCTGACATTTGCATTTTCCAGTGCATGGCGAAACTGAACGTAGTCATCTTCGAAAGTGCCCAGGTGCAGGTCTTGATAGGACTGGGCGTTGCGCGCGCTTTTCACGACACCGATCGGCGAAGCAGTGGCCGGTGCCGCTGCCGGTGCCGGTTCGACTTGCAAAAGCAGAAACAAACTTGCGGCAATCAGGCATCTCAGTATTGGCTGCCCGATGAACCGTAAGATATGTTCAAACACTTTTTTGCCCGTCACTGCTGAATCTCCATCTTTGTGCTTTGCCATTTTTTTCTTTCGCCGTTGATTGGTCTTATGCAAAATTATTTGGTGAATCCTAATTTCTGTTGCGCAGCTCTTTTACCACTCTGTCGATCTGTCGTTTGGTATCACGTTTGGTTATGGCGTCGCGCTTGTCGTAGAGCTGTTTTCCACGAACTACAGCCAGGTCGACTTTGGCCCAATTGCCTTTGAAAAAAAGTTTGAGGGGTATGAGTGTCAATCCTTTCTCCTGGACTTTTTGCTTGAGCTTCAGTATTTGCCCGCGGTGCAAAAGCAAGCGTCTCTTGCGCAATGGCTCGTGATTGAAACGATTTCCATGATCGTATGGAGCGATATGACAGTGGTGAAGCCAGATTTCACCATCTTCAATGCGAGCAAATGAGTCCGTCAAATTCGCTTTTCCGTTGCGCATCGATTTGACTTCCGTGCCCTGCAATTCGATGCCTGCCTCGAATACTTCAATGATTTCGTATTCGTGACGCGCGCGACGATTGTCAGCGATCACTTTGAGCTGTTTGCCTTCGCGTTCGACTGGCGCCGCGTTCTTTTTCATTAGTATCGAAGGAGATATACGAGGAAGTCCAAATGATCAATTGAATCCTTCAGTATAAAACGTTGACGGGCTGCGAATCTGCTCATTTCGACAAGCTACGCATTAAACGTGACAGAGGGGCGAAATCTCGTCTTCACAACCGTTGCGCAAATCTGGCCGTTTCCTGTCGCATATGTGTATGCCTCGCTCACTCGCTTTGCAACCGGCTGTGACGCGTCTATGTTTTGGAAGTTAAGCTGTTAACAGCCTAACTTCCAAACTGAAGTCGATTGAAGAGAAGCACTTGACAAACTGGTGTTATGATTTTAAGGATGGCCTGTGGATAGGCTGTGCATATGCGCTGAGAGCATTATGAGCGTAAGAGAATGATCAAAATCGGACCACTTTTTGCCATCGACACTGCTCAGACGCGAGCTCTTCTGCGGCATCAAAACGAACCCATGCCGTTCGAAAGCTTTTGTGCCGAAGATGCTTTGGCATTAAGGGGTTTCACGTTTTTCCAGCACTGGCTGCCCTGCAATTTGCATATTGCTCCCATGGCATACATCGCCAAAGAAGACAGCATCGTGCTTGGCTTGATTTCCATCAGTTCGGTTGGTAAATCGAGAGCCTGTTGGAGAATCGAGCATCTGGTAGTGCATCCCAATCATCGCGGACGGGGCATAGCTCAGGAGCTTTTGCGCTTTGCATTTGCCACATTCGCCAGTCAGGGTGCGGCGCATTTTGTTGCCGAAGTGTCAGATCAAAATTCGGCGGCATTGTCGTTACTTGGAAATAGCGGATTTCGTCGCTGCTATCGCGTCACTCATTATCAAGTGCCGGTAGATTTCGAACTGCCTGTTTCGTCTCATGCTGAGGATTCATCAGGTTTTCGACTGGCCATTCCCCAGGACAAACAAGCGCTCTATCAATTGTTTCAAGAATGTTTACCCCCTGATCTGCGCGTTACTTACGAATATGTGCCTGATGATTTTCTGGTCAGCGAAGTGCCGACCGAGAGTTTCGACAAGCTCAGCCGTAAACTCATCAAACGCAAAGTCTGGTACTGGGTTTCGCAGGATCCGGATCGCAAGAATTTGACTGCGGCCGTGCGCGTTCTTGCTCACAGAGAAGGCGATTTTCACCTGGAACTGGCGGTTCATCCCGGCTGGGCTCATACGGCTGAAGACACTATTCTCTTCACGTTGGGCATAATGCGCAGGCTCAACATGCGCGGAGTCATATCAATAAAAGGTTTCGATTATCAACCCCATGTCGTCAAAGCAATCGAAAAGCTTGGTCTGGAGCGCACCGGCACCTTCTCTCTTATGGCACGCGATCACTGGGTGCGCGCCAAGCAGAAACGTGTAGTGCGCAAAGAGGCGCCGATTACCCTGCCCAGTCCGGGCATCAATTTGCCATTGCCGGCGGAAAGAAGATTCGCCCCGGCTCATTTGAGACTGCTAAGCAACGAGCACTTATTGCGCAAAGAAAAACCTGATAGCTTATAATCCGCTCATCAAGCATCTCCTGGAAGGGGTGCCGAGAATGCGAATTTGCAAAAATTTGTCTTAAGGCTCTTAAACTAAAGTAAAGGCCGCAGCCCAAGAAGTATTTGATCTGATACTCTGGCTCAATCGCTGTCTGTCACGGCAGTTCGCATCTTGATGTGCGCAATCAATAGCAATTGATTCGGACTTAAGAGTCGAAAGCCAGCAGACACGCGTTGACATCGTGCGGGCGCTGCATTTATCATTGCCAACCGCCTTAGCGATGATCTGCCTTTTCCGGTTTGGGGAGGCGGAACGTGTAATCAAGTTCTATTCAGGAGATTTGTGGTGCCTACCATCAATCAGCTCATACGGAGAGAGCGGAAAAAAGTCACTTATAAGACGAAATCACCCGCGTTGAAATCATGCCCGCAACGTCGCGGCGTCTGCACGCAGGTGAAGACGACTACTCCCAAGAAGCCGAACTCGGCTCTTCGGAAAATCGCTCGTGTCCGCCTGACCAACAGCATGGAAATCACTGCATACATTCCGGGCATCGGACATAACTTGCAAGAGCACTCAGTCGTCCTGGTCAGGGGCGGTCGGGTTAAGGATCTTCCGGGCGTCCGTTATCACATTGTCAGAGGCGCGCTCGATACAGCCGGCGTCAAAGACAGAATGCAAGGACGTTCCAAGTACGGCGCCAAACGCCCGAAAGCTGGAGCGGCAACCGCCAAGAAGAAGTAATAAAGAAAAGTTTTTAGAAGAGTCGAAAGTAAGCTAAAACAGGACCTGAAAGTATGTCACGCAGATCAGCAGCTCAAAAGAGAGTTCCTCCGCCCGATCCGGATTTCAACAGCCAACTCGTCATGCGCTTCGTTCACCGCATGATGCAACGCGGCAAGAAAAGCACGGCACAAAAGCTTTTCTATGCATCTTTGGATCTGATCAAAGAGCGCACCAAGCAGGAACCGCTGGACGTTTTCAACAAAGCAGTCAAGAACGTCACCCCGCTTGTGGAAGTGAAAGCTCGCCGCGTTGGCGGTTCGACCTACCAAGTGCCGATCGAAGTAAAACAGGCGCGCGGTGTGGCACTGGCTACGCAGTGGATTATCACCAACTCCAGAAAGCGTGGCGGCAGAAGCTTTGCAGAGCGACTTTCGGCCGAACTGATTGACGCCTCCAACGGAGCCGGCAACTCGGTTAAGAAGAAGGACGAAACTCATAAAATGGCCGAAGCCAACAAGGCTTTCGCTCATTACCGCTATTAATTGGCTATAGACTCGCTTTATATAGGTAGGCTTCGAGCCCTTATTTAAGACGGTCTTAACCAGGCGCCTGAAAAAATGGACGTCTGGGCGGTAGATAGGGCTGAAGGAGCTGTGGCGAACTTCCAGTCCTTCAATCGTTATGCCGAAGCCAGGCAGGTTTCAGGCAGATATGGTTGAATCCTTAGAAGATCCATCCTCTGTCATCCGCCGACTGACAGGGTGATCTTTAAATTGCCGACGGCAAACGTCCACAAGGCGCGCGTTTTCGGTAAAGCGAGCAAAACCGGCTTGCAAAGCGGGTTTTGGTTCAATCTCGGTGGGCGTACTCTGCTCAATTGTAAAGATAGGCAAGGAATTCAAACAATCTTTGTTGAAGGTTTTCCTTGAAAGATAAGAAGTCATGATAAGGTGCAGTAGGTTTTCAGGGGAATATGACTCGGGTGATCCGAGCCGTGCCCTCTGCAACGCCAAAATGAACTTGGCGAAAACTCCCTTTGACAGAAGTGAAAACATAGAAACACGGCGGAAGGAAACATGGAAGTCGCATCTCGTACGGAAGAAAGGAAACCCACAACAGTGATGACCAGGACAATCCCATTACGTGATATCCGTAATATGGGTATCGCTGCTCACATCGATGCTGGTAAGACAACGACCACGGAAAGAATTCTCTTTTATTCCGGTCTTATCCACCGGGTTGGAGAAGTCCACGAAGGTACCACTGTCACCGACTGGATGGAGCAAGAAAAAGAGCGCGGCATCACAATTACCGCCGCCGCAATCAGCTCCAAGTGGAAAGGCAAGCATATCAACTTGATTG
The DNA here is from genome assembly GCA_020853845.1 of Candidatus Melainabacteria bacterium. Lineage (GTDB taxonomy): Bacteria > Cyanobacteriota > Vampirovibrionia > Obscuribacterales > Obscuribacteraceae > QKMZ01. Next base: position 25,694 of record JADYYD010000249.1, read on the forward strand.
ATACGCCTGGACACGTCGACTTTACCGTTGAAGTAGAGCGCTCGATGCGCGTTTTGGACGGTGTTGTCATCGTTCTTTGCGCCGTCGCCGGCGTTCAACCGCAAACCGGTACCGTTTGGAAACAAGCCAACCGTTACGAAGTGCCGCGCATGGTCTTCGTAAACAAGATGGACCGCAACGGCGCTGATTATTTCCGCGTCGTCAAGCAAATCCAGGAGCAACTGCCTGGATTGCATTCCACCTGGACGAACGGTCACCCGTTGCAAATTCCGATTGGCGCCGAAGTAGATTTCAAAGGCATCATCGACCTCATCGATCGCAAGGCATATATGTATGCAGAAGACGATCCGATGGGCAAACTGGCTCACGAAGAAGCGATCCCGGCCGATATGGCCGAGGAAGCCGAAGAGTGGCGCAGCAAACTGGTTGATGCCATTGTGGAAACCGATGACGACTTGATGGGCAAGTTCCTCGAAGGCGAACAGCCGACGGCCGACGAACTGAAGGCTGCTTTGAGAAAAGCGGTTATCGAAAATAGAATCGTTCCCATCCTTGTCGGTTCAGCATTCAAAAACAAAGGCGTGCAGCCATTGCTCGACGCAATCGTCGACTACCTGCCTTCCCCGGAAGAAACTCCTCCCATCAAGGGCTGGACTCCTGACGGTGAAGAAGCAGAACGTACTTGCAATGACGAGCCGTTTGCAGGTCTCGCCTTCAAAGTCATGACCGATCCTTTTGTCGGCAAACTGACTTTCGTTCGCGTGTACAGCGGAACTCTCACAGCCGGCTCTTACGTGCAAAACACGACCAAGGGCAAGAAGGAGCGTATCTCACGCTTGATTCAACTTCAGGCCGACCAGCGCACCGACGTCCAGTCGGCCAGCGCCGGTGACATCGTCGCCGTTGTCGGTCTCAAGGACACCACGACCGGCGATACTCTTGCCGTCGATACGCATCCGATTATTCTTGAGTCGATGAAGTTCCCTGAGCCTGTAATCTCGGTAGCTATCGAACCCAAGACCAAGCAGGACTCCGATAAACTGGGCAATTCGCTGGCTCGTCTGGCTGAAGAAGATCCCACCTTTAAGGTCAAAGTCGACCATGAAACCGGACAAACAATCATTGCCGGCATGGGCGAATTGCACCTGGAAATCATCGTCGACAGACTCTTGCGCGAATTCAAAGTGGAAGCCAACGTTGGTAAGCCGCAAGTTGCTTACCGCGAAACGCTGCGCAACCACGTCAAGCAAGAAGGCAAGTTCGTCCGTCAGTCCGGCGGTCGTGGTCAATACGGTCACGTCGTTATCGAACTCGACCCGCTTGCACCTGGTTCCGGATTCGAATTCGTCAACAAGATAGTCGGTGGTGTCATTCCTAAGGAATACATTCCTGCGGTTGAAGCCGGTATCAAGGAAGCGCTGCAAGGCGGTGTCTTGGCCGGTTATCCGGTAATCGACTTGAAAGCCACTCTGGTTTTCGGTTCGTATCACGAAGTCGACTCGTCCGAAATGGCGTTCAAGATCGCCGGCTCCATGGCCTTCAAAGAGGGCTTCATGAAGGGCAAACCGGTTCTGCTCGAACCCGTTATGAAAGTCGAAGTCGAAGTGCCTGAAGAATACATGGGCGATGTGATTGGAGACATCTCCGGTCGCCGCGGTCGTGTCGAAGGCATGGACACACTCGACAAGCTCTCCAAAGTGAAAGCGGTTGTTCCGCTGTCTGAGATGTTCGGTTATGCAACCGATATTCGCAACAAGACTCGCGGTCAAGGAACCTTCACTATGGAATTCGCACACTACGATGAAGTTCCGCATTCAATTTCGGACAGCATCGTCACAGCGAAATCGAAGTAGTCAGGAATTAGAAGTTAAACTGTTAACAGTCTAACTTCCAAACCAAGTTGAAAGGCAGCCCGTAAAAAGGCTGCCTTTTGGTTTTCAAGATATTGAAAACGGAATGGAATGAAGACCTCGGTGCGCTTTTCAATGGTATAAAATTTCATCTTGAAACCGGGCTTGCCTGGCTTTGTTTTTGTCGCTTTTGTAATTTCTGGAGTTTCTGATGAAGTATCTGCACGGTGGTTACATCTTATTCTGTGACCAAGCCGAACATGCAGACAACGGCAGAGTAAACGCGCAAGGACTTTTTGACGTCTTTGTCGGCGAGTTGCCTTTGAAGATGGACTGTCAAATGGTCATCGGTTTCGGCACTCCGTTTGAAAGGCGGCAATACAAAGGGCTTGTAGTCATCGAGAATCCCGAAGGCCACGAGATCTTTCGCAAAGAGTTTCAAGCGAATGACCCGAATGATATCTACAAGGGTCACTACATTGTGACGCCCGACGTCACCATCGACAAAGAAGGCATGTGGACTGCCAAATGCGTTTTGCGCAATTACAAAGACGAAACGATGTGGGATGTTTCCAGACAGTTCTGGTCGATGGTTGAGGGTTCTGCTCCGCCGGACCCCTAAGCTCTGTGCTTAGACCCTTAGGCGCTTGCGTTTAGACAAACGGCAGAATTTCAAAATGCTTGCCCAGAATTTCGGCGCTGTCGGCAGCCAGCCAGCGCTCAAGGATGGTGGCATATACGGTGCGGAAATCGACCGTATATTTTAGATCTCCATTGTCCAGCGACGTCAGGCTGGCTGCTTCTCCGTACATACCGCCTTTAACCTGCGAACCGACTATGATTAGCGGTTCGGCCGTGCCATGATCGGTGCCTTTCCCGCTGTTTTCCTGAACGCGTCTGCCGAATTCGGAAAACACCAGTGTCAATACATCTTGCTCTAGTCCATGCTCTTTCAAATCGTTTTGAAAAGCCGCAAGACCGTCCGACAACTGTTTGAGCAGATTAGCCTGCGCGCGCTTTTGATTTGCATGCGTATCGAAACCGTCGAGGCTGACGGTAAAGACAGGAGCACTGACACCTCCTAAAATCATTTGCGAGATGAATTTAAGTCCGTCGCCAAGCTTGCCTGCCGGATATTTCACATTGCCTTTGTAAGCTTTCACTATCTTGAACAGATGCTCCGAAGCATGATTGGCTTCCAAACCGGCTTTTTGTAAAAGTTCAGCATGAGGGCGTTTGCTGTCGAAACTGCGGTAGATATCTTCGAAAGTCGCTATTTGCTTTTCTCGATCTTTTCTGAATTGCGGATCGGTCCGAAAGCGAAACTCATAAATATTGTGGACGGAGGGCACCACGATTTTTCGAGCGAAGAGCGACTTCGGCAGCATCGGATCGACATTCACCGCGGGCAGTGGTACACGTTGTTTTTCGCCGTAAGCCAAATCTAGATATCTGCCCAGCCACCCGGTGTCTGCGATCCGTTCAGGTTCAGCAGTTTGCCAGATCTCGATGCTGCGAAAATGAGAGCGATTTGCTCCCGGATAACCGGCTCCTTCAATGATGGCCAGGTGTCCTTCTTTGTACAATTCGTGCATCCCTGTCATTGACGGGTGAAGACCAACCTGATCGTTTAGTTTCAGAATGTCCTTCTGCGCGATGGCAATTTCAGGTCGAGCATCGTAATAAGCACCATTTGCAAATGGAATCACTGTGTTTAAACCGTCATTGCCTCCACTTAACTGAATCAGCACCAGTTGCCGTTTTTTTCCATCTGCAGCCCGGACAGGCTCTGCAAACAATCCCTCGACGCCGTATATCAGTCCGAGCGCACTAAGCCCCAAACCGCCCTGGATAAACTTGCGTCTTGATACCGGCATCGATTGATTTCCTATGTGAGCTGATAAGTAGGCAGAGTCATTATCAAATGCACCAGTCCTCTAAGCTTGGCATCCAGAGTGCGCTCATCTTCAATCATACTGATCTTTTTACCATCCAGATCGCTTGATGCATATTCCACCAATTTGTCCCTGGAAGACCTGGGTAAATCGCCATCGACCAGCAGGTCCGAAAAATAATTGACCAGTTCCAGAGCGTTCTTCAGGTTGTGTCTTTCGATTAGCTGAGTAGGTGAACTTTTACGAGTCAGCTCATCGAAGCGCGTGCTGACAATGCGTGCAGCAAAATTGAAGCGCTCCATCATTGTTTCACTGGAAATCCAAGCATTTCCCCCATCCCATCCTTTTACCGACGGCGGATGGAACAAGTCTTGCCCCATAGCCCCCATCATCTGAGGCAAGTCATTGTCCAAACTTTCGATTTGCAGAATCTTGAGACTGCCGACGATGAGTTCTGCTGGACTCTTAATTTTGGCGTGATAGGTTCTGTCGCTGCAAAATGATTTGTCGCTGAATATCGACTTGAGCATGGCGCTAAGCGAATACTTGCTTTGCGAGTATTCGCAAGCGACCCGCTCGACGAAGGACTTATCGGGATTTTCATGTGCATAGAACGTGATTAACTTTCGAGCCAGAAATCTTCCGGTAGCCGGTTGTTTCACCAGAATTGAAATTATGTCTTCCCCATTGAAGTTTCCCTTCATGCCAAAGAATGTTTTTTCTGTGGAGTCGTGCTGATTTTTATTGAAGTAAAAACCCTCCGGGCGGGTTTGCCAGCCTGTAAAAGCCTTTGCAGCCTCTTTTATGTCGTTCTCGCTGTAATTTCCGATGCCGACGGTAAACAGCTCCATCACTTCGCGCGCATAATTCTCATTTGGTTTGCCTTTTCGATTTTGCTGATTGTCCAGCCAGACAATCATGGCTGGATCCTTCGAGACATTCAAAAGGAGCTGATGGAAATCACCTAAAGCATATTTTCTGAAAAGCAAATTTTGCAGGTACATCGCATGCGGGTTTCGCACTTTTCTGTCGGATGTGGCGAAGTGACCGTGCAGGAAAAGAGTCATCTTCTCCTCGAGAGGGCGGCGCGTGAACGTCATTCTGTAGAGCCACCAGCGCCGCAAATCATTGCTGTTGGTAAAGTCGAAACTATGCTCACGGATCGCCTTTTCCAATTGAGAATTGTCTACCAGTCTGGGATTGAGAAGTTCGTGCAGGGTGCCTTCATAACCCAGTGATTTATAGTATTTCAGTTCCTGAGGAGTGTAGCCAAAGCCGGCTCGACGCAGCAACTGCGCTATCCATGCGGTTTCTGTTTTAGGTGTCGACACGTTCGCTCTGCCTGTATGTGATCCCAAACACAAAACTTGCAATCGATGATACTAAATCGTCAGTCTGCCTTCGGCGGCACTGACAGATTCTTTTCGCCTTCCTGCAGGTAAGCGGCAGGAACTTCTCCGCTCTTCAATTTCTCCAATTCTCCAATTTGTTCGGTTGTCAGTTTTGCCTGAATCTCTTCCCAGTTGGAAAGTCGTTTGCTGCGCAGCTTTTGAATCAAGGCACGTGCTTTGAGAAGCAGCTCGAAATCCTTCGATTTCATGTCCATCTCCATCTGCGGTTCTTCATTGCTCAGCATTTTTTCAACGAACGTCGCCGATAGTTGTCTTCTCATTTGATTGAACTCATCTGTAAGCGGCTGCAATTCGCCGCGTCCCTTCTCGTATGTTTTGAGAACGTCCTCTCTTTGTTTCCCTTTCAGTGACCCGATCAGCCTTATCTGCTCCAATTCCGGAGTGCCGGCCTGAATATATGTCCGAATTTTTTCTGCCGGTTTCTTGTCAGCGCGATAGCGAGGCAGCACACCGCCCGGTCCACCCGGTGCAGTGAAAAAATTCTCGCCGTCCAGATCATGGGTTACAGGTGGTGAATGCGTTTTATTGCCGCCGCTCTTTGCTCGCGAAGATGCGTAAACTGCTGCGTGCGGATTTGTGCCGAACATTGATAGACAAAATTGTCTGCCGGCGAATTGCGTAATTATCGCGGTTGTCACTATGATGAGCGCCCTGTGTTGCATTGACAATGGATTCAATGATAGAGACAAGTTTCAGATTCGCCTTTTCTTGTATGTCCCAGAGTCGCTATTCAGGGTCGCTTTGCCGATGAAACCGTTTCTCCGGAATCGCTGAGCAGTTCGCGGCAACGCTTAAGCATAATGCTGGTGGGTTGATCTGATGGAACCATTTTTAAGATGGTGGCAAACAACTGCTCAGCTTCTTTGATGTCGCCGTCATCAAAACTCTGACGCGCGCTTCTGTAGATGGCGATAGCTTCCTCCATCGCGGCGGGCAGCGAGCCTTTGGTTGTGAGCAATTCGTAAAGTGACTGCCTCTCGCCGCTGCCGTTCAGTGTGACACTGTCGATTTGTCTGACTTCCAGTGTGTCTTCGACAAGCTGCGCCGCCCCTGAGCCGAGAATGAAGCTGGTGCCGTATGCATTATTAAGCGCCTCGAGCGCCAGTGCTTGTTCGACAGGATCTCCCATGACGCTGTACTGAGCGAATTGAGTATCTCTCGAACCTGCATCGATGGTGCCGCAGAACGCTTCTCCAGTTTCGATGCCGCAAGAGGATTTCAAAGCCAGCGAGGCGATGTCTTTTGACTGTGTTTCGCAATAATTGTTGATGGCATCCTTAATTGAAAGCGCGCATTGAGCGGCTTGTGTTGCTTGATCTTGTCCAGGCAGCGGCAAGGGCGCACCCCAGAAGGCAATCACTCCATATGAGGCTATTCTGTCGACGATGCCCCGGTGCTCGAACACTTGATTGACCATGATGCCCAGGCAATCATTGAAAATTTGGAAAATTCGGTCGGGAGGCAAGGGGTCTACTTGATCCATGAAGTCTCTGACACGACAGACCATGACAGTGACCTGGCAGCGTTTACCGTCCAGCCCGAGTTCGGCGAGCTGGGCTCGGTCAATCTGGCGAGCCAAATGCTTTGCAGTCATTGAGCGGAACAGCCTCGTATGGCGCCTGCGATCGCGGAAAAAATAGAGATTTTGATCGGCAAGAACCAATAACCAGGCCGGCAGTATTACTGCGACGATTGGTACCACAGTCGGTATCACCTGACCGAAGTTCAGAAACAAGAAAAAAGAAAGCGCGAACCAGGCGATTGAAATGGCAGCCACCGACAGTAAACTGCCCATCGGTCTTCCGACCAGCATACCCATGACTTGACCGCACGCCAGAGCGGCAATGAGGACAGCAATGATCATTTTCCAACGGGAGGGTGGTGGCAGGCATTTACCATTGATCAAATTCGATACGATATTCGCCTGAACTTCAATTGCCGGCATGCGATTTTCGTAGTCGGAAACAGGTGTGGCGTAGCTGGACTCATAAATTGCCGACTGGCGAGGTTGGTTGCTTGAAGTATCGATGAAGCTGCTCTCGCCGAAACCTACCAAGACGACCTTGTGCGCGAATGGACTGTTTGTAGTGGATGAGTCGGCGCTGTTTCCTTTTGCAATGGTGGATGAGGACTGGAAGTGCTTTTGCCATTCCAGTGCTCTCCAGAGAGGAATGGTCGTGAAACTTCCTTTGCCTCCGGCATAATTGATCCTGAATTCGGCGGGCAAAATCTTGTCCTTCAGAAAAACGCGCTCGTGGCTTTGGTCGATCATTGATCTGGCGCCCAGAAATTTCTCAGCCAGGCGCAGAGAAAAAGATTTGTAGAAGGCAGATGAATGTCCGAATTTTTCGAAAACCAAGCTGGTTTTGCGGACCAGACCGTCTTTGTCAACGACGATGTAAGCGTTGCCCAAACAAGCACCATCTGCTCCCAGGGCGACGACGAATGGTTCGTAAGGGGCATGAACTCTGTTTTTTGCTTTGTTTGAAGATTGCGGATCAGGTGAATCGACATTGGTTGAAAGAACAATGTTTTTTACTGATTTGAAAGTCTCAGCAAGTTGAGCATCGCTTTTATCAATTGTGGATTGCTTGTCAGCTTTGACCGACTCGGACGAAGATTCTTCAAGATCGACGTCAAACCCGATTACCTGGGCACCGCCCTTATTCAGTTGGTCGATTAGCGTAACAAGAAGAGTTCTTGGCCAGGGACTTTTTGAACTAAGTCCCAGCCGCCTTGCCGATTCCGGATCGAGAGTTACCAAAACCACAGAATCGGTTTCTGCTGTTCGTTTCTCTTTATAAGACTCCAGCCCGTCTCTAAAGCGGATGAAGTGATCTGTCAGAGAATTTTCGCTGCCGGTGAGGGCATCCGAAATTATCGGAACATTGAAGAACTCAATGAAGAGGATGGCGATTCCAATGCAAAAACATACCGACAGTGCTCGCCAAGACAAATCTTTCGACGAGACGCCGACAACGTTGGACATCTTTTTTGCCAGTCCATCTTTCATCTGGAAACCTTGCCAGAAGATAACAACGGGAGGCCTTATCCCAGGTACTTGGACTTATTCCCTGTTTTAAAGCCTATTAAGTGATAAATAAGGTCGTGATCGCTAATTTTGCCGACCCGCTCCCCTAAATCCAGCCGTTCGCAAGGTTGCCATTAGTTTGGAAGGTAAACTGTTAACAGCTTACCTTCCAAAATCAGAGGTTTTCTTGACAATGCCGGTTGGCCGCCGCCCGGGTGACTTTGCGGTGGCTGATAAGCTGTCGGTCGATTTTCGGCAATAAAAATTGGACAGTACTGGATTCGAACCAGTGACCCCCACTATGTCAAAGTGGTGCGCTACCAACTGCGCCAACTGTCCACAGACAAGACATTTTAGCGTGCTTCAGTGCTTCAGGTAAACCTTCCCTGTAACGCTTAGACACCTGGCGTCGGCCTGTGCCTGAGAAGCCAATTAAGCTTGTCACAAAAAAATTGGAGGCGGCACCCAGATTTGAACTGGGGGTGAAGGTTTTGCAGACCCTTGCCTTACCACTTGGCTATGCCGCCACGACAGAAACTGCCTGTAAAAGCTTATCCTAGACCGGATGCTTAGCGCTTGTCAAAAACGATCAAAGTTTTCCAAACTTTGTAAGCCGGAATGAAGCTTGTATCATACAGACGGGTTGGTTGGATGACATGTGAAGGAGAGCCGTTTGCTTGAACTCTTGCTCAGACGATGTCTGCAAGCGGTTCCGCTTTTGGTCATCCTGTCGATTGTAACTTTTGCAGCAGTTCTCAGTTTGCCCGGAGATCCAGTGGATGTCCTGGTTGGCAACGCTCAAAAAGACATGGCGCCTGAGGAAATTCAATTGCTCAGGGAAGAATTCGGTTTGAATAAATCACCCGCAGAGCAGTATCTGCTGTGGCTCTCAAACGGAGTAATGAAGGGCAATTTAGGTCGGTCTTATAAAGACGGTCGACCGGTAGTAAGCATAATTCGTGAGCGGCTTCCTTCCACAGTCAGATTGGTTGCAACTGCACTTTTGCTGGCTTTTGGTTTGGGTGTTGCCTGGGGATTGAGCATGGTTGCTCTCAAACAGTCGAAGGCAGGCAAATGGGCTGAGGCAGGTTTGTTCGTTTTTGCGCTCATTCTTTATTCGGCCCCCGGCTTCTGGATTGGGTTTCTTGCTTTGACTGCTGTGGGAAGAGTCAACTTTCTTTCCGACGTTCCGCTTCTTGCGGTGCATGCAGCCGGACAAGCGACGCCAACATCCGCTGCGTCAGTGGCTTGTTTCGGTTATGTGCTATTACCGGCTTGCGTTCTTTCATTGCGACGAATGGCAAAAATTGCGCTGTTTGTGCGCACTGCCACTCTCAATGAGTTATCGCAGGAGTATGTAACCACTGCACTCGGTAAAGGTCTATCAAGAATTCGTGTGCTGACAAAGCATGTTTTGCGCAACAGTCTTGCGCCGATTATCAGTTTGGCGGGGCTGTCTTTGCCTTCCCTTCTTGGCGGATCAGTTCTCATCGAAACCGTTTTCGCTTGGCCCGGCATGGGACGTTTGGCAGTCGAGTCTACTTTTGGCAGAGACTATCCGATGATTCTTGCTTTGGTGATGATGTACGGAGCGCTTGTGATTTTTTCCAATCTGGCAGCAGACATTCTTGAATTGCTCACTGATCCAAGACGCCGAGAAGCTTACCTGTCGGAAGTGGAAGGTGCTCGCAACTGATGTCACAAGCTCGTTTTAATATCTCAGATCCGCGCCATAATTCGATCCGTGTTTGGATTGGAGCATTGCTTATTGCATTTGTTTTTTCCTCGGCTCTTCTGGCTCCCGCAATTGCGCCTTCCAAAACACTAATCTGGCCTGTGCCCGTTAATTTAGAAGCGATCAATTTGCCGCCGTTCTCTGAAGGTCATTTGCTGGGCACGGATCTGTTAGGCAGAGACATACTGGCCGAGGCGCTTTGGGGGGCTCGCATGTCTCTGGTCATCGGTATTGTTGCTGCCGTCGCCGCCGTCACATTCGGTGGCATTTGGGGAGCATTGTCGGCTTTTTTCGGTGGACCGATTGACACCATAATGATGAGAGCCGTCGATGGTTTGCTTTCCATTCCGAACATAGTTTTGCTGCTGACAATAAACACGCTTCTCACCGCCAACCCCTTTCTTCAGTTTTTTCCGGAGTGGGCATTGCGCCTGCTTAAGGTAACTGCATTTTCCAGCGGATACCTTCCACTGTTCACGGTCATTATCGTCATCAGTGCCACCACATGGTTGGAGGCGGCCCGCATCAGTCGCTCTAAGATTAAGTCAATATTGCTGGAAGAATATATCTATTCGGCCAGGGCGCTTGGAATCGGAGTTGCGCGCATGCTTTTACGCCATCTCTTGCCGAATGCAGCTCCGGTTCTGCTTGTGGAGGCGACTTTGCTGGTGTCGGATGCGATTCTGATGGAGGCGGGACTCAGTTTTTTGGGATTGGGGCTGGGCCCGTCGACGCCGAGTTGGGGCAGTATGCTGACCACTGCGCAATCAAGCCTGATCGAAGGGAATTGGTGGGCAGTCATTGTTCCGGGAGTATTGATAACGACGACAGTTGTGGGCGTAAACCTTGTGGGTGAGGGAATTCTTGAAAGTCAAGGTGGCAAAAGGCAAGCTGTCTGAGGCTCATGAAATGGCGATTCTATTCGGATACAATGAGTGACAGCCGAAATATTCAGCCATTTAAGAAAAGGAAGGAGCCACGTCTAACGCGATGAAAAATCGTTCCGCACTTTCAAATCGGTACTTGAGGACCATCTTTGTTTTGCCTTTAGTGGCGTGCATACTGGTTTCTTGTGGCAGCGGCAAAGACGTGACTTACAAATCTGGTGGGATGACTCACACTATCGCTCAGGGCGAAGGTTCTATTCCTACCGAATTTAAGGCTTTGATTTATCCGGATGCGCAAGCTACTGGTTCGGTATCTGCCGACGGCAACGATCAAGAGCAATCGAAATTCGTAATGCTGCAAGCCAAAGCATCCGGCGAAGACGTGAGTAAGTGGTATCAGGAACAATTACAAAGCAATGGCTGGACGGTAGGCAATGTTCAAAGCAGTGCTGATGTAATCAGCATCACGGCCCAGAAAAAGGACATTGAAATGAACGTCATGATTGACGAAGATCAAGGTAAAACGACGATCAACCTTTCGCTGGCCAAAACAGTCGATCACGTGCCTGACGAATCAGAAAGCGAAAATTATGTGCCAAGCAAAGTGGCACCTCCGACGGACTAGCATGAAGTTTTGCTGGAGTGACTGATGCCGCAGAAAAAAGAGCCGCTTGCTGAGGTCATTTCTTCGTCCATTACAGGTGTGGTGGCGCAATGTTTGACGTCTTCCGATAAAGACGGGATGCCGGAAACAGCAAAGCCACGTTTCGGAAGTTTTCTCAAAATCAGCACCGCCAATAAAGTTGATGTTTTGACTGTGGTGCATAACGTAATCACCGGATCTCCGGATAGTGTTCATCAGCCCTGGGCTTTGGGATTATCCAGAGAACAATTGCGCGAGGAACAGCCTCACATTTTTTCTTTGCTTAGAACTGAAGTGCATGCGGTTGTAATCGGGCACATAGAGCGTGGTGACGTCTATCAACACTTGCCTCCAATTCCGCCTGAAGTGCATGACTTTGTCTACGCGGCGAGCCCTGATGAAATTCGCAAGGTAACGCAGGGATTTGATTTCTTGCGCCTGATTTCAACTGTTACGACTGTGCCCCAGGACGAATTGGCTGCAGCCAGCATTAGAGAAGCATATAAAGCTCATGGAGAAGAATATTCTTTTCTTGTAGAGGCAGGGCAAGCTCTTTCTCACATTTTTAAAAACGATTTTGATCGGCTGGTGACGATCCTTCGAAAAATCCGCCCAGCGTCAGC
>JADYYD010000250.1 GCA_020853845.1 Candidatus Melainabacteria bacterium
GGATGGTCAAGCAAGCTGGTCGCTTTGGCTTCTTGTTGAAAGCGGCGCCAGGTGGCATCCTGAACTTCACTGGCGTCGATTGTTTTGAGCGCCATCTCGCGCTGCAGAGCGACCTGCAGCACTTTGTAGACAACGCCCATGCCGCCTCGTCCGACTTCTTCAATCACTTTGTAGCGTTCGGCAACCATTTGTCCCGGTGCCAGTTCCAGAACGCCACCAAATTTCATCCCAGTGGTTTTGTCCTGAGAATCAATTGTTTCCGGCGATATGATTTCTGAATCTATTTCCTCTTTCATCCACTGCCTTCAAACGGCCGGAGGACTTTCAGGACTCCATGTCTGCTATACCCGCAGCGGCGACATTTTTCTTGGTTTGCCCGGAAACAGGCTATGTAATTCGAGGCTCATCCGATTCTTTTCTTTGCTAAAATACACCTTATTCGGTGGCATCGGTAAATAAAGTGCACGACGCAGACATCAGAAAAATCTTGCACGAAGTCGAGATGAAGCGCATTTGCGCCGCCGACCCGGCGACCAGAGTCATTGATGAGCTGGGCATTTTTGAAGGCAAGTTTCGCATAGACGTCGCTGTCGTAAATGGTTTTTTGCACGGCTACGAGATCAAGAGCGCAGAAGATAATTTGGACCGGCTGCTTTCTCAGCAAGCCGCTTACAACATGGTTTTCGACAAACTGACGCTGGTAGCGGACGAGAGACACGTAGAAGAGGCGATGAAAGTTCTTCCCTCCTGGTGGGGACTTATGGTCGCGGGCATGCGCAATGGCAGTCCTTACGTTGAGGAAATTTGGACACCGCGTCTGAATCCTGAAGTCGATCCGTTTGCTATTTGCCAATTGCTCTGGAAGGAAGAAGCAATGAGCATTCTTTCTCAAAGAAAACTCTCTAACGGTTTGTCGACCAAAAGACGCAGCGTGCTCTGGGAAACTCTCTCATTTGCGATCGAACTTACTGAACTGAAAGCGATCGTTCGTCAAACTTTGAAAGAAAGAGAAAATTGGCGAGACGGCGGCAAGCGAAGAAAACGCTCCAAGAAACCGCGGGCAAAAAGCGCTGCCAGGCCGATGAGCAAAAAGGCTTTGAAAATAAAAGAAGGCGCCTTGAGAAATGCGATCTTGACCTACGGCCTTTGATGCGACAGCCGCAGGCAGAGTATGTTGATTTTTTCCATTGGATCAAACACTTGCGTCTGGCTCATCAATCCATGGAAAATGGCGCCGGCAGGACGCGTTAGCGCGCTTCCATGAGCAACTTCTTGACACATCGCAAACAAATTATCTGCGACTATTTGCTCGGCGTTCTCGATGTTGAACGCGCCCAAAAGCGAGCTGTGCGATGCGAGCATGTAAATTTCTTCGCGGCCTTTCGCGTTTGGAATAGTGAGGCCGGCGATTGATTGCTTGCCCATTCCTGAGCGCTCCGAATTTCTTTCCGGAAGAGTCAAAACGGCTCCTTTTGAGAAAGAAACATCCTGGTCCTGGAAGTAGGGATAAATGAGGCGCGGCTGTTGATTGGGTGCGGCAGATTTGAGCAGAACAAAAATATGGCAATTCTCGAAGACCTTAACTTCGAAACGCACTATGTCACCGTTTTGAAATTCAGTATTATCGGCAACCTTGGTGAACTTTTCCGATGTTATCGCCTGCCTCAAAATCTGCGCCTGCAAAAATTGACCGGGTGGTGGCGGCGGTACTTTTTTGAAACTGTCTACCGCTCCTTTGATAGAACCGAAAAAAGAGCTGAATGCTTGCATAGGCGCGTTCAGCTCTCGCGTCTCCATTCGATCGCGCAACTGATTGTGCGTTTCTGACGTACTGGTAAAGTTGGACTGCTCGCCGGTGTTTTCTGCAAAGCCCTGACTCACAGCCGCAGGCGTTGCCGCCGCTTCCTTTACTGGAGGATAAGAACCGGAATGAGCGATTGATTGAGGCGTATTAAGTCCCAGGCAAGTCTGAGCGGCTTGCACAGAGATCATCAATTGAGGCTCGAAACCTTCACCATAATGACCAATTTCTTGCACCAGCGGGCCGCAATGAATGCCGATCACGGCGCCGTCTTTCACCAGCGGTGCTCCCGCCAACTCGAGCGGCAAAGATATGGATGTGACCTGGTGTTGATCGAGTCCTTGCCAAAATTCTTCCACAATGAAGCCGCGCATGATGACAGGCAAATTCGTTTTCGGATCAATGCCCAGCGCATAGACATCTTCACCCGCGGCAAGATGTGAATCATCAGCCATTTCCAAAGGCAGGCTTGCTCCTGCTGCAGCCGGATCTCGTTTTTCCAGCGCAATCTGACCGCTTGCACAAAGTGTTTGCAGAGCTCCTATCACACTGTAAGCATCCAGGCTGAGAGCTCTCGTCAGGCAACCCAGCGACATTTCAGGGTTGACGCAGTTCCAGACATAAGCGGCGAGCGGACGCCAGTCATCCGGCACCAATTCGAAATTGATATTGGCGGCGCGGCGCACTGCCACCATATTCGGTCCACCGGCCTGCTCGAGCATGTTGCCCAGCTCTTCCATGCGTCGATAGGCTTCCATCAAGAGAAACGCAGTGCTCTTTTCTATAGGCGGAAAAGTGCACCACTGCGCTTCGGTTTGAGTTTGCGGCGTGAAATGAAATGGAAATTTTTCGATATCGGATGTGATCAGCCGGTAAATCGCTTCTTCATTGCGCGAATTGCGGAATTGCGCGTGAGTCAATTTTCCATCTTCAAGAAAAAGGCGAGCGAGGATGTGGTTTCTTTCGTCCAGAAGAACGAGAGTGCCGAAATTTCTGGCGTTCACCAACGTCTGCAAAACAGAGGTCAACTCAATGCGGCCGGCTTGCCCGGAGACAATTGTTTCACCCTGTGGCGGCGGAACGCTCAAAGCGGCATTGACGCGAGGCAGCAGATCTCTATCCAGTTGTTTGAGAGAACCAACCAGTTTTAGAGCAGCAACGTTCTGTGCTTGTGAAATCAATTCGAAGGCTGGAACAAGTTGCGATTGACCAGCAAATCGTTTTGCCATCCAGCGATCGAAATCAGGATGGAATTCAATTTCTTTGACACCACATACGATTCCAGTTGCCGGAAACTTCACTTGCAATGCTTCCGGAAAATTCGTAAAAGGAACAGCGATATGCGCGCATGTAATCGCTTTCGAGTTATCAGCCAGCCATACCGAGCCGAGGATCTGCTGATTGGTTCTATCAATCAACCAACCTATAGATCCAAGAACTTCTTGCCCAGTATTTTCCGCTGGGGCTTCCACCGGTGAGTCACCTCAGACTGATCAAGATACCAATCCCTCGAATACGTAAAGCAAACTAATTGAGTACGCTTTCAAAAACAAACGTATTCAGGGAAACCGCCATACTCTGTGTATACCACTTTTCTGACACAAGTCCGCAATTGGCGACAGGAGAAATGTATTGAAAAAACTCACAGAGCGCACCATTGCGGGATTATCAGAGGCATCCGCCGATAATCGGTACATAGTCGGAATCGTAGGATACCCAGGTGCCGGCAAGTCTACCCTTGCAGAGGGATTGGTTGCGGCCCTGAATGCCTGCTTGCCGTCCTGGCAAAGAGCGCAAATTTTGCCAATGGACGGTTACCATCTGCCAAACGCAACGCTGGACCGACTCGGCTTGAGGGAGCTGAAAGGCATTCCGGATTCCTTTGATGCGGGCGGATTTGTCGAGCTGCTTACTAAAGTTAGGCACAGTCCGGGCCAGGTGGTGCATGCTCCTGCGTTCGACCGCTCAATAGACGGATCCGTTGAAAACGCCATCAGCATAGGCACGGATGTGAAAGTAGTGATTGTCGAAGGCAATTATCTTTTGCTTGAAAACGGTGAATGGGCGAGGATTCTGGGGCTGCTGGACGACTCCTGGTTTCTGGACGTTTCTCTGGAAACCATTCACCCGCGCTTAATCGAGCGCCATGTTTCCGGTGGCAGAACGCGAGAAGAGGCAATTGCCAAGGTAGAATCGACCGACCTTCCTAACGCTTTATTAATTGACCGCCATCGAAATCGCGCTCGGGCTCTGGTGCGAGCTGTTGACAATGACCGGCGCGAAAACGGCGGCTTCGAATACGAAATTTGCAGCCAGTTTGAGTGATTTTTGAAACTTAAACCGATATCGGTTTAGAAA
>JADYYD010000251.1 GCA_020853845.1 Candidatus Melainabacteria bacterium
TCGCCTGGTCGATGGTCTCACCGCCACCGACCGCGGACCGAAGCTCGTCGAGGAAGGCTTGATGCTGGCAACAGCGCTGGCTCCGGTCGTCGGCTACGACAAAGCGGCCGCCATCGCCAAGAAGGCTGCCACCACCGGCGAAACCATTCGCCAGGTGGCGACGCGCGAGTCTGGTCTTTCGCAGGCCGATCTCAATCGGCTCCTGGACCCGATGTCGATGGTGACGAATAAGAAGCGCAAGCGCCGCAAGTAATACTTGAGGCGACTGGCCAAGCGCTTTTAGAGCGCACGGTCCGGGAGGACCTTTCCGACTGAAACCCGCCGGGAGGTGCACGGGCGCACTTTCCGGCGGTTTGTACAAACCGTCCGGTAGAACTAGAGGAGTAGTATGCATGGAACAGCTCCACTCATACAACCCAGCCTTGCTGATTGGACCGAGCCCGTTGGTGAAAGCCACCGACGAGCTGATCCTCACTCACATGGTTTCACCCCAGATCAAAGCTCTTTTGGGCGCAGCGATTGGAGGTCGAGTCGAACTCCGTGAGACGCAAGCCGGCCTTTTCCCCGGGGACGAGGTATCGAATCTCAACGGTCACGTCATTGTCGGGTCGAACGGCGAAAAGCTCGTTCGCTGCCCTTATATCGTCAGTCTCTACGAGCACAAAAACGGCTGCCTGATCATCAAGCGCGACTTTGTGAAAGTCAAAGTTTTCGCATGGCTTGGTGATTGGAAGTCGGGCCGGGCCGAGCTGATTCTCAGCACCGCCCTGAGGGACCGGCGTTACGACGGCACCAAGCGAGCCAACGACTGCTCGCTTCTTGACTATCCCTACGACCACCCGGAGCTGTCCAAGCGCCTGGTGATCGACGGCAAACCCGCCGATCTTGTCACGGCGGAGACTTCGCTCTACAGCTATTTCCCGGGTTCTTCCATCGCCAAGAGCGGCGGCGGCAAGCAGCTCGACGAATTCATCGCCAAACCGTTCACGTTCATCGACCGTCCCCGGCTTTTCATGCGCCTCTTCAAGCGCGCCTGGCAGCTCGACCGCTTCCCGGGTCAGAACTCGATTCCGATTCCGGATGTCGGCAAACTCGCTCACGCGGGCTGGGAAGCAGTCGCGAACGCTTGCGGCATCGACGCACTGGAGACCAACCCCAGCCACTACCACGTCACTCTGTGGAACATGGCGAAGGGCTACACGTTCTCCTATGCCGAACAAGAGGCGAACATCAACGCCTACAAAGCCGGTATCCAGCAGCTCAAGGATAACGGCGTCAAGCTGACTCGAGCGCAGGAGGCGTGGATTTGCGTGCTGAACAACCTCGAGCAGCGGGATTTGATTCCCGAGCACCTGCGGATGGATGTTCCCAAATGGATTCAGACCAATCTGGATCAGAAGTCCATTTGGCTCGTCAAGCCGCTTTCCAAGAAAGCAGCCAAACTGCTCAAGAAGTAAGCACTTTTGCAGAAACCCTCAGCATCAGACGATGCCTGGGTTTCTGCTTTTAAAACGCCTACTACTATAGAACTTAATAAAACCGGCAAATCCCCCAACCATCACGTCACGTTCGGCAGCAACAGCAAGAACACAGTGTTGCGTCGGTAACTGAGTATCCTGCAAGCCAGTAAATAACTTCAGGAATCTTTCAGCGCGAATGAGCCGGATAAGGTGCCAAGAACTATTATGAGAAGCCTGTCTTCGAGCTTTCCGCTCGCACTAGCTGTGACACTACATCTGGTGCGATTTTTTTGGCAGGTGGGCGCACAAAACCATATCAAGAGGACGCGGAAAAACGCTTGATAATTGCGATTTGCTGGCGGCAGTGGCTCGTTCGGGGCTTGATGAATTCTTGATGTCGGATCTTTCAGGAATCCTTCAAAGCTAGTACTAGCCTTGCGTTTGGGACGCAATAAATCTACGGTGTAGGCATCGTTTTTTCATTCTTACTTTTTTCCAAAACCCTTTACCAACCCAAGATCCTTGCCATATCAGCATCTCCGACGCAAACCTTTCGGTTTGCTGTCGTTCTACTTGCAAATTCCTTGCTGAAGTTTGCATTGAAGTTGCAGGTAAAAGCTGCTGATGTGCGGCAAAGACCTACTTCAACATTGTGAGAGGTGCATATGTTCTTAGGATATGGCATAGCTATTGCCATTCTCATCGAGTGGTGGCGCCGTCGTAAAGACCGTTTCAAAGACCCATCCGCAAGCTGGATGACAGATTTTGTTCGCGATGAATTAATGCCTGTGGAAGAATCGAAGTTAACTCCTGAGGCTAAATACGAGCGTTTTCTCAAGCGCTACAACAGGCAGTGGCGTGACCAGTACGGCAGCGATTCTATCTACAGGCTGACGACAATCGCCAACCTGATAGAGCTGTACATCAGTCAGAGACGATATTACGAGGCTCGCGGTTGGCAAAATCTCGCCATTCAGATATTGGAATTCAACAAAATCGGCGACGAAAAACTGGCCGCTGCCTACGACAAACTTGCTGAACTCGAAATGCACATGGGGCGCGTGAAAGAGGCCTCTTTTGCATATCGCAAAGCGGCAGTCGTCTATCGAACCCTTCGTAATTTCAAGTCATTGTCCGAAAATCTGAGCGTGCATTTCGATGCAGTCGCCAAGCGAGACATGAATGCCGAGGCGCTGGCAATCAGCGATGAGTTACTTGAAGTGCTGGAGACATTGCACGGACCGACTGCGATTCAAATCGAGAAGCATCTTTTGCACGCCGAGACAACGCTGGACAGACAGAAGCTTCCCACACCGCGCCGCCAGTTGCTGAAACTGCTACTTGCGCTGCACATAAGCGAAGAGGCGCTCGGCAAGGACCATACAGCAGTCGCATCCGACTTGAAGCGCCTGGCGTCATTTTTCGCTGCTCGAGGCAAAGTCACGGCTGCTGCGGATTTGTCGGAGCGTGCGCGCATGATTACGCTCTTGAACAAAGTCGACGGCGTCGATTATCCAGGCATCGAAAGAGATTTGGCTGCTGTTGCCGAATGGCTCGAATTGCGCAATCAGGATGCAGACCGTACCGTGGCTTTCCACATGCGCAAACGTGCCGAGCGCATTGCAGAAAAACGTCTTTCAAAAACCAGAAGGTAACAAAATGAAAAAGAGGACTTATCCGGCAGAGTTGCGCTCTGCGCTGCTTATCGTCATTTCAAAGAGGCTCGACGAGCTTCATATCGAAGCAAATCTGGACTCATCGCTTTTCGGCAAATTGCGCAGGGCTTTTCACAAGCTCGACATGCTTGTGGTCATTTCATACGATCAATGGAGCAAATGGCCGTGGAAGCGCACTCCTGTAGCGTTTTCATCGGACCTTGGTGAGCCTGCCCAGCGCCGCAGAATCATCGATCTGGTTGCACCGCAGATCGTCGATTTGATGTTGCGCGAGCTATCGGAAAATTCCGAGAAGATACTGATGCTGCTCGGTAAAGACGCGCTCCTGGCGGCACTCCAGCACTTTTACATCAATGAATTTACAGGTGACGCGGTGGCCCGTTTGCAATTGCAGATGGCGATCGAAGCGGCCATGCGCGACCAGGGCGTGCTCACTGCCGAACAATTGGATCTGTATTTCGCTGCCAGACGGTGATATCCGCTGACTGCGAATTCAAGAATAACTAGATAGCGGGTTTGTGGAGTGTGTAGGCATATGCCACCTCCATTTTTTTCCGCCACTTCTACTACGTTTTATAGTCCCACGTATACGATTGGCCACTTAAACAGCTCGATAGGTGGGCATAAGGTGAGCACGGCAGAAGTAAATAACTCATAGCCGGCGAGACCCCGAGAGCCAATTGAGGATGTATGTTCAAAAAACAAGCGACTGCAGCTTCTCTTTCACTGTTCGCAAGCGCGTTAGTGCTCATCTCTGCCGCCGCACCGGCGCATGCAGGTCCGGTCACACCGACTGAGCTGATGGCGATTTTGAAGAACGCAAAAATCATCAATCAGTCAGCGTTGATGCGGGCCGCGCTCACGGATCAAGAAGCTCTGGTAACGGCAAAACGCAGCGCGAAAGACACGGACAACGATTGCAAAATCAACGCTGTGATGTTCGCCAAAACCCTGATGGATGCTTATCCTGAGCAAGTGTTGCGCGTCAAGGTGATGTTCTTCGATTTTGAAAAAAGCAGATACAGCCAAATCGTCATTCGCAAAGGCGATGTCGCTGCATTCCGCAGCGGCAGTTTGAGCAAAGATGCACTCTTGGGTTCACTCGAAATCACCAATGTCGCCGATCCGACCATGAACGCGGCAGCCACGCAAAGCGGCTCCGGAAGCGCATCAGGCGCAGGTGTTGTGGCAGGACCCTTTCAAGACAAGCGCCTACTTTTGCTCTCGCACATCGAGGCGCTGAGCCAGAAGGGAACGAATGTCAAAGCATTCCGCGCCATCTTCGATCAGATCGAAGACTTGGCGCGCCAGGGCAATGAAACCGCTCTCAATCAGAAGATTCCCTATCTGTTCGAGAAATTGCAAGAGCAGCAAAAGCTGGTAAAGCAAGCATCACAAGTAGGAAAATCCACAACGACGGCTGTTCAGAGCAGCAGTAGCAACAGTTCCTCGCCAAACGCGGGAGCAGCCGCAGGGCAGCCGACAGCCGCAGACAATCTCAATGCGAGCAAACTCATTTCCAGGCGACTGTTTCTTGAAGGCGCCATCAATCAAGCTCCGGACGACAACAAGAAAAACTCATACAAACAGCGCGTCGCGCACATCGACAGCTTGATCGAAGAGCACAAATGGAAGGACGCCGACAAGGAGCTGGCCACGATGGAAAAGGAATTGGATGTGAAACATCCGTTCGGCTTTCACTGAAGCGAAAACAGCGAAGTCTGAAGAAACAGCCTCGTGGCAACCCTTAATGTGATTAGTTGTCAGTTCAGATAGAAATATCTGATCATGTCACACAGGTCTTTGCCAAGATATTTTGTCAGCAGACAAAACGACGACTCGTTCGCCGATTGCTTCAGCACGCTCGATCCATGTCATGCGATCGACAGTTTCTTCATCGGCGGTCGCCATATGGTCGAGCGCGAATGGGTCGTGACCATCGATTCGGCCGGTTGCCTGAAAGCCACTGATGGAGAAAAATTGGGTTCGCTGCCCGCTGAAGTCCAGCAAGATCTGGCTTTCAATGAGGTTATCGGCAGTGCCGCTTGCCGCACTCTCGACAGCTCGCACGTTTATCTGTTTTATCTTGAAGCGCTCGAACAGCCGCCGGAGACGCCGGGCATCAACGATCCTGTTTATCTTTACGGCACGCTTTATGGTCCGTTTCCGGCGCCATCCGGCGAAAGTGCGCGCGGCATTCCAGGGCAGCTCACCATTAACCGCATGGATCTCCTGGCGGGGCTGGTAGACTCAGCGAAGTATGCATTCAACTACCAGTCAGTTTCGTCGGGAAGCCAGACCCAGCGCTGTTTCAACCTGCTTCTGCCTGGTGACAGAGAAGAAGAGATTGCCCAGGGAAAAGGGCTGGTAATGGCTTACCCGCTCATGCCGGCGGAAGTTGTGATGGGTGAGCCGTGGAATGAAATTGTTATCTCCGGGCTGGTTTTCGACGTTCTTTCCGCGCTCAAAGAAGATTTGGAAAAGGAAAAGGTCAATCATCCGTTGCGCACTGCCACTCTGCCGGTTCCCAATCGAACCTGGGTTGTGCAGCAATTGGAAACGAACGGCTGGGCGGTAAAAGGCAACGTAGCGACGCGCCTGCCCGGTGCCACCATGGGCATGAACAAAATGCTTTCCATGGCGCTCGGGACGCTTATAAAAGACAAGATGACCATTCCGCCGCAGGGAAACATCGACGACTACATCGAACTGGCTGAGATGACCATCCGCAACCTGCCGGGTTTCCCACCTTCGCGGCTGAAGGTTTTGAGAAACAGAGTGCGACCTGTTTCACCGGAAGCGCGCGCACAGGGATCACGCGCCAAAACCGCCCCTGTCGAGCCGGCTCGAACGCCAAAAGGACAAACGTTTCCCGCCCAAATGGGCAATGCGCCGCCTGCCAAAAAGGCTGATTGGATGCAGGATTTCATCGCCGGTCACCGCCCTTCCGGAACCGGAGAAACACGCCTGACGACCATGTCCGGACTGGCAAACAATCGCCCGGCAAAACCGCCGATAGCCGTTAAAAAAGCGGAAACGAAATTAAATGCTAAACCTGACTGGATGAGCGATTTTGATGCTCCTCAGGTGGGCAAAGAGAATATCAAAACTGAAGCACAAGAAAGGAATAAAGAGAAGAGAGATGAAAACTCTTGGATGAAAGATTTTGAGTAAGTAAGACAGGAAGCCGGTTTCCCAACAGCAACGAAACACAAAGCAGGTAAAACAGCCAATGACTAAAGTTCACGAAAGACCAGTAGAACCTTTTTCCGACATCCACTTCGAGCATGGCGAGGTGAGAGCGACGCTCTTGCACGACCCCACCGTGGAAGGGCTGGACATGGCAATCTACCTGGATGGCTCGGGCAGCATGAGCGACGAGTATGAATACAAGAAAGTCGGAAAAGGCATTCTTGATTGGCTGTTCGGCAAAGAAACAAAACCTCTGGAAAACACAGTCGAGCCTCAAGTTCGCTGGATTCTCGAATATCTCGCCACCAAAGATCGCAACGGCATGTTGCGCACTGCCTATTGGGCAACCGGCACGGCAGGCTCGATTGAGCTGATCGGCGAGCTGCAAGGCAAAGACGTAAAAAGCTATCTTTTCCCGGGACCGAAAAAATTCGGCAATCAAACCAATTTGAAACCCGCTATCGAAGATTACGTTGAATACCTGGAAGAACAGATGCAGAACGGCGCTCGCCAGGGTTGCGCGGTGTTCATCACCGATGGTGTCATTCACGATGCGGACGCTGTGAAAACATACTGCGAATATCTGGTCAAACTCATGAAGAAGGGCAAACTGCCTCGCATGAATTTCATTCTTGTCGGCGTCGGAAAAGACGTGGATGAAGAACAGATGGAAGACATCTGCCACGTCGAATACGAAGACTTCGGTCACTTGTGGTGCCACCGCATCGCGGAAGAGGTCAACCAAGTGGCTGAGCTGGTCGCTGTTCTCGTGGACGAGAGCATGACCGTCGCCTCGGGCGGCATCATCACCGACGACAAAGGCACCGTGCTTGCGCGCTACGAATCGCGCCTGCCCGCAATCCTCGAGTTCAAAATTCCCGAAGGTGCTCACAGTTTCACACTCGAAGTCAACGGTCAAAAATTCACCCAACCGCTGCCGGACGAGGATGACGACGACGATCACCATTAAGGAAGGGAAGAAAAAATGAGTCACAAACACGAAACAATCGTCAAGCCGTTCTCCGATGTTCACAACAAAGGCGGCAAAATTCTCGCCACCCTGCTGCACGACCCGACCATTGAAGGGCTCGATGTCGCGCTCTACATGGACGGTTCCGCCAGCATGGAAGACGAGTACGGGCCGCGCGGCATTCTTGCAAAACTTGGCGGGGTCCGCAATCAAGTTGAGCCGCAAATGCGATGGATGCTCGAATATCTGGCGACCAAAGACAAGGACGGCGTGCTGAGAGTCGCATACTGGGCAACCGGTGACGGCTCGCAGATCGAGGTGGTAGGAGACTTAACGGGCGTCCAGGCAAAGGACTACAAATTTCCAGGTCCGCAATATTACGGCAAAGGCACCGTAATGCTGCCGGTTTTGCGCGATTACGTCGCGCATATCCGAGCGCAGGGAGAAAAGGGCGCCAAGCGTGGACTGGCTGTAATCATTACGGACAGCCAGATTTACGACCCGGATGACATCAAAGCCTATTCAGCGCAGGTAGCGAAGGAAATCGCCGGTGGTCGCCTGCCGCGCATCAACTTCGTCCTTGTCGGGGTCGGAGAGCAAATCGACGAAGAGCAAATGGAAGAAATCTGCCACGAGGAATATCCCGGCGTCGGACACTTGTGGTGTCACCGCATCGCCGACAAGATGGAAGAGATGGCGGAGCTGGTCGCTGTTCTCGTGGACGAAACCATGACAGTGGCATCCGGCGGCACCATATACGATGACAAAGGAAATGTGCTCAAGCGTTATGAAACGCGCTTGCCGGCCGTTTTCGAATTCGACATCCCGCCTGGATGCGCGAGCTTCACCCTCGAAGTGAACGGTCAAAAATTCACCCAGCCGATACCGGAAGAAGACCATCACGACGAAGATGAAGACGAAGACGATGACGATCACAAACCGCAGGCTTCCCAGCCGAACACCGGCAAGAAAGGCGGCCACAAGCACTAACATATGAGCAAAAAATCCGATCAAGGCACGCCCTCCGACAAGAAGGAACCATCGAAAGAGCACGTTCATGGTCCCGGATGCTCCCATGGTCACGACCACGATCATGAGCATGAACACGGGCATGAGCATGAACGCGGGCATGAGCCTAAAGAGGAAAAACACGTTCACGGTCCCGGCTGTTCACATGACCACGATCATGAACATGAACATGATCATGAGCATGAGCATGAGCACGACGAGCATGTCCACGGGCCGGGTTGTTCGCACAAACATGAACCGAAAATAGAAAAGCATGTTCATGGTGGCAACTGCCAAGTTGATCATTCTCACGAACATAAGAAAGAAAAGCACGTGCACGGGCCGGGTTGCTCGCACGGACACGACCACGGACATAATCACGGGCACGACCACGGACACGACCACGGACATAATCACGACCACGATCACTCACACGGCGGATGCGGACATGACCACGACCACGATCACCACCACGAAAAAGTCGATTTCGACAAACGACGCCAGGAAGCGCCCATCTTCACTCGACCAGCAGAAAGCGGAGGAACGGCTTGCCAAATGGAATTGGATGTCGTCATCCCCGGAGAGATTGACGAACTCGGACGCTTCGAGCAATTGGAAAAGGAATTGGAAATGTTCATCGGAGTTGCCGATGTACACGTGCGCAAAGACGGCGAATTTCCAGAGGTCTGCATCCACTACCAGCCGGAAAAAGTCTCTCTCGATCAACTGAAAGACGCGCTCAACTCTATCGGGACAGCAGTCAGCAAGCGCTATTTACAGCACACCTGGTTCGTTCGCGGCATGGAATCGGCGCAGTGCGGGTACGTGATTGAGCACTCATTGGAACGCATGGACGGCATACTTTCAGCCAATGTCGCCTATGCGGCCGAACGCTTAGTTGTAGAATACGACCGCGAAAAGACTCGCCCGAAACAAATCAACAAGCGTGTCGAGGCGCTCGGATACGAGCTGGAAGAACCGGAAAAAGGGCACGCTTGCTCATTCCACGCGCACGGCAACAGCGGTTTGGCGCCGAAGATTCAAATGCCGCTCACCATAGCCGGTGGCGTCTTGTTAACGGCAGGTTTCTTATGGCAGCACTTCGTCAACCCGCACGACATCATCGGCGAAACCATGATGTTTTTGGCGATGGTTTGCGCCGGTTTCTTCCCGTTTAAGGGCGCCTTAGGGTCAGTGCGCCAGGGTGTTTTCAGCATTGAAACCTTGATGGTTCTGGCGGCGGTCGGAGCCGGCTGCCTCGGTAAATTCTTCGAGGGCGCATTCTTGCTTTTCCTGTTCAGTCTTGGACACGCGCTCGAGCACCGAGCCATGGACAAAGCGAGAAATGCGCTGGACGAACTCGGCAAACTGCGTCCACAGAACGCACTGGTTAAGCGCGGGAACGAAATGGTGGAAACACCGGTCGCCAGCGTAGTCCGCGGAGACATAGTAATAGTGCGGCCAGGCGACCGCGTTCCTCTGGATGGAACGATCAAATCGGGAAGTTCCTCTCTCGATCAATCAACTATCACTGGTGAATCCGTGCCAGTGGCGAAACAGCCTGGTGATGAGGTTTTCGCTGGAACAATCAATACCGACAGCGCTCTGGAAGTCGAAGTGACGAAACTTTCCACTGAATCGATGCTCGCTAAAATCGTAGACCTTGTTTCCGAAGCAGAAGCGCAAAAAGGCGCCAGCCAGAAGTTCGCGCAAAAGGTAGAAAAGACATTTGTTCCTGTTGTTTTAATTGCGGCACCGGCCCTGTCCGTCGGACTCGCTGTCTGGGGCGTTCCCATTCCGGAAGCCGTGCTGAGAGGGGTATCACTGCTGGTGGCAGCCTCGCCTTGCGCATTGGCTATCGCCACACCGGCGACGGTATTGTCTGCGGTGGCGCGAGCAGCCAAGGCCGGCATCTTGATCAAAGGCGGAGTTCACCTTGAAACGCTCGGCAACGTCGAAGCCATCGCATTCGACAAGACCGGCACATTGACCGTGGGCAAACCAAGCCTTGTTACGATCAAACCGGAGGCAGGCACAAGCGATAGCGACCTCATACAAATTGCTGCCGATGCCGAGGTGCATTCTTCGCACCCGCTGGCCCTGGCAGTCGTAAACGGTGCCAAAGCGCGCGGAATGACGCTCGGGAATTGCACGAATTGCGAAGCGGTACACGGTCGCGGCGTCAAATCTTCCGTGGACGGCAAGGAAGTATGGGTCGGCAACAGTTCACTGTTTGATTCGGACCCGCTGCCGCAGACAATCTCCGACGCCGTAAAGGAATTGGAGAAGAAGGGGCAGTCAATCGTCATTGTTCGCAGAGACGGGAAGTATATCGGCGTGCTCGGCATTGCCGACACTGTGCGCGACGAAACCAAAAGAGTTCTGACCCATCTCAAACGCCTGGGCATCAGGAAAAACGTCATGCTTTCCGGTGACAACCAAACCGTGGCTGAAACCATCGGCTCGCAAATCGGCATTGACGAAACGCGCGCGCCACTTATGCCGGACGGTAAAGTGCGAATGTTGAAAACACTGTCCGAATCAGGTGGTGTTGCTATGGTCGGCGATGGAGTCAATGATGCTCCGGCGCTTGCCGCCGCATCGGTCGGCATCGCCATGGGCGGCACCGGCTCCGACGTCGCGCTGGAAACAGCAGACCTGGTGCTGATGAGCGAAGGATTGCGCCGCCTGCCTTTTGCCGTCGAGCTGTCGCGCGTAGCCACACAGACGATCAAACAGAATATGACGATCGCACTTGGTGTGAGCGCTGTCCTCGTCATCGCCACGATATTGAACCGCGTCGACATTTCCAGCGCCGTCGTGTTGCACGAAGGCAGCACGCTGCTGGTTCTGTTCAACGGTTTGAAGCTGATTCGATTCAAGGGCTCGGAAGACAACGCATGACCGGCAAGAGATTTCTCAAAGCCATTGCTGTAGCCGTTTCCATATTCGTTCTTCACGGCTTCGGCATTGCACGCGCATCTGCGGCCGCCCCCGCGGAAGTTTTTCGCAGCAAGAATTGCGGGGTTTTAGCTTATTCCGCCGACAGCACGGAGATAATCGAAGGGTCGATAGTCGGCGATTCGCTGCTGCTCAAGCGAAAAGGCGGCAAAGCCGAAGAGCTGAATATGTCCGCCATGAATTCCGATCCGAAAAATCAAACTCGATTCACGTGGAATCTCTTCCTCTTTTTCATAGGCAAGGATATCTGGCGCGGGCTGCGCTTGATGAAAGGGCTCGAGCAGGAGCACATATTGAAAAAGGCAGTGGGGCAGGCAAACATCAGCCTCCTCGTCAACAGTGATTGCACATACAAAATCTTGAAAAAAGTCATCTATATTCCAGGGCAGGCGCCTTGCACGAACGAAAACACAAATTCCGCCACCAGGGATTTCTGGAGACAAATGGATGCCTCCATAAAAAACGTGGCGTTTAAGTCGATGAAAATCCCCGACCGCAGTGCCGAGTCAGTGACAATCGATTTGATTATGGGACGCGACTACGAGAAGTTTCCGCGCTATCCCGCCGGCGCGTACAAAGGCGATTATGTTTTGCGCGACCCGAAAACCAAGGCAATGAGACGAGTTACGCGTACTGCCAAGTAGCGCCTGAAAATTGCGCCGCAAAACATCCTACTGCTGGCGCTTGCCTCGCTCCTGCTCTTCGCGCGGCTTTACGATATTCAGCCTTTCGCCTATGCCTCTGAAAAAGCGCCCGGCTCGGCCGGTCTGCTCCCCAGCTTCCTCTGCGACACGCCTGCGGGTCTCCGGATTCGTCGCCGCGTCAATCGCTGCGTCCGTCGCTTGTTTCTTCATCTGATCTTCGACCATTCTTACTATGTCGGGGTCCATGATTTGCGAAGAGCGATCGAAAGCGCGCCTGGCGCTTTCCAGTTGGCGGCGACGTTCTTGAGTCGGCGCGTTGGCTATCAGAGCATCGAATGCCTTGTTCATGGCAAAGAGTTCGGGTCCGGCCAGCACATCTTTCACCAGCGGCGCGCCGTTTCTAATCACACCTTGAACGTCGCCTTGCTTTCCCGCCTCGACAACTCCTTTGGCCTGCTCGGTTTTCTCTCTGCCGATTTCCTTGCCCTGCCGAACGACTTCACCAGTTACTCTTCTAGTAGTCGGCGAGTTCGCCACATCCTTGGCCTTGTCGACGATTTGCCCCACAGCCTCGCTGTTTTTCACGTCGCTGACGATATCGCGGCCGGCCTCAAATGTCTTCTTCGCAGCATTGCCGGCGGTATCACGCAAACTTCTTGCCCGGTCGAGAAAACCCGAGCGCTCCAGCAAGTTTCCATCACTCGACGCTCCGCCCTGTCCGGGGTTTTGCGGAGTATCTTTGACAGCAGCTCGATCGCCCATGTTTGTTTCCTCTTTTTAAAAGCGCGCCGATATCAGGACTCTTGAGAGAGTCTCGGTGTTTTTCCGGCTGGGATTCCCGGAATATAGAACTTCCGTGTGACAGGGGTGTGGCATATTAATTAAGCACGATGCGGCTTCGCCTGAAAAACCGCAGGCGGACATAATGAAACTGCGGCCGCCTTGGTGAGGCGACCAGTTTCAACGAACCTTAGACATAGCGGCGATTATCACCCTGTTGCGCAGTTCGCAATAGCTGCGCTCCCAGCGCGAAGTTGCGTCTGGGATCGCCGGGAGTGCCGTTGCCGGAGCCCGGGAAAACCATGTATTCAACGCCGCCGCGCACGCCGCCGGTTCGCGGGCTGGCCGGTATTCCCAACTCTTGCGCCAGCGCTATCGAGCCTTCGCCCAACTTGTGGCGGGGACCGACATCCGCGAAGACCGCGAATGCAACTTTGCCGTTGTATCTGACAGCGGCAATATCGCCCAACTTAATGCCCAGGTGTTTGTATTGTCCGCCCGGCAGAACGAAATAAGGAACTGTTTCCGCATTTACGTATCCGCCGCCCGGATAGCGCAAAGAGGTTTGCAACTGCCCATGCGGGTCTATTTGACGGGCGCGCGGGCTGCCGTCGGCGTCGATTGTCATTCCGGCGCGGAAATAGTGCGGGCGACGACCATTCACGAGTCCGTTCTTGGCTGCGTCGAATGCTTGATTCAGCGCCGCCTGGTCGGTCGAGCCGTTGGTCATGTCAGAGATATTCGGTATCGGGATGACGCGATCGTTCTGGTAAGGATAGGTTGTGGGGCTGAAACGGTCCCAGGCGGTGGGACGTTGATCGCGCGCTACAGGTCTGAAGTCGCGTGGCATGTACTGTCCGTCGGCGCGCGTTCCGGGTCTATAACGATCATTGTTGGCGGTTTCACTGCGAGCGCCTTCCGCGAAGTGAGTTTTGCCGGACATATTTTTTGTCCACCAGTCGCCATAGAAGCCGACTTCCGTTTTCTTTCTGTCGTCGCGCTGATTTTTGTAGGTGCCGTCTCCGTTGCTAACTGCGCGAAGAAGCACTCTTTCTTTGCCGCCTTCATGAGTGAAGACGTGAACGAGCGGCTTGCCGACAGACATGTCCAGTTCCAAACGCAATTGTCGCGTAGTTCCATCCTTGTCCGTAATTTCCAACTTGTCCACGCCGGTCGAGAGAAGTTTTTCAACAGCTCTCAATTTTTCTTGAGCGGTGGCTGTCGAAGATTCCAGAGCGGCTTTTGCGACTGCAGCCGGTGAACCGTCGCCGACCGGCGCTGTTTCGCGGCGCGCTTTGTCGGGACCATCACCGGAAAAGCGATAGTAATTCAGCCCGGAAGCCTGGTCGCCTCCAACTGTCGCTGTGCTGTCACCGGTGAACTGGTAAGGATTGGCAATGGTGCTGTCAGCCGAAAGGCGATTGGCGCCTGCGGTCGAGTTGTCGCCCGTAAACTGCAAAAGATTTGGCTGGTTACCGACGACAGTGTCGTCAGTTTTCGCGCCGGCGCGGGCCGGAACGTCACTATTACTCATCGCAATCTGCCTGGCAGAGGAGGGGAAGGAAGAGTTCGATTACGAAGCTATGTCTGGGGGCTTTTGAGGCTCGATCGCTGTTCTCGAAGAGAACAAGACCTTTGTCAACAGCTTTGCAAATCGTACATCCGAAAACCCCTGAATGCAAGCACAATTAATAGTTTTGGGCAATTCAGACCGTCACGTTATGCTCACGCAAATCTGATAGGCCCAGGCCGAACTTAGCGGGCACTCGCAAAAACTTTCAAAAATCGGCTAAGAAATCTGCGAAAAGGACAAAGATTAGACACTAGCACAACTGTGAGCAACGCTTAATATTGCAAAAATGCCGCTCTCACCAGCTATTCCGACCTCGGTTCGAGCCGAAAGTCATCGCCAGTGGTGCCCACCCAGTCAGGGTTTCAAGACAAACATTAACACTAGCTCAGTTATCGCTAAGCCTATTTTGATGCTTGGCTTGGTAGCGCGTTTCTTGATACCAAATGGAATCTTTCTTTTTCCAAAGCAAAACTCGGAGCAAACAGCCACTTTCTAATCACACTCGACCATTGAGTCCGCCAACTCAAGCAGCATTGCTGCCTGGTGTGATGTCGTCGGTGGAAAGAGGCTTCGCGTTAGCTGGGTAACCTGGTTTTGCTTTTCCTTGCCGGACGCCACGCGAGTGTCGTTCTGCGAGTCCGTGAAGGCGCGGCGCAGTCGCTCCTGACGAATCGGTATTGCAGTGCCGCTTCGTTCGACAACTGCGATTAAGAGAACGCTGTGAAGCTGTCTTCGGGCAGCAACGCAGCCCTTGGCGCCTTTTGTCGGGTGCTTTCTCTGAGTTCTGTATGCACCCTAAACAAAAGGAGAACTGCTATGAAAAACATCGGCATCCTTGGCGGCACATTCGACATCGTGCACAACGGTCATCTGGACGTCGCCAAATTCGTGGCCAAGCAGCTTGGTCTCGACAAAGTCCTGCTGGTGACAGCAGGCAAGCCGCCGCACAAACAGTCGGGAGTCCTCGACGGCGAAGTGCGGCACGAACTGGTGCAGGGTGCCGTCGAAGGGCAGCCGGAGCTTGAAGCCAGCCGCGTCGAGCTGGACCTGCCCGGGCTCTCGTACACCTACCGCACCGTCATTCAGCTCAGCGAAATGCTGGCGCAGCAGTCGGGAGAAGAGGTGGCAATCACCTTCATCCTGTCGGCGGAATATCTCGACCCTGAGAATCCGAGCAATGTCACGAAGTGGGATGAGGCGGAAGCCTTCCTCGCTCGCGTGCAGCTCGCGGTTGTGCCGCGCGGGAAGTACACCGCCGAACTCGCACGTCAGTGGGTGGACGAGCTGAAGCTCACGAAAGTGCGCATCTTCGACCAGCAGATTTCGACCCTGTCGAGTGGTATCGTCCGCGATGCCATCAAGAACGGGTTGTCCATCGATTCGCTCGTGCCTCCGCGAGTGGTCGAGCTGGTCAAGCATCACGGCATCGTCTACACCTGACTCCAGCGCGAGATTCGCTCTCCAAACTCACGGCAGATTTGCATTACCTTCGGGTGATGCAATCTGTCGTGACAAGGGGAACGATTCGAGGCAATTGCGATTATCATCAATTTCATCGAACCAAAGGAAACTGAATGAAACGAACTGAAATCGACGCGGCAATCGCACGCGCAATCGCCAACGCCGCCAAGTACGGCGTCGCGCTGCCCAAGTGGGCGGAATGGCAACCCTCACAATTCGACGCCAGTGCAGACGGCATCCGGCATCAGAAGCTGGGCTGGAAGGTCGTCGACTTCGGTCGCGGTGAATTCTCCAACTGCGGTCTGGTCATCCTTGCGCTCTGCTCGCCGCTGGTCGCCGACTGCGGAGCGCCTCTCACCGAGCCGAAGAGCATCGGCGAGCGCGAATATCCGGTGACCGGATTCTCGCGCAAGTTCCTCTTCGTGCAGGCCGGTCAGACCGAGCCGCACCACTTCCACCGCCAGAAGGCTCGCAAGGAAGTCACGGTCATCGCGGGCGCTTCTGTCAGATTCGAGCTGGCATGGGCTGACGGCGACACCGCTCTGTCGGACAAGGAAGTGGACGTGCAGGTCGACGGCATCTGGCATCGGCTGAAGGCGAACGGCTCGATCGTCGTCGCGCCCGGCGAGACCATCACTCTGCCCGGCGAACTCTCGCACATCATCTCGGTGCCGGAAGGCGGCGAGGACACGATCATGCTGGAGACGTCGACGGCGAACAACGACAGCAACGACAACATTTTCCCTTTCATGACGCCGACTTCGGCGCCCGTGGAGGAGGATGCGCAGGCGCGTTACCAGCTTCTCGACGAGCACCGCGCCCCGGTCGCCGGCTGAGTGAAACCGTTCGCGACGAAGTAGTTGACGACTGCGAAGTTGAGGACTGCGAAGTTGAGGGCTGCGAAGTAGACGACTGCGAAGTAGTTGAGGGAGCCGAGCAATCGGCCCTCTCTGCTACTTCGCTTTTTGCGCCAAACCTGCGACATGCTATAGTATGTCATTTCACTTCGCGCACAGCTTGTTTTCAAGCGCGGTTTACCACTGTCACCCGTAAATTTATGAGATCTCACTGGTAGCAGTGGTAAATGGCGAATGACAACCCAGGAGGAGGAGGCGGAGGCGGAGGCGGAGGCGGAGGCGGAGGCGGAGGCGGAGGCGGAGGCGGAGGCGGAGGCGGAGGCGGAGGCGGAGGCGGAGGCGGAGGCGGAGGCGGAGAAGAAGGAGGAGA
>JADYYD010000252.1 GCA_020853845.1 Candidatus Melainabacteria bacterium
AGAACAAGGCTAGAGAGCCAGAACCAGAACATCAGCGCCATCACGCCGCCCAGCGAGCCGTAGATGCGATTGTACGAGGCGAATGCCTGTACATATTCGCGGAACAGCAGCGTGGCGGCGATGAAGACGATAGTGCCGAAAACACTGCCCGGCGTCACCCAGCGCTCGCGCTGATGAGATGCCGGACCCATGTGGAAGATAAGGGCCATGCTGCCCATGACTGTGACAGGCACGACTACCCACTTAACGATGGTCGCATAGTAAGCCGAGTCGCCTGTGAGGTGAAACAGCTTGATGATTTGCGGCCACGCCAGAAGAACAATGAGCGCGGTCAATCCAATCGCCATTTGAATGATGGTGATTAGAATTGCCCATAGCCTCACGCGCCAGTAGGGGCGCGTTTCTTCAACACCATAGATTTTGCTGAGCGCGTCCATGATGTCGACGAACACCGACGATGCCATCCAGAGCAGCACGATGATGCTGATGGAAACCAGCCCGATCGGCGGTTGATCCTGGATGTGCGTGATCTGATCGGTGATCACGTTGGCTATGTCGGGCGGGAAGAGAGTCAGCAAAAACTCTCTCACCTGCTCGGGAGTGAGGTTGGCGATGCCTAAATTCGTCGCTCCGGAGAGATCCGGGAGCAAGTAGATGAAGGCAGTCAGCGCGAGGATCAGAAAGGGAACCGACGCCATCATGGATGAGAAGGCGATGGCTGAAGTGCGTGTCAGCACCTCGTGGCGGATGATGTTACGCCAGGTTTCGACAAGCAGTTCCCGTATCGTCAGTTTGCCGCTCACCTTGTGGAATTCCATTCATCGGTCCTCCGGGCTGCCCGACGCAGCGGCCACCTTTGCCGTGTCGGCGGCAAGATAGCGAGCGCCCCACAGCCAAAGTACGCCGGAGAGCAGGATGAATGCGGACACGACCAGGAATGCCGTGTTCATGTTGCCGCCGGTGGCGTCGGCGACTGCGCCGATGATCATCGGTGATATCACGTCGCCGAGCGCGTGAATGATGAGGATGTTGAGCGCGAATGCGCTGGCGCGCACCATCGGGTGAGTGACGTTGGCGAGGATGGTGTTGGACGGACCGGTGCTGATGAAGAGGCAGAAGCAGGCGCCGAAGATGAGACCCCACGCATACGGGAAGGGGACGTACAGCGCCGCTATCCAGAGCGGGAAGCCCACCAGCATTGCCGCTGCCGAAACCAGGAAGTACGAGCCGCTGAAGCGCTCGCGCAGCCGGTCCGCGATCCAGCCACCGAATATGGTGCCACCGATGCCGGCCACGACGAGGATGCCGCCGAAGATCAAGTTGACCTGTGCGAGATCCGGAACGCCGCGGTATTCGTGGATGTAGGACGGGATCCAGAAAGAGATGCCGCCCATGGCGAAAGTCATCGCCGCCATGCCGAAGGTGTCGTAGCGAAAGGATGGGATTTTGAGAATCGCCATGTAGTCCTTCAGCTTCATCTTCTGCTTGGACTGCTGGACGAGATTGTCCGCGCCGCCGCGAGGTGGTTCCTTCATGAAAAGGCACCAGATGCCGAGGATGACCCCGGGCGGAACGACGAGGTAAAACGCCCACTGCCAGCCGAGCTTCGCCGCCACCAGTCCACCCAGCACGAAGCCGAGGGCGGCGCCGACAGGGATGGCCAGGTAGAAGAACGCCATTATCTTGCCGCGCACATTGACCGGGAAGATGTCGGAGAGCATAGCCGGAGCGATCGGACCGTAAGCCGCTTCACCGATGCCGACGAAGCATCGGGTCAGGAGCAGAACGCCGAAGGTCATCGCCAGTCCGGAGGCGCCGGAGGCGAGGCTCCAGAGGATGACGCCGAAGGCGATGATCCACCATCGCTTCATGTTGAGGGCGCCGAAGATCGGCGCAGAAATCATGTAGGTCACCATGAACGCCATGGCCAGAAGACCAATCATTGCGTTTTCCGGATGACCGCCCAGGAAGCTGCCGAAGAAGTTCAGCAGTCCCTGGACGAACGGACCAGGCTCTGCACCCGGTGCGAAGAATTCTTCTCTGATATTCGGAACCACCGCCGCGAGCACCTGCCGGTCAATCCAGTTGAAGAGATTGATAGCCAGCAGGAGCCACAGCGCTGATTTCGCTCCGGGCGCGAACGTCGATGACGCCGGCGTCGCGGAGGTTTTATTCTGATCAGACATGTGAGGAGTCCTCAAGGTGAAAGACTTGAGCGGCGCGATTGCTTGCCCGGCGATGCGTCACATCGCCTGCTGCGCTTCGCGCTGCCCAAACCGGTTTCATTTGATCTGTCGAGAAAACTTTTCTGCGTGCTCGCGTCATTGCGAGATTTTGCACGCCTCGACAAAAGCTTTGAAGAGCCGCCGGTTTCCTGCGAAATCGCGCTCCGGATGCCATTGCACGCCGACGACGAAGCGCTTGGAGCGATGCTCCACTGCTTCGATGATGCCGTCGGCTGCATGCGCGACCGCCCGCAAGCGCCGCGCGGTGCGGTCGATTGCCTGGTGGTGAGAACTGACCGTCGCGGGAATTTTGACGGACTTGTAGATTGAATGCAGAAGGCTGTCTCGAACAACCTCGACAGGATGTTCGGCACGCCTTTGACCTTCGGCCGCGCGGTGGCTGAGTGCCGTGGTGGCATTTTTGACACCGGCTTGCGATGCCGCTTGAGCGTATCCGGAAGGACCGCCGGCGAAGCGACGCGCAAAGTGCGAAGGAATGTCGATGATCAGCGAACCGCCCAGCGCAATGTTGATGAGCTGGAGTCCGCCGCAAATTCCCAGCACGGGAATGTTGCGTTTGATGGCTTCACGGGCGAGCGCCAGGTCGAACTTCACTCTGTCCGGATGGAGCAGAGCTACCGTTTCGTCCGTGGCGCCGCCGTAAAGTTCGGGGTTGTAGTCACGCCCGCCGATGAGCAGGACGCCATCGAGCCGGTCGAGAATCGCACGCATTGCCGCCGGTTTCGAAGGCGGGATGAGCACCGCAATGCCTCCCGCCTTCTGGACCGCTTCGAAGTAAGCTCGGGCGATGCGCACCTGTTCCGGCTTTGTGACATCCACATCGACGTTGAGGCCGATGATGGGTTTTGTCATATTTTTGCCATGTCCTCGATGACGTACATGATGCCGTCGACTGCCAAGGTCATGCGCGTGAAGTCCAGGCGATCGATGGTGTCTTTGGGCGTGTGGTAGAGCGGGTAACGGAAGTTGGAAGTGTCCGTCACCATCACGCCGTTGTAGCCGTGCTGCCAGAACGACCAGTGATCGGAGCGACCGGCGTCTTTGACGAAGTCCGGCGCAGCGACGCCTTCGGAGGGCAGTCCGGCGTGGCTTCTGAACACGGAAACGCAGCGGCGCACAAAAGCGCGACCTTTGGCGTTGCCGACGAAAGCCAGGAAGTTAGCCACGGTCGGGTAAAACAGGTTGAACGGGCTGGGATAGTGCTGCGAGTTCGGCTCGGTGGAATAAACGCCCAGCATCTCCAGAGAGAGCATGCCGACGATATTCTCGTTGCGCTCGCGGCAGCGTTTCGCGTAAGCGTAGCTGCCCATGGTATCCCAGTCGCCGCCCGGATGCTCTTCGTTGGCGAAAGCCACGAAGCGAATCGTGCGGTCATTTGCATTAGCGGGACCGCGCCGGCAGAAGATGCGCGCCAGCTCCAGCATGGCGGCAACGCCGGTGGCGTTGTCGTCGGCGCCGGGAGTGTTGTTGACGGTGTCATAGTGAGCACCGACCACGACGATCTCGTCCGGGCGCGTCTTGCCCTTGATTTCGACGATCAAGTTAGGCATCACTTTGCCTTCGAACGTGATCTCCTGCCGCTCAACCGTGAGGTTGAGAGCACGAAATTCGCGTTCGATGTACTCGATTGCCTTGAGCATGCCGTCGTAGTTGCCGACACTGCGTTCGCCGATGCCGACCGCCAGCGTCTCGACGTGTTCGGTCAGACGCTCGCGCAGCAGTTCTTGCGGTTTCCCGAAAGAAGGCAGCCGACCCTTGTAGCTCTGTCCCGGCATTTTGACGTAGCGGTAGAGCAGTGGGTACAGCAAGAACTTGAGAATTGTTTTCTTGAAGTTCATATTCTTGTCTCCTCAAGTGTTTCACATTTTCAGGTCTTAAGGGAGGATGTGAGGGGCTTCCTCGAGGAAAATTCCCTCGACCTGTCTGGTAAAGCAACGTTTGCGGATCGACTTGATGTCGATTGAAGCAAGGCTGTTGCGCAACCGAAGCAGCGCTTCCCGGTTTTCCGCCGGAATGCGTTTGCCGCGCTCGAGAGCGTCCACCGATGAGATGAAACCCTCGACGACCGCGTGCCACTTCTGGTCGAGATTGAGCGAGAATTCCATGGCATGGAATCCGCGAATCATGGGCTGAGCGAGCATCAAGCCGTCCTTCTCTTCCGGATGGACAGCGTCGATAGACACGCACTTTC
The DNA here is from genome assembly GCA_020853845.1 of Candidatus Melainabacteria bacterium. Lineage (GTDB taxonomy): Bacteria > Cyanobacteriota > Vampirovibrionia > Obscuribacterales > Obscuribacteraceae > QKMZ01. Next base: position 4,438 of record JADYYD010000252.1, read on the forward strand.
CGCCACAGAAGATGTGGAAGAGGATGCGCAGCCAGCGATTTTTCTTGATGATTTCCTCGCTGATGTCGATGGCGAAGACGTCCGATTTCTTGACGCCGAAGTATTGCGGCGGCAGGTCGACGGGGCACTCGCCGAATTCGGTGAAGGCGCCGTCCCAGAGCGGTTCGCCTTGAAATTCGACGGCGTCGATGACGCCTGGAATGGCGCAGGAAGCCCTGATAGCCATCCCGACCGGCACAGGCTCGTTGGCCACATGCACGGGGTTGGTGCCGACGCCCATGCGATGCGCACCGTTTTTGGTGAACAGCACATAGCCGTAGGTTGCGCTGGCAACCGTCCAATATTTGTCAGGCCAGGTCTGGGCCACCGAGCTGACGAATGCTCCAAGCTTTTCGCTTGAGAAAGCGCCGTTTTCCGGGCGCGTTTGCTCGAAGCGATACTTCATGAGGAGCGCAAGAAGTTGACCGAGTTTGCCGGTCTTGGGAGTGAGCAGGCTCGAGAAGTCTGTCTGCAATGCGTGCGACAGAATTTGTTTCGCGTCTGCTCCGCTTGCCAGAAGTGCGGCAGGTATGGACCCGCCTGAGGCACCTCCGATGGTGGCAAAGTTTTTCAGACCTGCGAGTTGAAGGGCAATGATGGCTCCGGCACCCGCCAGAACCGCTTTGCTCCCTCCGCTTCCAAAGACCACGTTCAGCTCGCCCATTTCGCTAGTACGCAGTACTGATGCAGTTGGGCTTGTCATTTTTAGAATCCCTTGGTTTGAGGCGAGAAAGTAGAAACGAAGTCGACGGTTCAAATCGCGCAATCATTGAGATTGGGTGAATGAACGACTAAAGGCCGCTTCAAATTTCCCGTCACGCGCGCAGGCGCAAACGAGAAATGAACTACCTGG
>JADYYD010000253.1 GCA_020853845.1 Candidatus Melainabacteria bacterium
CAAATTGCAAGGAATGAATGTGTCAGCCGCAGAGATTGAAGCATTCGAGTACAGCGAATCAGGAAATTTAGTTCGCCAGCAATCCTCGCGCGCCTCGACATAATTTGAACTGAATTAAGAAAGCGTTCGACTTTGACTGGTTGAAAACTTACGGTGCATCCTTGTAGTAGATTTGCATTCTACGCTTGTACTTACCTTTTACATTGACGTCTTCCCTTTGAGCTTCGATGTGATTTGCATCTTCATCAAGCTTATCTATTCCCGGCCCGCTGACGCCGTAGCATCCGCGCAAATTCACTTTTCCGATATCCGTTTTTACCAGGGCCGGTAATCCATCGTCTGTGATTCTAGATTGTCCAACATCGAGAGTCTTCAAATTCGGAGCTTTCACAATTGCTGCCAGCCCGGCATTGCCAATCTGCGTTGCGCGTAAGTTTAGATTGGTTAGATGAGGCATCATAGAGAGGGCAACACATCCTTTGTCTGTTATTTGCGTGACGCTGTAATCCAAAACAAAGATTGGCAGATTCATGATATGGACGACAGAATCGTCGTTGATTTTTAGTCTTGAAGCATTGAGTCTTTGAAGATTCTTCAGTCCCGATAAGTATTTGAAACCATCGGAGGTGACTTCAGTTCCGTGGATACTTAGCGCTTCCAGATTGGTCATATCTTTCAGTTGATCTATGGTTCTATCGGAAAGGCTGCTTCGCCCAATATCGAGCTGTTTCAATGTTTTCATTTGCGACACGGTCTTTAGGCTGTCATTAAGGCTGTAACCACAAAGATTGAGTCTTTCGAGCTTGAGCGCTGCAAGTTTTTTCACACCTTCGCTTGTAATGTCGGGAATGTAGCTCAGATCCAAGATTCGCAGTTGGCTCATTTTTAGGATGTGCTTAAGGCCTTTGTCAGTGATTCTGGTTTTATCCAGCGAAAGGTGCCTCAGTGTATTAAAACTCGTCAGGTTGGCTAAGCCCTCATCAGTAACAGCGGTGCCTCCCAAATCGAGCCATTCCAATTGTCGCAACTCGGTAATAGCTTTTAGCGTGCCGTCGCCTATTTTCGTCTGTCCAAGATTCAAGGCCTTTAGCGACCTCTGTTTGGCTATATAGATCGCACTGGCATCCGTAACTGGTGAGCCATTCAAATTCAGACTATCGATGCCTATATCGGTCTGGAAAAGGTTTTGTAGTGTTTCATCAGTACGTTCATTGTGCGGTATTTGCCCGAAGATTTTTCTTCTGGTTTTAACTGAAGCCTTCAAATCAGCTACTTTTTTCTTTTCCACATAGTCGTTCCAATAATGCTTGCCGGCAAACATCAAACCGACGAAACAAATAACCGTGAGAAGGAGGGAGATTGGAACGCTGTAGTTCTTTTTCAGCTCTTTGACGGGAGCGGTGCTGGTTACGGTCAGATTCTTGAGACCATATTGAGTTCCTGATTCCATCAAGGTAAGCATAAGCTCGTGCATTGTCTGAAATCGATCGGCCGGATCTTTTGCAAGCGCCTTTGCGACAATCGCTTCCAGCGCAGGTGAAAAATCTTTCTCGGGGCACACTTCTTTCATCGAAGGCGCCACTTCATTCACTTGCTTCATGATAGTTTCGAGAATGCTCTCACCCCTGAGTGGTGCTCTGCCTGTGAGAGACTCGAAAATTACACAACCCATCGAATAAATATCGGTTCGCGCATCTAAGGCGAATCCGCGGCACTGCTCAGGGCTCATGTAAGGTGGGCTGCCGAAGAGCTGACCTGTCATTGTCAACTTCTCTGCTTCTTCGCCTTCCTTAGCCATCAACTTCGCAATACCGAAGTCGACCAGTCTCGCGTCGGCAAAACTTCCGTCTTTTTCGGACAACATCACGTTGCCAGGCTTCAAGTCGCGATGCAAAACACCGGCAGCATGCGCATGTTGCAGCGCGTCGCACAACTGAATGAAGCGGTGCATGCTCTCTTCAACTGTTAGAGAACCTTTCTCTCTAATTAACTCGCCGAGATTTGAACCTTCGACATACTCCATCACCATATATGGTTCGCCATCATCAGCGACGCCAAATTCGTGAACCGAAATTATATTTGGATGACGCAAGCTGGTGATGGCTTTCGCTTCTTGCTGGAAGCGCAACATCGCTGTTTCCGTCAAAGTAGCCGCCAGCAATTTCTTGATAGCGACAATTTCTTGCGACTTCAAGTTTCTCGCTTTATAAACAACAGCCATGCCTCCACGCCCGAGTTCCGAGAGAAATTCGTAGTTTTGGCTGAGACTGGAAAGGGGTGAGCCAGGATCTGCAGAGAAATTCTTCAGAACAGTGCCGTCTGCAGGACAGATTGTCGTGGTCGGGAGCCTTTCCATCCCGCACTTCGGGCAAATTTTCATCTTCGGCGCTTCCACCGGATCTGCTCCGGTTCTTAAGGTAGCGTCCGGATCTTCGTTCGGTTGCATGGCCCACTCCTGCTCAAAGAAATCATATCGGATTTGTGGTGCCCCTATCGCAATTGAGTTTCACAATTTCGTAATATTGACAACTTTGTATTTATGGGCTGAAACACGGCTCTGGTACTGGTTTTAAGCGATAACGGGTTGTTTCTCTATTGTCACAAAAAAACGGAATCAAAATCGCAACAGCTACGTCTATTAGTTCAGTTGGAGGATGAAGTTGACCATGGAATTGCGTATCGATGAGCCCTACCTGAGTCGCCACAGTCGCGGAGGCGATGGCGAAGCTCTGGAGTCATGGGTGCACATCATGCACATGGCACGAGTCTTTGACGAAGTCGGTGACACGAAGATGGCGGAAGAATTTTTCAGAACCGCTCTTTGGATCTCTGATGAATTTTTGAGTGCTGAAACATCGATGCGCGGGCTTTTAATGCTTGCCTCGACTCTGTCAAAGGAAGGTCGCAGCGGAGAAGCTGCAATAGCATTCATGAGAGCGCTCAGAATGTTCGATGAGAACTCGAACAACTGAGCAAGAGAAAAGTTTTGCAGAGGGGGTGGGGCTGTCCGGTCGAAAGACCGGGCAGCTCCTAGTTTTTAGCCGTTTATTTTTAGACGCGGATTCAGTTTCTGATAAAGATTGCCTGCTGATGAACAATTCGTCCCCAGGTCCATGGAAAATGTTTATTTAACCTGTTTGCAATTTGCGAGTATTGAATTTTCGCATTGTGTCGCCGGTCCACAGGAAGTGCATCTACGATGCGTATTTCGTCGAACTGAAGCCAGCGAAAGGCATCGTTAATGGTGCCCAAAAAAGCTGCATCGCCGGTTTGTGTTCTTGCGAATGTTATAGGTAAGTGTTGTCGCTTTCTCTCGACGATGAGGATTCTCTTGCCGTTCGATTTCAAACAAGTGGCACGGCGAATGGAATTTATTTCTGAAGCGGCTGCTTCAACTTGAAATGGGTAGACTTCACCGCGTTCGTCTTCAATCTTCGAGGTGCATCTGCCCATCAGCCACAGTCGTCCTTCATGGTCCGTATAACCGGCATCACCTGTTCGATGCCACATTTCTTTGCCTGGTTGAGAATCGACTTCAATTTTTGTCTCGGCGTTTCCACGTTCGTCAAGATAGGTTTTTACAACATGTTTTCCACTTACCAGAATTTCACCGATAGCAAACGGCGGCAACGCAGGAATGCTTTTTGCTATTCCTCCTCGACATGATGAGTTCAAAGTTTCAAAGTCAGCAATGCGCAGCTCGATGTCTTGGATTGGCTTTCCTGCAAGAAGTCCACCACCGGCGAATGTCTGTGTCAGATCTTCTTGTGCGATCGAGCCAAAATCTATATGTGCGATTGGTTCTGCTTCTGTAGAGCCGTAAACCGCAATTAGTTCAGCATTGGGAAAAACGGTTTTCATCTGTTTCATGAGCGCGGGGAATACCGGACCGCCACCGGTATAAATTCTGCGTATTAGATTTAGAGATTGTCTCTTGCTGCTCAGAAAATCTGACAATGTCTGCAGAAAAGCAGGCGATGCAATTATCCTGTTTATCTCGCATCTTTCGATTTGTGCGGCGATTTTTGTTGCATCGATAGATGCTGGTTTCCGCATATTACAATCTGGCAACACCGCAGTAATGCCATGTGCAAGTGCCGAAAGGACAAAGACCGGCAATGTAGTTAATTCAACATCACCTGGGTCTGAAGTCAATGACTTTGCGATCACATTATGTTGATGTTGAAGAAATCCATGCGTTCTCACGATCGCTTTGGGCTTTCCTGTTGAGCCGCTCGTGAATGTTATCAATGCAGGATGATCTTCGTTGACATTTTCTATGACGCTTGACTGCGATGTTTTGACATTGAGTTTTTCCGATTGCTGAGAAACAATTGTGTCGCTGAATAATTTCAAGCGGATGTTTCTAACTTCGCAAGAAAGCAAGCAAAGCAAACTTGTTCTCAAGTCATAAACCACCGCATCTGGTTTTACCATTGACACTGATTGTTCCAAAACCTGAAATCCAAGTGACGCATCTGCCACTACTGCAATGGCTCCGATACGGAATATTGCAAGCAGAATTACGTAAGTTTCAATACTCAATGTAACGGCTAGAAGAACACGGCTGTCTCTTTTGACGCCTGCACGCCGGAGATTCTCTGATGCAATTTCAACCTGTTGTTGCAAATTCCAATATGTGATCGACCGAACCTTTCCTGCACGACAGTCTTTCAGTGCAACTTTTTCTGCCTTTGTATGCGCATGGTCGGAAAGTAATTCGACAAGGTTCATAATCTTTTGCTGATTTATTTATATGGCTTTGCCGTACAACGCGTAGCAGCGAATCTGCTCGCCATAGTATTGACAGATTTCGCTTGCCGTATTGCCCGTTGCATAAAGTGCATGAATCGCCTCGCGAAAGCCTTTCTCGTGAGCGCGCGTGTGTGCTTCCTGAAACAGATAGCGTCCAAGACCTTTCAGTTTTTCATCGCGATCGCGAGCGATAGTTTTCATAATCAATCGCTGCGGAATTTCAATGCTGTGCCGATCAGGATAAGAGAAAAGATAGCCGACAATTTTGTTTGCTTTCTCAGCCACCACTACCAGGTCCGGATCGGCAAGCGCTGTCAGCTTCATCTGCTCTTTCAAGAAGGTTGCTTTATCCACCGGGGAAAAGAGAAAGTTATCGCTCATCGCATCCATCGTCACACGATGAATACCTTCGAGCTCGTGTTGCAAGTTTTCAATGTCCAGCGATCTGAGTTTCACACCCTGCTTTGTCATTCTCGCCTTAATGGACTTCATGTCTGGATCTCTTGCTTTCAAGTCTTTATTGAGTGAAGATCCATATGTTTTGATACTGCGAAAGCCGGACAACTGAAAGTGATTGTTCCAGCTCATTGGGTTGACGGGTTCGAGCGAAAATATCGGTTCTCCGCAACTTTCAGTAATAAGACGATAGCGCTTCCACGTGCTACCGTCGATCGGACCGATTACATAGTTGCAGCCTTTGCGTTTCAGCTCCGCAAATGCAAGTTCTAAAAGTTCCAAACCGGCCTTCAGAGAATTGGCCGCGTAATGACCAATGAATCCAAGGCGAATTTCTGTGTTGTCCGCAAGCTGCAATTCTTCGGCGGTCGGTTTCGTCAGTAGTTTCGTATCCGCCCAGATGGAGCAGCGCGCCGTCAATTTGCCTTCATACATGGCGAACAAGTATTGCGATGGCGTGCTGGAGCCCTGCGATGCTTCGACGCATCCGGCGGGAAAGGTAGCTGCAAATTTTGCGGACATCTCCGCGAGTTCAGAGGACAAACTTTCCGGCTTAACTGCAAATGTGTAATTCAGACAGCCGAAACTAGGCGCCGACAGAGCTTCTGCCATTGCGTATCTCCTTTATTCGAGACCCACCAAATTAATAGTAGGTTTTTCGCGAGCTATTGTTCCCAGTATTCATACACTTCGCCGAGTGTTTACTTGCTCTTAAACTAGCTTTCAAGCTTGCCCTTCTAATGTATGAAAGCCGCCGGTACTGCTCCTGCAAGGGATCCAATTATGGCAAAGACGGCTTGCTTGAACCACCGGGTTTTCCCTGTGAGAGACCTGGTCGGATCTTGCTGGGAAAGGTAGAAAGCCAGAACTGGCAAGGCTATTAGAACAGGCGCCAGGAATGTCAGCAGAATTGATTGTAGAGAAAAGCCGGCGAATATTAGAAAAGGTACGAAAAGCAGCAACCAACTGTGCAATGTGCCATTTAGAAGTATGCGCAGCCGGCTTGAGTTGAAACCTCGAGAATGTACGTGGGCGACCATGATGATGGCAGCGTGGACTGCAAATGCCAGCGCATAGGGATAGATAAACTCAGGCTTTTGCATGAAGTGTGAAGTGACAAGCCAGACCAGACCGGTGCTGGCAACACTGAAGACTGCGTACAGCGAGTGTTTATTTTCAGTTGCCTGAAATCGCGCCGGCATGAGGCAGCGATAGCAGGTGAAGACGATCAACGGCAGAACCATCCAGGCGAAGCCGCCGATCACGAAGCTGGCGTAAGAGAAGAGAGCTACGCCGAGAACCGCGCTTCCGGTAAGCGTGGTCTTGCGCCGCCAGGCGATGGAAAAACTCAGAATAATTGCCAGCATGAAAAGTCTCACCGAGAGGTCGGCGGCAGGCAGATCGATGTGTGTTTTCAATACGAGATAGGCGCCCAAAGGGATGGCGATATTGTCAAAGCCTCGCCAGGCAATTCCCTCGAAGAGCATAGCCAGGATGCCCATGATGAGAGAGATAAAGAGTGTGACATCAGCCGGCAGAGCAGTGAAGAGGTCCAGCGGAATTAGTGTGCCGAGCAGCGCGAAAGTGAAGAATGCCAGCGAGCCTTCAGTGCTTTTGGACCCATCGACAGTATAGTATTTGTGCGCGCCGTATTTAATACCGACCAGCGCAGAGACAGCGTCGGCAAGGGTAAGAATTAGCACCGGAATACAGAAGAAGAGTGCATCGCCTGCGGTCAGAGTATAGAGAATTCCGACACCGAGTGGAAAACAAAGGTGTCCGTACGAGCGGCGCCCATCAGCTTTGAGAACGCACCCCCAGGAGTCGAGCATTTTCAATCGACCGACAAATGAGAGAGTGATTGCGGTGACAATGGCGAGTATGGCAACAGGCCAAGTCTCCTTGAAAATAAAGGGGAAACTCAGCGTGACGCAGCCCATCAGCACGTGAAGCGCTTTTCGAATCAATTCAGGCTCACAGCCAGATCTTTTCTTGATGACGGACAGGGCGCTCATCGCCACGCAGAGTATTCCCATTACAAGGCTCATCCCGACGAGAGGATTGCTAAAAACACCAGCGGAAGCTGTGAGCGTTTCTAACAAGTAATCTCCTCCACAATCAACCTGCTGTAGAAGAACGCTTTGTCTTCTTTGTGCAGTCGATCTGCCAGCTCGCTATGAGCGGTTAGAACAGGAGCCATCTTTTCCGGACGGCTGCGCGGCGCCAGCATATTCCAGTAAACGAGGCGACCGCTGGTTCTTCCTGCCAGGACAAGCGTGTTGAGCAACTTATGATAGTTGTCCATCGACATGTATTCGAAGATATCGCTCAAATTGAATTTGTCGATAGAGCCGGGCTGGATATCTTCCAACACAGACTCGATTGATCCCGTATGCCACTCCAGTCGATCGATGTTCGCTTTGATCGCTTCATAATTCTCCTTGCGCAGATAGTGCGGCAAGGCAGACACATAATTGCCTTTCAAAATCCACTGTAAGTAAGGATTTGCAGATGGATCGAGCTGCGTCAATGCATGTTCTGTCCTGCTCAGAATTGCTTCCGCCACATCTGCTTGCACATATTGGAAAAACGAAGGATCGCGGCCGAGCAGCCCCATCACTTTGCGTGAAAAGAACATGCGAAACAGCGTGCGCCATTTTGGTGTGTTCCAAACATCATCGAAGAAGCGGCGCCTTTCCTCAGCGCTGCGCGAGACAAGCAGCTCGTCGCAGACATCTTTCGCGTGCACGAATGGCAGCGCCGCGTTTCTAAAGATTTCGAAGTATTTCTCGAACTTTCCGGCGTGACCAACGCCACGAGAAATGTCCAGCTTTTGCACATCGAAAAATTTTCTTGTCGCTTGCGACAGATGCGGACGCAGCTTGGTGTAGAGTTTTACTCTGTCGCCGGCACGCACGCCGACCAGGCAGAGAAGCTCATCGTAGTTGAGATATTTGAACGCACGCGCTTTCAATTCCAGCAAGGCGATTTGTTGGCGATTGAAGTCCACAGCGATCACCTTTGCAGGATTTTTTGACAGCAGTGAAAGACTGTTGTCTCCTGCCGATGCAACCGAAAGACAAACATCACCCGGTTGGACGTCCAATGCTTGCAAAAGAATGTCGGCATCTTCCCAGCACTGTGCGTAGCGGATGCGTGAAAAATCAGCATGGTTCTCGATTTCGGAAAAGCGGAGTTCCGGTCTGTTTTTCAAAGTAAGAGCGGAGTTGAATCTTCTCATTTGACACCTCCCCCTAACTTGCCTCCTGACGGAGACCTGTGGATTCAATGAGTTTCACGACGTTGTCGCTCAGATCATGTTCCGAGCCAGAAAGCGAAATTTCTTCTTCAGTGATTGCGTTTCGTTTTTCTTCAAATTTTCTTACCGCTCCTGTTTTGCCGTTGAACTCAATCAAATCACCGTCTTCCAGCCAGTTCATGACACCGCTGCAAGAAACAATTGCCGGTATACCCAGCTCACGCGACACGATTGCCGTGTGAGACAGGAGACTGCCGTACTCGACAATAATTCCTTTTGCCTGCGTGAAGAGAACTATCCAACCCGGATCGGTTCTCTCCGCGATCAAAATTTCGTCCTCCAAGGGCTTTGCCGTCGAAGGATCTTTGACCACTCTGACTCTGCCGCGAACAATGCCGGGTGAGCAGCCCAAGCCATGAATGACCTGCGCGTCATGAGCGAAAATTGTTTTTTCCCGCCTTTCTTCAGTTGGCTGCGACGCCAGTTCGTCAAATGTGAGAACCGCCTGGCGCGAAACAATTCGGTTGGGTGGTGCCGCAGTCGCTTTGAATTCTTTCGAGTCCAACTTGCGCAAGTCAACGAGTGCTGCCAAATTGTTGGTGGTGCTTTTTCCTTCAACGAAGTTCAAAACTTCCTCGACTTCCAGGTAGAAGATGTCATCCCTGGCGGAAAGAACGCCGGCGCACGAAAGTCTCGCTCCGAATTCCAGGAAAATTCTTCTCACCAGTCCGAATAAGCGAGTGCGTTCAAAACGCAAATTCTCGCGCCAGCGAATTCTTTCGATTGCTTGGCAAGAGACAAAGTTGAACACCATCTTTTTCAAAAGTGGAAGTTTTGCAATCTGCATTTTGCTGCTGTTGGAGACTTCGGAACTGTCTGCCGATTTGCTGCGTTGTTCCTTATAAGCCAGGAAACCAATGTTACGCAGCAGCGGTAGCGGATTATCGATCAAAGAGCGACTCTCGAGTTTCAATTCATTGAAGCATCGATCGCCGAACTTATTTAAGTACGTTTGAAACGATAATTTAAACTGTTCGTTGGCTTCTATCTCGATTTCGATCTCTTCGAGATTTCCATGCTTCAACGCATCCCGCAGCCCAGCATCAGCGCGAGCGATTTGCGCCATTCTTTCGATCAACTGCGGTGGTTCTGCGCTTATGATTCCGCCGGAGTGAACCAACAGCTCGTGGTAGGAAAACGAAGTTTCAGGAAACCATTTCTTGCTTAGCGAGCCAAGCAAGCCGAAGAATATCATTGCGAAAAAGTCGTTGACCAGTGGTGCGTCCCAAGAGGAAAGAAGTTTTTTCTCAAGCGTTCGATATAGTTTCGCCAGCTCATCAACCGTGAGTTTTGACAAATCGTTCGGAACTTCAGAGATTGTCGAATCGAAGTGCTTTTGAAATTTGTTGATCTCGCCTTTTATATTGGCAAACCGCACCAGCATCGCGCTGACTGAAACCAGGAAGTTTGCCTGCGCCTGAAGCCGTCCGACGCTGTTATCCTTCAATACTTGTTCTATGATTTCTGCCGGTAACTCTTCTTTGACTCCCATCATCTGTTCCATAAAAGGTCTATTGACCTGGAAGCCTGGAAGCAACGCAAGCAATCTGTACCAGTTGACGAGGTTGTAATAAATCCTGCCGCGAACATATCCAAGCATGCTCGGAAAGATCTGGCGGTTAGCTTGAATGCGTTCTTCAGAGACACCCATCAATTTGCAAAAGTGGATATATACATGCTCGTATGCTTTTGCCGCGAAGCTGAATGTGAGAGGAGTCGTTACGCCCTGATAAGACTCCGAGATATTGCTGTTGTCCCAAATCCGCAAACTGCCGCATTCATCTTTGAGCGTGGTGATTGGACGCGCTTGTAAGATGAACAATTGATTTCCGTCATGCGCCCATTCTATGTCCTGGGGGCAGCCAAAAAGAGTTTCTATTGCGCGTGCGGCGGCGGCAATTTCCAATATTATGGAATCGCTGATGTTAGCTGCAATTGTCTTCTCTTTGCGCATGATTGATGTTTCATTCGAAACATAAATGAGATCGCCGCTGATTTCTCCGGACACCAGCTTATCCGCCAGTCCTTCAACAGCGTTTATTACCACTACCTTTCTGTCGCTGCTTATGGGGTCGGCACTGAATGCGACACCGGAGAGTTTAGCTTTGACCATTTTTTGCACGATAACGGCTGTGCCGGCATTCGACTTCGAGATTTTCATCCCCGCAAGATATGCTGAAAGGCGTTCGCTCGACCCGGACAGCCAGACCGAGCGAATAGCTGTCATCACCCATTCATGGCTGACGTTTAAGAAGCTATCGAGCTGTCCGGCAAATGAAGTTGCATTTCCATCTTCTTCGAGGGCGGATGAGCGCACCGCAAGTAGTGCGTTCTGAAAATGCGGTTTTGCAAGTGAATCGGAAAGTTCCGTTTCGAGCAGGTGGTCTTGCCAGCGCGCATCGTCACCCAGAGCGCTGGGCAATATGGTTATCCAACTGGGCACGCTGAAACCTGCGGACTTAAGTTTGTGCAGATTGGCCGCCTTATTGCCTGTCAATTGTGGAGAATGCTTTTCTGTGTCGAGAATGATGTTTTTCATGATGGGGCCTTGAGTTTTTTAGAACAGTTTTTCTGCAGTCGAGATAATTGATGGGGCAGCTCCGAGCGCCAAGTATGTAATTAGAGTCCACGCGCCGGAGAATGCCTCGAATGACTTGCCGGTTTTCGGATGTTTGACGAAATTGATCGTGATGATCGCAGCGCATGCTAATAGAAATGCCGTCAAGATTGCGATTGGCAAGGCAAAACCTAATTTGGCGGCGGTTGCAGTCGCGAGCATTGCGCTCAGCAAAACGGCAGCCAGCCACGCGATGGCTGCGGGACGCAAACCCCATGCAGAGGAATATGTTGTGACGCCGTCTTTCTCTTCACTTTTCGCTTTGATCTTCCGTCCAATTTCGATGATGACACCGTTGCAAAAACTGACCGCGAGAAACAGCCAGAGCCCTGATGGTGGCAATGCGGTGCTCTTCATCCAGTCGAATGCGGTAATAAATATGTCGACGAACAGAAGGATGAGCATGTGTGTCCATAAATATGTAAACGGATGCCTTTTGAGCCAACTGCCCACAAAAAATTCAACGCTCATGAGCGCAAAGTACAACCAGGTCAACAGTAGAGGCAACAACAAGCTTTGCTCGTAAGTAAAAGCGAGCGCAAACTGAATGCAAGCGCCCAGTCCACCGATGAGCGCTAGTTCCTTGAGTTTCACAAGCCCTTTGGGCACCGGTCGCTCCGGCTGATATCGGCAGTCTTCATCGTGATCTTTGAATTCGTCTGCCACTCTAAGTTGAAAAAAGAGAATGAGTGCGCAAAAGTAAGCGGCTGCAAATGCATGCCAGTCGGGCAGCCCGGCAGCTCCGCGCATCATTCGCGAAACGCACAATCCCGAATAGGAGAATGCCGCCACTATCGCTCCATATTGCAGGAGAGGGAAGCGTTCGTTTAAATAAATCAACCAGCGATTGGATTTCATAATGACAGATACGCAAAACCGGCGGCGAAACCGGTAAGGTTCCACCACTGACCACTGAGCTTACTGACTCATTCTATGGTCACATGTTTCCGTAAATGCAGTGATGCGATCACTTTGTCGAGTGATCGCATCTAATGCAGATGAATTTCAGGTTGCCGCTCAGTAGCCTGATTTTCTATTGTAGTTGGAGTCTTTGCCGCGATAATCGTGCTCAGGATACACATGACCACCATACATAGACATGTCTGCCATCCGAAGAACCGACTTAACGTGATCGTAGTTCTTGATCAGTCTCATTTCTTCCATTCTTGACAGCGCCGCATTCGATTGGCTGAGTGCGGTGCGTAAGTCTGAGAATGAAACCGTTTTGCCATCCCCATCCAACATCGCCAGTCTGGCGAAATTGTCTTGCAAAAATTGACGGTTGTAGACTGCCTCAGCACCATATGGTGAGTCTGCAGCAGCTTCTTTTAAGTTGATGCCTCCTTCCAACATGTCTTTCGAACCAAGCAGGCTCAGAAGCGCGCGCGATTCGGCCACTAGCTTGGCTTCGGCGCCGACGAACTTGGATGGGTCCGCGCTATCCAGCAACGTCAGGTGTTCTTGGTTTTTTACATCCTTTCCGCCCATCATGGAATTGTGAGCATCAAGTGCGCTTGCATAAGCAAATTGGTC
>JADYYD010000254.1 GCA_020853845.1 Candidatus Melainabacteria bacterium
GCAATATGCGCCAGGCCGAAAGCTGGTGCCTGCGCGCCATCAAAGACGATCAGAGGTTTGAAATGGAGCAAGAGCCGGAAGCAAAAAAACGACTCGTCAGGCTGGCATGGATCTACACCCAGCAAGGTCGTTCGCAAGACGCGTTCAATGCCTATCAAAAGACCATGCATTTCAAACCGGAATCAAGTTGCGAAACCGGCTCCGCATCCGTCTTCCCGCAAATGCACATGCGCACTGCTTTCGTGTCCAATTGAACTGCCGTGTCCCACAGATACCACACGGGATAGTACAGCCTTGCCCAAAGACAAACGGGGTGAAGATCGGCTCTCCACCCCGTTTGCTGTTACGACCACTCCGGTGGCACCACTCCCCACTCTCCCGACGGACGCCCTTCGGTTTCCGCCCAGACCAGTGAGAAGTTGATGGTGCGCGCTTCATCAGAGTGTTTCGGCCACTTCGCGATGATCGCTTTGGCCACACGCAGGTTTTTGCGCGCGCTTGCAAAGTCTCCCATCATCAGTTGGCTGAAACCGACACGATTGAGCGCGTATGCCATCGCCGGGTGATCGGCGCCCAATTTCTTCCTGCACAACTCGGCTGCTGTGCTGGCGGCGGCTTCGGCATGCTCGTGCACATTCAGCAGCAGAAACGCGTCGGTTTCTTCGATCAGAGCCCAGATCGGGCGTTCCTTCAGGAGTTCTTGAAAGTCCTCCAGATTGCGATCGAGAATGCGCATCAGTTTGTCGGCGCCGTCCTCACGATCAACATGCGGCTCCACAAGCGCAACCGCGCGTTTCATCAGGCTCACGGCGGTAGCGAGGTTTTCCTCGCGCCTGCTTTTCTGACGCTCCTTGGCGTAAGTGAAGGCGAGCTGATTGAGCAATTCCGCCTCCAGAATCGGATCTTGCGCTCCGTGTTCGGCGTAAGGCAGAGCCTCCTCCAGCAGGTTGCGCGCCTGCTGCAAATAGCCGCTCAAGAGAAGCCGCGTCGCCTGCTTGAGCATCTTCTCGACCTTCTGCGCATGAATTTGGCGCTGCGCCTCTTTCATGTTGTTGCGGCTGAAGAAGAGGATGTCCGGCTCCTTGGGCCCGGGTTCGAACAGGCGCTCCAGAATTGCCACTGCTGAGGCATAGTGCGCTTTGGCGCCGAGCTTATCGCCCAGCTTGGAGAGCATGCAACCGACGCTGTTGTGCAATTCCGCCTCCAGCTCGGATTCGCCTGCAGCTTGCGCTTTTGCGAGTCCATTCCGGAAGAAGACCAGGGCAGTGTCGATGTCGCCCGCCAGCATATGCTTTTGCGCGTCCATCTGCCACTGTTTCGCCTCGGCAGTCAATTGCCGAAGCAGCGATACGACAGTTCTTTCATCGCCGGGCCCGTCGTCTGAGGCTCCAGCTATATTCGATGTTTTCATATTTGGTTTGAAACGAGTTTCTAGTCTGGATTTAAATGCCTCGTTGCGATTTCGGCAGCATTAAACTGCGCCGCATGAGCGGTCGAGGCTAACAAACCGCTCTGCGTCTAACTAACACAGCCGCGCTAGTGATGGCGCGCCTTGACAAAGCGCGCCACCACATTCAGTGCAGCGAGAACTGCGGACGCGTTACAGCGCGCCGCGGAAATAGATCAAGGTCGCAAAGGTGCCGGCGACACCGCCGACCAGCCCTGCCAACCCGCCGATTGCCAGCGAAGCGAGCACGCACACGACGGCGACGACCACCAGCCCGTTGCGGGGCGAAGGTGATTTCGTGCCAATCGGTCCGAAACCGAACATGGCGATGAGCGCGACCGTTACGAATTCGACAACGAAGGTGATAACACCGGCGCTGACGAACGGGAAGACGAACCCACCGATCAGCTTGGCGACGAGAATCGCGCCAATGATAACGGCGAGAATGAGAAGAAGGCGGACAATGACTTTCTTTGGCATATTGCGTGGATTGTTTTGGTTCAATTGCTCCTGGCGTCAAACCGGCACGAACAGCTCAACTTGGGCGGCGACAGACCGCGGGTGCGGCATCTTTTGTCGGCTGAAATTCTTGCAAGAAGATTCGGTTTTGCTTGAATTTTGAGGTTTGGCTGCTGGTGAGAGGTTTCGCTGGAGATGCCTGAGACTGACACTTTTAGCAGCCCCGAGCCAAGCGATTCGCGACCCGGAAGAAAACGCGCGAATGCCGGGCCCGTGGCACTCTTGCCGAGCCAGACGCTAACTAACGTTATTAACTAGAGACTATTTTCCAGTCACGACAATTTCTCTAGACTCAAGATTAGAGACTTGCTTAACTCGCGCTAATTGTTGCTCCGAGCGCCATAAATTCAGCTTCTCGGAACCTGCCAGTTTCAAATCTCTATCTGGCATCAATTGAGATTTGAGGCATGGTAATCACTCACGAGATGTTCGCGAGTCTCTAATGTTTCACGCACGAGACTCACACCATTGGTATTGGCGCGGATTTTATCGAGTTTGGCAAAATCAAAATCCGGCCGCATAATGCAAAACGCCCAACAGATGGCGTTTCCCGTGTCAGTCAGAGGGATTTTCTACAATTAGGTGTGAGCAATTCCGCCTGTTAGATTCAAAACACATCTATTCGCTCTTCTCAGCCGAGAAAACTCCTCCGCAAGGCAAACATCAAACTCTCCGAAGTAGAACTTACACGGGCGACGCTCGCGTAGGTTGACGCGGATAGGTTTGCCGCGCGGAACGAGCGCATTTATGCAAGGCAAAACAAAACAAGAAAACAAATCCAAACTCCACACCCATACTATGAAAACGACACTGAGCACAAGAATTGGCGGCCTCAATGAGCCGGCTGCGAACGGAAACATCGACCGCAGCGACGAGCCGCCCGTGCTCGTCGTCGTGGACATGATGCTGGAGTTCAAAGCCAGCCGCGACCCGGAATTGCAAGACGCCGTCGCCGCCGAAATCCGGCGCGCAATGGCTGCGGGCGAAGCGATTATCTTCGTCGAATACGCCGGGGGCAACAGCAAAACCTACAACGCACTCTTGGAACTGCTGACAGACTGCGACTACAAACTCTGGTGCGTAGTCGAAAAGCATGCTGACGGCGGTGCTGAAGAGGTGTTCGAAGCGTGCATGGACAACGGCTACTGGCCGGAGAACTTCCGCTTTGCCGGAGTGAATGCGGACGGATGCGTCTTCGCGACTGTCGAGGGGCTTTGCGCAAAGCTGCGCAACTGCCGCATCGAAGTCGTGCGTGACGCCTGCCACACCGACAGCGGTTGGAAAAACTGGCACCGGAAGTTCGAAAATATGCCGCGCGTCTCGCTCGTTTGATTGGTGCAAATGCTGCCGAGTGAGCGATAAAACGAGACCAAAAGAAGCAGTGCAAACAGGGTTCAATTCCCCGTTTGCATTGCTTTTTGGATTTTTATGCTACATGTAATAGTTGGTCTGAGATAAGCCGCCTGCCGCACTTTCACAAAAAAAATCAAGTTCTTCTAACGCGACGCATAAATAGAGCAAACGTCCTTAATTTCGGGTAAATGTCTAGGAGGACAGTCGCACGGCTGCAATCTGTCATTTATGCTGCAAAAAAACCAACCACCACAACGCCAGGACGGCGCTCGCAATCATCAGATGCCTCAACAGGAACGGCCACCGTCGTTCCAGCAGTTGGAGGATATGGCTAGCTGGGCGAATATTCCGACCAATAAAGGCAAAACTATCGAATTGCCCTTTCGAGAATTTGTGCTCATGGTACAAAAAGTCGGCTCGATGGGTTTGGAGTGGGTGCTGTATCGCAATGACGGCGTCAATTCGGCGCGCGAATGGGACATCGTCACAGATGATGTGAACATGGTCAACAATACGATTTGCGCGCAGTTTCCTGATGCTGAAGTGAGCCTGGCGACCAGCGCTCGACTGGGCGCGGCTAAAATGCACCTCGATGGTGTTTTAGACGAGCCGGCCGCAACCGCGATTTCCAGCCCGACGATGTCCGACCTGGCCAAGAAAGGCAAGCCCAGCATGACTGGCGGCTTGCGCCCATCTCAGTTGCCGGCGCTTTTGCAATCGATTGCACTGGGAGCAATGACGGGCAATCTCGAAATTATTGCCAGCAACGATACCGCCGAGCTGTATTTTAACGAAGGAAAGTTGTACCACTGCGCGTTGCGAGGAATGGAAGGCGACGGCGCCGTCGTTGAATTAGTATCGTGGGAAGCTGGCGACTACGCTTTCTATCCCGATATTTCAGCCGAAAAAACAACCGTGCGTATTCGCCTGGAAAACCTGCTCATGGAAGGAATGACGCTGGTGGACCACTACAAGGGTCTGCAGGCATTGGGCATGACGCTGGAAAAATATGTGCGCAAGAATATGACCGGCATCACGGAAGTCGAGTTCGAACAGGTTGTCGCCAAAGGCGTGCCTGCCGATCTGAATTTTCAAAAACAGATGTATCAAGCGATCGACGACAAGACAACAGTCGTTGAATTGCTGCGCCGTTTCCCGTTTCCAAAACGTTTTTGGGTGCCGACTCTGTTCAACCTGGCGCACTGCAAACTGGTCGGTTTTTTCGACGTACCGACGTCGCTAGAGCCGCAAACAGCCAACCAATCATCCGTTGAACCGATGTTCGTGGATTGGTCCCAGGTGCGCACAGCAGAAAAGACCCTGACCAGGCTCGACACGGGCATCTATTCTTATCCCGCTCTTTTGTGGTTTATCGAAAAAGAATTTGCCCGCAACGAACTTTTCAATCGCCCGTTCTCACTGCTCGTTCTCGACGTAGGTGTGATTAACGGGCAACAAGTGCAGCCATTCAACGCCGAAAGTATGAAAAATTTTGCGCTGCGCATTGAAAAGCTGAAACGCAAAACCGATATCATCGCGCACTTCGAGACCTTCGGGCTGGCAATTCTCTTGCCGGAAACCATAGTTGCCTCGGCGCGCGGATTTCATATCACTTTATTCGAAGCACTGTACAAGTCGGAAATTCTCCCAGGCATTCCCAATGATGCCATCAAGCTGGAATGCGGGGTATCGGGAATTCCGGATGAATGCAAAAACATAGAGACACTTCTGGCGATGGCAAAACCGAAGGGTTGATGTTCGAAACGGCCGCAAGCTCGCGCATTTATGAACCCGCGCTAATCCGCGCTAATTGTTCGCCATTTTGCAGCAAAGCGCCACCAGTTCAGGGTTTTCCAAAAATGAAACTGCCGACTATCTTTGATGCTCTCAGTCATGAGATCAAAGCGAGACTGAAGACGTAGTACTGAGCCTTAATAGGCGGGTTGTAAAGAGATCGCAA
>JADYYD010000255.1 GCA_020853845.1 Candidatus Melainabacteria bacterium
ACAGTAATGATCTTTTCTTCTTGCGCTTCGAAATTCTGATGAGCATCGTTTTCGATGCGGGTGAAAGCGCAGACCGGCTGCGGAGTCATAGCCGAAGGCATAACGGGCGGGGGCGGCGGTGCAAAGCTCTGAGTCTGGTCGACCGTTTCTTGCATTCTGGAGAGCAGTTGACGAGGTGTCTGGCAGGCGCCGGACACAACAACTGAAGGAGCAACCTGTCCGTTGACCATGGGCGGAGGTGTGAAGGCAAATCGCTCGTCTCTCATTCTGGCGATTCTGGGGTCGTCGTTCGAATTCATTTCTGTCTCCTGTGCGGGGGTAAGAGCGTCGTCTTGACTGGGGGTGAAGTTTTGAGTTTCCAGTTTTTCTTGTTGTTCTTTTGCTTCTGGTTCCAATTCGTTCATAAGATCCGGATCTTGGATAGGAACATTTATCGGATAGACCATGACGTCCTGGATGGCGTTGCCGAGCACGCTGCCGATGGTGTTTCTGGCCGGCGCGGTTACTGGACCGGCCGAGGGCGGTTTTGTTGCGATTGGGTTGTCCCAGACATTGGTTGTCGAATTCAGCGTGGTGGTGAATGCGGTGTCATCCAATTCGGTGAGGTCTACATGTGTGAATGCGAATCGAGCCAGATCGGGGCGACCCTGGTCATTCAAAGCTGTCAGCACTGCCGGTTGAGCAACTGGTTGCGCCACGGGAGGCAGCGCCGTTTCGACAATCACTCCGGGGACGGATCTGAGTGGCGTAGCTGTCAATATTGAAGGAACGGGCGTTCTTCTGTCGCGACCGGCTGCCACATCTTCCGGCCGTCTGCCGGTGCGCGCCGCTGCTGGGATGACCGGCGTCGCTGCCGGACTGTCGGCGACCCTGCCCGGCGAATCTGCGACTTTCGGGCTGGCTCCTTTCGGCTGACCTTTGCCTGCGCCTTTGCCGCCGCCCTTGCCACCGCCGCCGCCACCACCCTGCGCGTTTGCTGCGACTTCCGCACCGATTGCCTCTGCCTGTCCTACAGCACTGCGCATTACTCCGGCGAAGTCGAACGCATGTTTGACCGAGCAGGTGGCCAGCACATTCAAAGCTGTAACCATATAAAGTCCGGTCGATGCTTGCGCTTTTGTGAGCGCGAGTATGGCTATGGTGACTTGCCAGAAAAAACTCCAGAAGGCCAGAGTGACGCAACCTTCAACCCAGTTGGGCAGCGCGTCTCTGAACACTTTCATCGGCCACGCCCAGAGTGCGGCCATGATTGGACCGACCAGATACAGGTAATAGAAGAACGCCATCTGAAATGCAGTCAGACATGCCCAACCGGAGCAAAGTCCGGCATTGGCAGTGTACATACCCATCCGTACGGCAATGGAGCTTTGCGGCATGGAGGCGTCGTCGCGATTAGGCGGTACTAGATATAGACCGACACACGGATCGGCAAGTTTGCCCCAGAGAGTGCCTTCGATTTCTGCAAACGGCTCACTGCCGCGCGGCGAGAGGTCGGGCATAGGGACATTCAGCGATCCTTCGTTTTCAGAAAGATAACGCACGCCAAAGGCACGTATTTCCGCGCACATGGCATCTCGATACATGTCGGAGCCCATCAAGCGAGAGTATTCCGAGCAGACGGAATGGTGGATGCTGTTGCCGACGTCAACTGCATAGTTGGTGACAAGATAGGTTGCCGGCACAAGAAAAACCGTTACGATTGCTCTTTCCAGACCCTCCAGCGGGCTGGCTTGCCCGAGTATCGGGTTGCTCTGAGCAATCAGCGCTTTTACCTGAGTCAGTACGGCTCCCGGCAAGATAAGCAGGACTGCCAGCGGAATGAAAAACTGATCGCGAATCCTTCCCCAGCGATTGCCACCATCCGTAGTGAAGTTTTTCATGAAGCGCGAGCAATAGTCTATGGCCGTCACCGCCTGATCGCGCGCTATGTCTGCTGCAGCATTACCGACGCCATTGGCTTGCGCCTGCGTCTTTGCCTTGGCTTGTTTGTTCGTGTTTACAGGGCTCTGTAATTTGTTGACGAGCCGCTCGGCACGGTTTTTGGCAACCCTTCCCAGTTGCGGATTAGTCAGTCTGCCGGGCACTCTGGTCAGTGCCTCCGCCTCGGCGTCCTTTTCGGGCTCCTGCACCTCTTGCTCGTAGTGCTCGTTTTGTCTCTTGAGGCTCGTCCCCGGATTGGGAATTGCCGAAGCTTCTTGAGAGAAGCTGCAGAAAATCAGTCCAAAGGCAATGAGCGAGAAGCAAATTTGCATTAGTGAAAAATTGTCTTTCACCTTCGGAGCAGCAGTTCGGATGACCGAATTTGTCATAGTAGCGTTTTAGTAAATGGCTGAGGGGAAGCCCTGATCGAGATCAGAGCACCATCGTAATGAAAGATTGTTTCCAAGGCATTTCAGAAATTGCGTGCGCCGACGTTTTCTGAAATTTCCACCACCTGCCCGCCGTTTCTCAAATGCAGTTTCAATCCACCCCTGAATTGAAATCTCACAAAGATTATTTGGCTCCTGCTGCGGCTTTGCCCATCTTCTCGCCGAGTTCGGCGGCTTTCATTCCGGCCGCTTTTACAAGCCCGGCGAAATCAAATGCGTGCTTGACCGAACCTGTAGCCAGGAAATTCAGCGCGGTGACCATGAAAAGGCCGGTGTCGTCTGTGCCTTTGAAGCAACCAAGCAGGCAGATGGTAGTGGTCCAGAAAAGATTCCAGAAGCATAGCGTCAGGACCCCTTCGCACCAGTTGCCGAAAGCATCGCGCATGAATTTGACTGGATAAACCCAGAGCGCGGCCATGACCGGACCAACGAAGAAGAGGTAGTAGAAGAAAGCCATTTGAAACGCACAGAGTATTGCCCAGCCGGTCGCCATGCCGGCGTTGCTCGTGTATAGAACGGTGCGTGCGGCGATGGTGGAAGCCGGCATACTGGCATCATCTCTGTTGGGCGGTACGAGATAAAGTCCGGCGCATGGATCTGCCAGTTTGCCCCAGAGTTTACCTTCGGCTGGTGAAAAGATGCCGTTGTGGATAGGGCTGAGATCCGGGTCCGGCACTCTTAGAGATCCTTCGTTTTCCGAGAGATAACGTACGCTGAAGGCGCGAATTTCAGCGCACATCGCGTCTGAGTACATGTCTGAGCCGAAGAGATTTCTGTACTCCGTCGAAACGGTGTAGGAAATGCTGTTGGCGAGATCGACTGCGTAATTCACGATCAGATAGCTGCCTGGAATGAGGAAAATTGCGATGATCGAGCGTTGGATGCCGTCAATCGGGCTGACCATGCCTACTACAGGATTGCTCTGCGAGATGATTGCACGCACTTGTGCCATGACCGCGCCGGGCAAAAGCAAAAGCAGTGCCATCGGAACGAAGACATTGTCGCGAAATCTATTCCAGCGATTTCCTCTTTCCGTGGTGAAATTTCTCAGAAAGCGTGATGCATAGTCAATCGCTGCTACGGACTGGTCGCGAGCGATATCGGCTGCGGAATTTCCTGCTTGAGTTGCTTGTGCCTGACCTTGAGCTTTGGCTGCAGGTGCGGCGTTGTTCGGCTGGTTCATTTTGGCGGCCAGTCTTTCCATCTCGTTGAAGCGAGTGTTGAGACACTGTCTGGAGGTGGCTTCGCCGGGCACTCTGCATAATGCCTCCGCCGTTGCTTCCAACCGGCGTCTTTTAACATCTTTGCCCTGTTGCTCTTGCAGCGTGCGTGCCGTGTCTCTCAAATCGGTCGATGTAATCATCGGTCCGAAAGGCAGTGCTTGAGCTTGAGTTGCTCCAAGAAACGCGCAAGTAAGAACTGCAAGCGCCAGATTCGTAAGATTCAAGAGTTGGTTTGTATTGCGGATAATCGGCACTGTTTCAATTTCCTTTAGAGCTGATAGGGGCAGCGGTCAGTCTTTTTAGCCTGGTGCTCCGCCTTTTTTGCCGCTGGCTGCAGAACTGATTTCTTTTGCCTTATCGAGAATCTTGTCGACCATTTCGCCCGGCTTCACTTCGAAAGGAGCGAACGGCACGTACATCATCATGACCAGGAATACGACCA
>JADYYD010000256.1 GCA_020853845.1 Candidatus Melainabacteria bacterium
AGCTCCTGCGTCGCCATCATTCCACTTGCCGGTTTGATGGGCAAAGCGACCGAATATCTTGCCGACCGCGTCGGATCGGGCTGGGGCGGTCTTCTCAACGCCTCATTCGGGAACGCTTGCGAATTGATTATCGCCCTTTCCGCATTGCGTGCCGGTTACGTTGACATGGTCCGAGCGTCCATCACCGGATCGATTATCGGAAACATTTTGCTGGTCTTGGGCTTATCTATGATCGCGGGCGGCGCCAAATTTCAAACTCAAACTTTCAACCGCACCGCTGCCACCACTTCTGCAACCCTTCTTGCCTTAGCGGCCATCAGCCTTTGCGTGCCTGCCGTTTTTCACCACGCCGCGCACAAAGGCGCGCACATCAATGAACTCAGATTGTCGCTGGTCATTTCCTGCGTGCAATTCGGCGTCTATCTGCTCAGTCTCTGGTTCAGCTTGAAAACGCACAAAGTGCTCTATGTGCGCGGCGACGACAGCGAGAAGGAAGAAGCGATCGGCACTTCCGGCTGGAGCGTGCGCACCAGCATTATCGTCCTTGCCGTTTCCACCGTGCTTGTTGCGGTCCTTTCCGAATTGCTCACGCATGCAGTGGAAGAAGCGGCGCACACGCTCGGCATGACGCAGCTGTTTATCGGTACGGTGCTCGTCGCCATCGTCGGCAACGCTGCCGAGCACAGCACCGCCGTCATGATGGCGATGAAGAACAAAATGGATCTGTCCATGAATATTGCTCTCGGCTCCGGCGCTCAAATCGCGCTTTTCGTCGCTCCCGTGATCGTTTTTTCCAGCTTCTTCCTCGGTCACCCGATGCGCCTGCTCTTCTCTGAATTCGAGCTGCTTTCCATTGTCGTGTCTGTTATCATCCTCGGCTATGTCGCTACCGACGGAGAGTGCAATTGGCTGGAAGGCGTGCAGCTTCTGGCGGTTTATTTGATACTTTGCTCAGCGTTTTATTTCGCCTGATATGAACTTTGTAGGTCCGTGTAATGCCTGAATTGCCTGAGGTGGAAACAGTTCGAATCGGACTGGAGAAATTTCTCGTCGGCGACAGTTTTACTTCCGTCGATGTGTTGCGC
Organism: Candidatus Melainabacteria bacterium; assembly: GCA_020853845.1. Taxonomy (GTDB): domain Bacteria; phylum Cyanobacteriota; class Vampirovibrionia; order Obscuribacterales; family Obscuribacteraceae; genus QKMZ01. The sequence continues at coordinate 1,086 of JADYYD010000256.1, forward strand.
AAAGACTCCGTTGGTTACCCATCCATAAAAGATTTCGTCAAAGGACTGACCGGGCGAAGCGTGGTCGCGGCTAAGAGGCGCGGCAAGTATCTGCTCATTGAGCTTGATTCTAAAGCCGGTCTGGGAGTGCATCTTCGTATGTCCGGGCGCTTGATTGTGGCGGATAAGAAGCATCGAGACGCCCAGTTCCTTCGCGTCTTGATCAAACTGAAAAGCGGGCGCGAATTGCGTTTTGAAGACATGCGCGTCTTCGGGCGCATGTGGTATGTGCCGCCCGGAGAAGACTTTTTGACCGTTATTCCGTCTTTGCAGGAATTAGGCCCTGAGCCGCTTGACGGATTGTCGCCGGACTATTTGGTCACCGCTTTTAAAAATAAGAAACAGGCTATTAAGACCGCTCTTTTGGATCAAACAATTATCGCCGGGCTGGGCAACATTTATGCAGATGAAGTGCTGTTTCAAACCGGAATTCACCCGCTTTCATTAGCCGGTTCGGTCACTGAAAAAGAAGCGGCTAAACTTGTCGTTGCCATCGAAGAAACGCTTCGCAAGGCGATCCAGCATGGCGGCACTACACTTAGGGATTATGCCAACAGCGAAGGCGTTAACGGCAATTATCAAAACGAGTCATGGGTGTATGGCAGAGAAGATAAGCCTTGCCGCGTATGTGGAACGGAAATAGAACGAGTAAAACTTGCCGGTCGCTCTGCGCATTTCTGCGGGCAGTGTCAGAAGAAACTCCGGGCGCGTCGCAAATAGGGTGTGGTATAGATGGCTGCCTAGGTTTTTTTGATTTGCAAATGATCATCGATTTTGTCGACGCCAGTCAGTGCTTGAACTGTTTCGATAATCTGAAAATAGCTCAACGCGCAGAATGTGCTGTTGCATAGGATCAGAGTCAATTGAAACATCACGAATTCGCCAAAATCTCGATGGCTTGAGGTTATTGATGATCCTGGTAGGTTTATGCCTGAGGCAAGTACACAGTACAAAATTGCAGCTAGCGAAAGAAGGCAACCACGTTCAGAATGCCAATCTTTAGACGTTACCCATTGATATAACATTTGAAGGAATACCAAAAGCGAGAGTGGCCACACAAGCAAACCAAGCATTGCAATAAGCGGGCAAACCATTCCCAATTTGATCAGCGTATTATTTTTGTTCATTAGCCCGATCAGAGCAAGACTAATTAAAATTGCTGTACAAGCCGAAGTGATGCACAGAACTCCGAAATACGACACCTGCGCCGATTTTATGAATTTACTTCCCATCAAAGCAAATCTCGTGCAATTGCCTGGAAACGCAGATACTAAATATGGTGCCGAGTCTGGCTTATTCTGCTGTCGATTTCCCTTTCTTCATCGACTGAACCGCCATACAGAACGCCGCTGGGATACATGCAACCAGTATAAAGCAAACGAAGTGCTGGACTGTTGCCACAGCCAGAGCCAGTTCTTGATTGAGCCCGGATGTTTTCATCAAACCCTGGCTGAGCAAATAATGGTATCCACCCACCGAGCCGGGTGTGGGCACGAGCACGCCTATTGAGCCGATGGTGAAGGTTATGAGCGTATTGAGCGGGGTCACTTTGTCCTGAATGTTGAACGCCAGGATGACCAGATAGAGATTGAGCCAGTAGCAAACCCACATGACGATGCTCAATAACGCGATTGGCAAATAAGCGACCGGGTTGGTCAATGACTTTGTGCCTTCACCGAATTGGTTGGACAGAGCGGCGAATTTGGCCGCCCACTTTTCGGGGAGTTTCTCTTTGGCGACCGGCATTGCCAGTATCCAATTGATGATTTTGTGAATATACGGCAAAACGCCAAGCCCCACAAACGTGGCGATGGTCAAGCCGATCCCGCCCGGAACCAGCCAGGGCGGCAGTTCTCCGAATATCGATTTGGGAACGATCATCAAGGTAATTCCGAGCAGTAGCGCCAAAAACGCGATGTCCAGCAGTCTATCGATGAACATTGTGGGCAGAACGCCAGCCACCGGCAGGTTCTCACTGCGAGAAATAGACACCAGTCGCACTACTTCACCGCCGCGCGGCACGGCGATATTGACTGCATATCCCATGACGGTTGCGCTGAAGGAATTAAAGAGGCTGATTTTGCGGCCGTTGGCGGTTAATGGATTGAGCAGAAGAATCCAGCGCACGGCGCGAATCACGTGGCTGATAATGCCGTTCACCAAGAGTAAGCATAAAAAAAGTGGATTTGTTTTGACCGAATACGCCCAGATAGCCGCCAGGTCGCAGCCGCGGAAAGAAAAGTAAAGAAGAGCCGCCGCCGCGCCAATCATGACTACCTGCTTTATCAGGCTCTTGGCGGCCTTCTTTTCCGGAGAAGCCGGCGTTTCCAAAGTGCTTTGATTTTCGGTCTGTATCATTGCTGCCTGTTTTCGGGTTTCTGGCGAACTCAACTAGCAATCGTACATTACGGCGGCGGATTGGACGAGTGGCTGATATTTCATAGAGCTAGAGGGAAATAGATTCTTGTTCTTAGAGATTCGCTAGTCTTTATTAGGGGTATGTGGGAAATTGAGGAGAGCGAGCTACCTTTTCTCCCCTTTTAGTTCGGCACGAGTCAAATTCTTGTGCATGCCTGATTTAGTAAGTGTTTTAACGGAATCCAGCTCGGTGACTTAAATGGTCGACAAAAAGAAAAATGTTCTCCTAATCGAAGACGACCCCAAGATTGCTAAAGAGCTGCAGAAAGTTCTGAATTCTGGCGCCGATTTCGCCATGGAATGTGTGGATCAGCGGGCCGGTTTGAAACGCATTGAAAAGGGCGGGCTGGATCTCATCCTCATGGATTTGCCTGTTAAGGATGGTTTGGACGCCTTTTTGAAAGTTAAGGCTGAAGCCAGGGTGCCGGTTTTGGTGTTGAGCGGCGACGATCAGGAGAAAACCGCCGTCGAAGCTGTCAAGCATGGCGCCAGCGACTACATATTAAAGAGCGGCATCGATGACCGCATGCTTTATCAGTCGATCCGGCATGCCATCGCGCTTAAGAAGACTCAAGAAGAGCTTCAGGACGTGAGCGCGCGCCTGGAATCCGCCACGCTCAGGTTGGAAGCGATGGCCAATATCGACGGACTTACCGAATTGCTCAACCGCAAAGGTCTGGAAGCGGCTTTGCAGAACGAATTCAGCCGCGCTCAGCGCGGAGGATGGCAGTTGGTTGCGGTTCTGGTTGATTGCGACGATTTCGATCGCGTCAATCAAACCCTCGGACACGCAGTCGGCGACGTCGTTCTCAAAGAAATTTCCACCCGCCTGCGCGAGACTTTGCGTCCCACCGATCACATCGCGCGGCTTGGCGGCGACGAATTCCTCGTTCTTTTGCCCGATACGCGCTTTGCAGAAGGTATGTTGGTTGCGGAAAAAGTACGACTGGCAGTGGCTGAGAATCCTCTGCGCCTGGCATCGGAAACTATCAGAGTTACCGCCAGCCTTGGCGTAATGGCACTCCCGTACGAATTCTGCTCGATCGAAGAAATGATTTCTCTGGCTCGCCTGGCGGTTCGTGAAAGTAAGATGTTAGGTAAGAACCGGGTTTCATCCGGTGAGAAACATAAATCGCTTGGTGCGGATCGCGAAGTTTTGACGGAATTGACGGAGCGCTTGCGCAGGGGTGATTGCTTTAGAGCAGTGTCCATGCCGATCTACCGTCTTGCCAATGAAGAAATCGTCGGACATGAAATTCTCAGTCGCGGACCCGCCGGAGCATTCGAAATGCCGGACGACTTATTCCGGGTCAGCGTCGAGTACAACCTGCTTACTATTGTCGACTTGCGTTGCTTGAAGACTTGTTTGATTCATACAAACGATCCCAAGTTCGACCGCAAGGCGCGTTTTCACGTCAATCTTTTCCCTTCAACGATTATCGACACACCTATCGAGCGGCTTATGACACTTTTTCCAGACAACGGAAAAACTGCCAGCTACTGCGTGGAGATTAGCGAACAGCAATTCATCGGCGATCCCGTGTATCTGCGCGGACATGTTCAGGCTCTAAAAGATCAGGGCGTGAAAGTGGCGATCGATGACGTTGGTTTTGGTCGCAGCTCACTGGAAAGTTTGATAATTCTCGAGCCGGACATCGTCAAAATCGACCGCAAGTATGTTTCCGGAATCTCTGAAGATCAAGTCAAAGCGCGGAATTTGGAGCGCCTCGTGCGCGTAGTCAATGCGCTCGGCTCGGAGCTGGTTGCAGAAGGTATCGAAAACAAGGACGAACTGGCCATTCTCGTCGAGATGGGCGTCGTCTACGGGCAGGGCTGGTATTGGGGCAAACCCGCTTAGACCTCGAAATGGCAATGCTCATTTTTCTGGAGCGAGTCTTTTA
>JADYYD010000257.1 GCA_020853845.1 Candidatus Melainabacteria bacterium
CGCATCTCATCATCAATTTCTCTAATCAAAGGCATGCCGCCAATGCCTGTAACACGCCCGCCATCAAAGGCTCCCAGAATTGTCTTCTTCAAATTGAAATCAAAACTAACTTGCGCAATCGGCTCGTAGTCTTTAGACTTAGCGATCAAATTGACTCTCCCTGCTTGGATTGCTGTACGTTGTAACCCAGTATTCTAGGCGGTTTTGAGAGTCAATTCAATTCTTTGATACCATATGTGATACCGTATTTAGAGTCGGCGGATTCTCTAAATTGCCAGACTAAGCGGCGATTACAGTCGGACTGAAAACAAACGACCGACTTGCCAGAATTGACCGCTCCAGTTCCTTCTTGCTCGCCTGCCAAGGGTTGTGGGGCTGGAACACCGTGAATAATTGCGGTGGCGATGTTCTACTATGCAATGTCATAAATAAGTCCGTTGTTGAAATGAGCCGGAGCGAACCAAAACAGACGTTCATTAGCGTAATTTCCCTACCTGGCTTGTCACATCCGTACACTCAGCGCGCCAGATCAACAATTCAGCCCTATACTGAGTGGAGCGCGCTGTGGGGAAAAGTCTCTTGGACAACCTGCTCACACAAAAGCGGAGCCCTGAGCACCGCACGGAAATTGCCATCTCGCCTCGTGTTTCATGCGGCGGAAATCGCCTCATGTTGGTGGCCGGACCTTGTTCGGTAGAGAGCGAAGAGCAGATGCAAGAGTGCGCAGAAGTACTTTCCAAGGCTCCTGTTCAAGCTTTGCGCGGTGGAGTTTTCAAACCCCGCACTTCGCCTTATTCGTTTCAAGGGCTCGGCGAAGAAGGGCTGCAAATTCTTTCCGAGAGCGGAAAGCAGCACGGCATGCCCGTGATTGCCGAGGTGATGTCCGCCAAACAACTCGAAGAGGCTCACGACAGCCTCGATGTTTTGCAAATCGGCAGCCGCAATATGCAAAACTTCGAGCTTCTGAAAGAAGTTTCCCAGGCGAAAAAACCGGTGCTTTTGAAGCGCGGTCTTGCTGCCACCATCGAAGAGTTTCTCATGGCCGCCGAATATATTATGGCGGGAGGCAATCAGGACGTTATTCTTTGCGAGCGCGGTATTCGCGGTTTCGATTCGATGACGAGAAATGTTTTGGATCTCGGCGCCGTCGCTGTTTTGAAACAGATGACGCATCTTCCCGTGATTGTCGATCCCAGCCATGCCGCAGGTCGCCATGAATTGATAGCAGACCTCGCTCGCGCCGCCGTAGCGTGCGGTGCGGATGGCGTGATGATAGAGTGCCACCCGCAACCGAGAAAATCGATTTCAGACGCCAGGCAAGCCCTCTCGCTGGAAGAAATGACCGAGCTGGTCAAGTCACTGGCAGCAGTCGCTGCCGCAATCGGCAGAGAAGTGTCGGTCGTATCCGAACAGCCTATCGTCGCGAAGTAAACCGGTTAAAGTGGTGCTGATGTTCGAAGCGGCGACCTGACAGGGCTTCCGCAAACTTTCGGCTTTTGCCTGCGCCTGCGATGAGAAGCGCGGCGATGTTGGCGGCAAAGAGAAATAAGAAGTCGAATTTTCTCGAGAAGAGCGCGGCGACTACAGGTAATGTTTCCGGCAGATTGTTCTTATCATAGGCTTCCCTGAGCATTTCGAAGGAAGCTGTTATCTCCTCTTGCCAGCACATAAGCGCGATGGCGGACAGGACACAGAGGGTGGCGAACAATTTGAAAGTTAAAGGCAGCTCTGGCATTTTGATTCCGTTTCTAGTTTTTGCTCACGCGGGAGCGGTGGTGTCACATATTTCCGTCACGGCAGATATGCCGGGATTAGGAGGAAGGTTGCCCGGAATTTTTGTGACTAACGTTTGTTGGCGCTGCGCGTGAGCTGGTGAAGGTCGGCGAGCGCCATCGTTAAACGGCTTTTATTGCTGTCAAGAGATGCTCGGGATGGTCGCGCGGGCTAGTTTGGCGGTGCGCGCGAGTGCGTGCAATGCGCCGCTGTATAGGGTTTCGCAGATCTCGCTAGCTGCGCTAAGAAGCTCTGAGCCATGGCTTTGGGCCTGTAGTTACAAAAGCTGACAGAGCTTGTTTGATGTCAAGAATGCCTAATAGGCTCGGTGTATCTACTCACGCACCCAAATCCTAGGCACGTAAACACCCACCACTACTTTGATATCGCTCATCTAATTGCTGCATCTTCGATGCGCGCAAAGACAGGCGATTTCGATCTTGTGTTGGAAACGCGCTTGGGCTGTGGGTCTATCCAGCGCCCTTAAGGAAGGCGTTTATGTACTCGGCTGTAAGCCAATTCGCATGAGCTCTAACCAGGAGATCAAAAACTATGGCTAAGTTCAAGAATCTGAGGCGCCACCTCGGACTCTCGATCTACGGCAAGCCGCTCGCGCGGCGCCCACGGATCGGAATCTACGGCGGACAATTCGATCCCATTCACTACGGGCACCTGGTGTGCGCGCAGTGGACCCTGTGGTCGGAAGATCTCGACCAAATCGTGTTCGTGACCTGCGGCGAGTCGCCTAACGGCAAAGAAGACTCCCTGTCAGCCAACGACCGCCACGACATGGTTGTCGCCGCCACTGCGAGCAACCCGCGTTTCCGGGCTTCGCGCAGCGACATCAATCAGAAGGGCACTTCGTACATGATCAACACCGTCGAGGGCGTCCTCGACGAGTACGGCGAGGACATCGACGTCTTCGTCATGATCAGCGCGGAGTACCTCAACCCCGACCACAAGTACTTCCTGCCCAAGTGGATCGGCGCCGACCAGATGTTCGCCAAGAACAATCTCACGTTCCTGGTCTTCCCCCGTGAGGACATCACGGTGGAGCAGATCAAGGCGTGGGCGAAACTCGTCCCTCAGGCGCGCATCAAGCCGCTCTTCGCGCCCAGCCCGCCGCTTTCCAGCACGATGATTCGTGAGTGGGTCCGGCAGGGGCGTTCCATCTGGTACACCACCACCTGGGACGTGCAGCAGATCATCGCCAAGAAGGGTCATTACCTGAAGCCGGGACAGAGGGCCTACAAGCCCGAAGCTCCGGACCTGTGCGATGTGAAGCGTGTCGGGCTGTTCCCCGGACAGTTCGACCCGATAAGCCAGGGTGACTTGCTGCGCGGCGAATGGGCTCGCCAGGAGCACAACCTCGACCGCGTCGTCTTCGTCACCAGCGCCAATCCGCCCAACAACCGCAAGGTTCGCGACACGGCCGAAGAGCGTCACGAGATGGTGGTGGCGGCGACTGCCGGCAACCCCTACTTCGATGCCTGGCGCACCGACGTCGACAGCGGCAAGGTGAGCTACACGCTGCAAACCGTCGAAGAGGCTCGCCGCCGCTTCGGCAAGGACGTGGAGCTGTTCGTCATCATCGGGTCGGAATATCTCGATCCGAAGCATCCGTTCACCCTCAGCAAGTGGATGGGCGCGCAGGACCTCTTCAAGATGTGCAAGTTCATCGCCATCCCCAAGGGCTGGACGGACATCGAGAAGGCGAAGACCTGGGCGAAGCGCGTGCCGAACGCCGACATCGAGGTCGTGTACGCCCCGAGCGTGCCGGTCTCGGCTGAGCAAATTCGCACGCTGGTGAAGGACGGTCATCCGACCTTGTACTGCACGCCGTATGACGTCGCGCAACTGATCGTGAAAAACGGCATGTACGGCTCCAACGAGACCGCCGCCCTCAAAAAGCGGAGGTAAACAGCGAGGACCGATTATGAAACGAGCAAGCACTCGTAAGGGCGTGGTGGTGGGCGATTTCTGCCCGCTCACCAACGCCCATGTTCACATGATTGAGTTCGCTCGCCATTACGTCGACGAACTCGTCATCGTTGTCGACGAACACGAAGCCGATGCCGTCCAGGCTGAGATTCGTGTTGCCTGGCTGGAGGAGCTGTTTGCCGGCGTGACTGTTCGGCGCGTGAAAAGCGCCGAATGGCACAAGTCGGACCCGGCGGATTTCGGAAACCGGCTTGCAAGCGGGCTCCGTCGCATCCTGCCGAAGTCTGCCGCCGAGAAGTTCGTCTTCTGCCTGGAAGCGCGGGGCAAACTCCTGGCTGAAAAGCTGGGGGCGACCTACATCCCGTGCGACCCGTCTCTCATCGGTCATTCGACGACCGAAAAGGAGATTCGAGCAAACCCGCTGAAGCACTGGGCTGCCTTGCCGCGCATCGTTCGCCCGTATTATGTACGGCGCGTCTGTGTGTTCGGTCCGGAATCCACAGGCAAGAGCACCCTCGCCAAGCAGCTCGCCCGGCACTTCGGCACTGCTTACGTCCCGGAGTACGCGCAGACGTACATCGCGACGAACGGCAAGGACATCGACGACAACGATATGCTGGCTATCGCCCGCGGGCAGTGCGCGTTGGAAGACGCGGTCGCTCGCGAGTCGAACGGCATTCTTTTCTGCGACTCGGACATGGTGACGAGCATCCTCTGGAGCGGGCGGCTGGTCGGGAGCGTTCCCGAATGGCTGCGGCGCCAGGCGGACAAGCGTCACTATGACCTGTATCTGCTCACGCACTACGACGTGCCCTGGGTGGACGACGTGCACCGGTACATCCCCAAGGAAAGCCCGGCGTTCTTCGATCGCTGCCTGCATGAATTGGAGAGCCGCAAGCGTCCGTTCGAACAGATTCGCGGCAACTGGGACGAACGTTTCCAGCTCGCCCTAGCAGCCGTCGAAAAGATGCTCAAGAGCTGAGCCACCTCGAACGATTCGATGATTCCATCAAGTGAGAACCTCTAACACTCGCGGCAGGGCGTGTCCGGTCCCCGAAATCTACTCGGGGCACCGGGCGCCTGTCCTGCTGCCAGAAGGAGAATGAATGGCAAAACCTAAATCGAAACAAAACTGGTGGCAGTCGTTCTACGACGACACCCCGTTCCATCTCTATCTCGAACGTCACGATCCGGCTGAGCTGGAAGCGACGCTGCAGTTCCTTACCCGCGTGCTGGACTTGAGACCGGGCGACCGCGTCTTCGACCAGTGCTGCGGCATGGGCAGCGTCAGCATCCCTTTGGCGGCGCGTGGACTGCACGTGGTCGGCGTGGACCTCTGCAAAGGCTTCATCACTCGTGCCAGAGGCGACGCTCGCAAGGCGCAGCCTGGTGTCGCGGGTGGTGCAGTTTCGGCGGTGGAATTCCATGTCGGCGACGCCTTCGAGTTCGTCCCATCCGAGCCCTGCGACGCCGCGTTCAACTGGTACACGAGCTTCGGCTACAGTGCCGTGGACGCGGAGAACATCAGGATGCTCAGGCGCGCTTTCGAATCGCTCAAGCCGGGCGGTTGGTTCGCGCTGGACTTCCCGAACGCGCCGATGATTCGCAGCAACTTCCAGCCGCAGATGACCCATCGTCTGCCCGCGGAAGGCGGTGAAATCGTCATCACGCGCGACTGCCAGATCGACGAAGACTCGGGCGTCATGAAGCAGGTCTGGCACTGGGAGCTGCCCGGCGGTCGCAAGATCGACAGCAACAGCACCCTGCGCCTGTACACGCCTGGTCAGCTCGTCCGCTTGTTCGAGCGGGCGGGTTTCGCCTGCGTCAAGTTGTACGGGACGCTCGACGGCGACCCGCGCAACGACGCAAGCCCGCGCTGCATCTGCGTAGGCAGGAGACCGGCATGATGGTGACTCTCAAGACAGCCGACAACGCTGCGCTCAGAGAAGCCATCTATGCAGGCAAGGTGGTGCGCATTCCGGCAAACGCCCTCTCCAGGCGACTGGTGCTGGCGGTCTGGGCGGCAATCGAGCAAGAATTCGGCGGAGCGACCGCGCGCCGCAAGCTGCAATTCAAGCTCTCCGGTGATGAGTTTTACACTCGCATCGGCAAGGTCCGCAAGCGTCTGGCCTCAGAAGAGCTGTATCGCAAGCGGCTTTTCGAGCTGCTTGCGCATCTCGGCTTCGCGAAAGGCGAGCACGCTGTCGACCCGGTAAGGCTCAGGGCGGTCCCTCATCTCGGGCATGAAAACCCGAAGGCCGCCCCCGCCTACACCGCGCATCGCGACACCTGGTACGCCAATCCGCAAGCTCAAATCAACTGGTGGATTCCGTTGCACGCGGTGACGGAAGCCGATTCGTTCGCCTTCTTCCACGACTTCTTCGACAAGCCGGTGCCCAACAACAGCGCCGGCTTCGACTACGACGAGTGGATGGCGAACGTCGGTTGGCAGAGCACGAGCGGCAAACCAGCCGTGTATCCGCAAGCGCAGGAAGGCAGCTTCAGCGCCGAAAACGGTGATGCCTTCTGCTCAGGCGCCGGCGACATCATCCTCTTTTCTGCAGCGCATCTGCATCAAACAGTGAAGAATGCGTCCGGCTTGACGCGTTTCAGCATCGACTTCCGCACAGTTCACCTGGGCGATCACGCATCCGGAAAGGGCGCCGCCAACGTCGACAACGGGTCGACCGGCAGCGCGCTCAAGGACTACTTGATGCCGTGAAGTAGGCGCAAGTCAGCGAAGGGGAGGGCGGCCGCAAGGTCGTTTCTCCCTTTCGTTTTTCGGATTGTCAATACTAAATAAAGTAGTAGAAGCATGGATAAAAGAGAAGAAGGCAGATGCGAAGCTGTTTTTGCCGATGACAAACTTGTTTTCTGCTTGCAGTGAGATTTGCTTTGGAGAAACTGCAAGGACGGCCGAATCGTTCTGTTCGTGCGTTCGTGTGAACGCTGGAACAGTTCGAAACGACCGTCCTGCAGCCGATACACTGGCGAAAAACTTCCCTTCTTCGAAGTCTTCGAAGAGACGCCTTTTACCAGTTATCTATTTGGCGACTAGCTGCGCTTGGGCGAAAGCAGCCCGGTGACCGCGCCCAGGATGGCACCGGCACCGACGGTCTGCCAGAAGCCGATCAGGGCGATGCCCGGCAGGAGGTAGGCGACGCCGGCGATGGCGAGACCTTCCACGAGGGCACCCAGGAAGCACCAGAACAGCACCAGTCCGAGACGGCCGCCCACGGCGCCCGACAGGATGGAGCCCACGATGCCCGCGCCGGCGATGGCGGGGAGCAGAGCGAGGGTGAGCAGAGCGCCGACGAAACCGACGATCAGAGCGGCGATGAGGCCGGTCCAGATGCCACCGGTGAAGGTGATGAGGCCGAGGGCGGGGAGCGCGAACATGAAGAGCAGGACGCGCGCGATGTAACTGAGCATGATTCTTTACTCCGTTTTCTCTTGTTCCTGGAACTGCGAAATTGCAGTTCGAGAAGCAGCTCGTGCGAATGCATGGCTGCACCAACAATCACCCAATCCAAAAGAAGCCGCCGATACCGAAGACCAGGCCGAACTTGCACTCACAAAGTGAGCGGCTGAAAGAGTTTCAGCGTAGTTCAAGCGAAATCTGGCAGGGCGTTTTGCAAATTGAGAAGGATGAAGGATGGATAACGGCAGCCTAAAGAAATAGTCTCTTAAACACAAGAAATATGTGTGTTTCTATCTTGATAGTTAATACAGTCTCTTGAGCCATTCTTACTCTCTGAGACTGTTTCACTAAGCTCCTGTGTGGGCTTCGGGTTGCAATGAGGCCGGGTCTGCAAGAATGGCGCGGCTAGCAATAGCTTTCGCCGTCTCTTGCCAACCCGGCTTAAAAGGCGAGGTCTTCGTAGACGTCGTCGAGCGAAAGCTTGAGTGGAATTCGCGATTCTGATGGGCCGGCGAAATACATGTTGTCACTGCCGCGGTATTCTCGAAACACCCATTCACCATCGGTTTTTCTGTAATGTTCGAGATGCTTTTTCGACTGATGCACAAGCACATAGTCCTTTAGTGTCGGAATTGACTGGTATGCAGCCAGTTTTTCGGTCCTGTCTGTTGAGGTCGTCGATTTGGAGAGCACCTCGAATATCATCATCGGCGTGTTCGTGCTCACATCACAATCGGAAGTGGCGCCACAATCTACGACGATATCGGGATAGTAAGCGCATGCATTTGCGATAACTTTTACGTCGCAAATGAAAACCTTGCAGCCGCTTGCCCGGAGCCGATTGCGAAGACTGGTCGCTATGTTTAGGCAAATCGTATTGTGTCCGAGAGTTCCCCCAGCCATGGGAAAAACTTTCAATGCCTTTCGCATGTATAGTTCGATAAGCCCGGCGGTCGGTTTTGGGCATTTTATAGCGGTGCCTTTGAGAGCCGCTTTTGTATTGGCGCATTCGAACTTTATGTCGGTTGCTTGGAACAGGTCCATGGTGCGGAAGTGAGAGAAACTTTCGTCGTTCTTCAAAGCCCGGCACAGAGCCAGATATGCCGCTGACTCTTCGGAGCTGAATTTTGATTGTTTGGATTTCAATTGGGAGAAAAACGCATCGGGTGGCAGAAGATCCAGCTTGCGCCCGAGCTTTCGTATCGACGAAACCAATCTCTTCAGGTTCAAGCTCGTTTCATTGGCGATGTGATACGTGTTGCCGACTCCTGATTCAGTGTTCTTGATGGCAATATGCGCCATTGCTCGTGCCGCGTAGTCGACAGGCGTGATGTCGACTTCCAGCTTGCTGTTCGAATCGGGTACGCAGCCGAGCGCTGAAATGCCGCGCGCGAACATGTTCAAAAAATCGTCCTTGGCTGATTTCCCGCTCTTCGAATCGCCTGTCAGCAAGCCGAAGCGGTAATAAGAAATTGGCCCTGCTTTAACTTCTAATTGGCGCAAAATCAATTCTGCAGCCACCTTTGTTTGCGCATAGCCGCCGAAAACTGTAAATTGACCGTCGAGCAAGTCAGTCTCTTTTGCGGTTCCGGTATTATTGGTGGTGGCGACAAAAACAGAAAGCGTAGAAGCGTAGTGCAATTGTTTGGGCGCGCCCTCTGCTATAAAACGCGCTATTTCAAGCGTTCCCTGCACATTTGCAGGTCTTAACTCGAAATAGTCCTTGACCATATTAACAGTGGCGGCCGAATGAAAAACAGTATCGACGGTTTTTGTGAGCCTTTCCCATTCGGCGTTGTTCATGCCCAGATTGGCAGCGCTGAGATCGCCGAGAACCGGAAAGATTCTTTCCCTTTCGCTTTTGGTAAGACAAATCCCGTGTACGTTTAAGGCGTGCTCGATGCGCATGAAGGCGGCATCCTGGCTGCCGGCGCGAATCAGGCAAAACATCTTGGCGTTTGTATGGCTCAAGAGTTCGTGCAAAAGCCTGGCGCCTAAAAAGCCTGTGGTGCCGGTAAGAAACACATTTGCAATAGTCTTTTTGGCAAACTTTTTTTTGTGGCTCTGCTTGAAATCTTTCGAGGATTGGCTGTTGGAGACCGTATTGGAAATCAAATTTTGCAGACTATTGTCCCTGTGAAGATCGTTTCGTAAAAACTCGCTGGTCAGGCCGCTTGCGATGCTGCTCTCTCTGGCGGGCGTCGAGAATTTGGCGGCTTCAATATGTCGGCTCAGTTCACCAATCGAAGGATGCGCCATGAGCATGTCGGGGCTGATTGTCAGCCCCCGAAGATGTGCTGCCAGAACGGCTTCTATGACATTCAGCGAGTCACCGCCCAGCTCGAAAAAGTCGTCCTGCGTATTTACCGATTCCAATTGAAAAATCTGTTTCCACACTTCGAAAAGGATCTTTTCCGTGTCTGTTTTGGCTTGGGATGAAACCTGCCCGGATGCGGCTTTGAGTGGAATTTCCTTGAGAAGAGACAGGTCTATTTTGCCTGTGACGGTAAGGGGCAATTGCTCTGCTGTTTCGAATATTTGTGGAACCATCCACGGTGGCAGCGATCGGGCAAGATGCTGTTTCAACTCTGCGAAATCCAGGGTCTGGCCTGTTTTTGGCTGCACGAAAGCAACCAGTTTGTCACCGGGGAAGCCTGGGCGCAGTGGGCGTTTCAATACGGCGGCGCGTGCCACTCGTGAATGGGCTGCCAATTTTGCTTCGATTTCCTCGGGCTCCACGAGCATGCCGCGCAGCTTGAATTGGCGGTCTACTCTGCCGAGAAATTGATACTCTCCGTCGCTGCACCGGACAATAAGATCGCCGGTTCTGTACAAGCGCTTGCCGTCTATCGTCACGAACTTCTTTGCGGTCAATTCCGCTTCGTCCGCGTAGCCTTTCGCAAGCTGAATGCCGCCGATATACAGCTCTCCGGGAGTGCCTTGCGGGACTGGATTCTGTTGATCGTCGAGCAAATAGTAGTCGACATTTTCAAGCGGCTGTCCTATCAATGGGCGCTCCCAGGTCCGCGCGTCGCAGGCGCCGAGACTCGTGCAAACAGTGGCTTCCGTCGGACCATAAACGTTCACCACCAGGCATTTTTCCGCCCAGGCGCGCACTACATCCGGTGCGCAAGCTTCGCCGCCGATGATAATCGTCTTCAATGATTCAGGCGCCTGATCGCAAGGGATAGTCTTCAGAAGCGAAGGTGGAACATCCATGTGCGTGATGTTTCTTTTCTCAAGGAGATCCAGGAAATGAGGACCGGGCGCAAGCAAGCCTTGTGGTTCAAGAAACAGCGTTGATCCGGCTAGCAGAGCGCATCCGATATCAGAGACCGAGGCATCAAAATTGGTGGATAGAACGAAAAGCGAATTGCTGTTTTCATCGTACTTAAATGCCTCTATCTGCTGCCTGAGAAAATTCCAAATCCCCGAATGCGTCACCATTACGCCTTTTGGACGACCGGTCGAGCCGGATGTGTAGATGATATAGGCGAGCCTCTCCGCGGGCGCGCTTAGAGTCGTTTTTTCAAGCAGATCGAAACAGCCGTCGTCATGCCAATTGCCGTCCACTGACAGTGTTTTCACCCCGAAGCCGGAAAGGGCATTGGAGGCGGCGTCGCGGACGAGCGCCACGCGCATGCCCAATTGATTGACGATGAATTGAGCGCGTTCTTTCGGTAAAACGGGGTCCACCGGTACAAATGCAGCACCCGAAACCCAGACGCCCAGCAGGCAGGCTATATATTCCGCGGACTTTGCGATGCCGATGCCGACGGGTTCTCCTTCATGTATTCCGGTCGCCCGCAGGTCTTCGGCAATCCGGCAAGCTTTGCTGAAAAGCTGTCCGTAAGTGACTTTGTGCTTTCCTTCTGTGACAATCGCATCTTTGTTTCGATGTTTTTCGACAACACCGGCAAAGACTTTGAGAAAGGTCCGGGTGGAGGAATTCGAAGTCATTGTGAGCGGCTCGCAAGCATAGCGCTTAAAGTTTGAACCTGTCGTGAATGCAAGCGGCGGAGACAACCATCATCAACACCGGATCGAGCGCGGATCGCTCGCTTTCGCTGAGAGTCGGAAGACTTTCAAGAAGCGATATGACTTTCTTTCGATCGAAAAATGGAACGCGCGAGAAGCTTTCGCTGCGCAGGGAGTCATTTAAAAGCTGCTTTGCCGCGTCGGTCGCGAAGGCGCTTACCGGCGGCGCGACAAACGGGTGCTTCTGGCGTTTGTAGATGGTTTCCGTGATGAAAGGTTTTACCGCTTCCTTAAGTATGTACTTTTCTGTGGTGCCGTTGATCTTCATGGAGAGCGGCAGATCGCGGATGTATTCGAAGAAATGATGATCGAGAAAGGGCAGGCGGCCTTCCACGGAATTCGCCATCTCCATGCCGTCGCCGAGCGTCTTCAAAATGTAATTGGCGAGCGCTGATTTGGTCCACAAATAGAGCGATTGATAGACATGATTGCGCCCCGAAAGCTGTCCTTCCGTGTCGAACGCCGCGACAAAGCGCTCGTAAGCGTCATATTTTGCGAACTTAGAGGTAAAGCCGTCATTGAGCAAGCCGAGCATTTTATGCCCGAGCGAACCTTTCGCCTCGAGAAAGCCTGGCACGTAGCCGAGTTTGTCCTCTACGGACTGAAGCGTCAGTGACTGCCCGTGCATGAGCATGATGCCTTGAGAGGCTTTATTGCTGGCGTGCAGGTCTTTTAGAAGATGCTCGCGACCGTCCGTTTTGAAAAGATCGCTGCGCAAGTGAGCGTAGCCGGCCAGGACTTCATCGGAGCCTTCGCCGGTCAGGGCCACCTTGAAGCCCTGGCGCCGAATTTCTTTGTTCAAAATATACTTGGCGGTCAAATGCCCATTAACAGCCAGTCCTTCGCTGTAATAGACGGCGTCGGAAAGGTGTTCGATTAGATCCGCCTGCGAAACACGAACAGGGTGAAAGTCCGCTCCCGCCTTCTTCGCCATCTGCCAGGCCAGTTCGCGCTCGTCATAGCTTTCTTCTTCAAAGCTGACCGAGAAACATTGAATCGGAGTGGTCGCAACCTGCATGGCCAAGGCCACGACAGCGCTCGAATCAAGTCCGCCGCTTAGATGCGCACAAACCGGAATGTCGGCGCGCATGCGCAGGCGCACAGCCTCGCTGAGATGGTGGCGGCAGCCTTCGATCATCTCGTCTTCGCCGGCTTTGGAAACCGCCTCGCCACGCGAATAATTCATGTCCCAGTAAGTAAAAGTCTGCACATTGCTCTCGCTCGCCAGCAGATATTTGCCGGGCTCCAACTGTTTGACGCGGGCGAATAGAGTGCGGTCAGGCAGCGTGTATTGCATGTTTGCCGCCTGGAAGAACGATTCATCATCCCATGCCGCCGGAAGCCCCATGGCGAAGAGCGCCTTTGCTTCAGAAGCGAGGAAGAGCTGGTTGTTGTAATGCGCATACACCAGAGGTTTGATGCCGAAACGATCGCGGGCGGCAAGAAGCCGCTTGGCGCGCTCATCCCAGATGATTATGGCGAACTCGCCGCGCAAATGCTGCAAAAAATCCACGCCGTATTCGCGGTAAAGATGGAGAGCGATTTCCGAATCGGACTCGGTGGAGAACTTGTGCCCACGGGTTTTCAGCTCTTCGCGCTGGCGCTCGAAATCATAAATTTCGCCGTTGACGACAATTTGAACCTGCCCGTCGGCGCTCGAAATCGGCTGCGCACCGTTGTTCAGGCCGATTATAGATAAACGCGCATGCGCCAGCCCCGCCTCGCCGCTCGGCGAAATATACCGACCATTGCTGTCGGGACCGCGATGGTTGAGCGCTTTTATTGCGGCGTTCAGCTCTGATGTGGAAACGTTTCCACCCGGTGCGTATTTGCCAATCACTCCGCACATGGTTAGCGATTACCGCCGGGCGCGAAGAACGGCTTGAGAGATTCTCTTTGCTTGGCGGCATCGAGCACGCGCGGAAAATCTTCCAATTCGTAAATGCCGTCGACGAGCTCATCGACTGCGATCTTGCCTGTAGCCAGCAAATCGATCGCATCTTCGAACGAGCCGTAATTGCAGACATGAAGGACAGGTTCTTTCTTCAGCAATTCAGTCATCTTCAGGGCAACAGGCTCATACTGCCTGCTTTTCAGGATGATCTTGCCGCCCGGTCTGACGGCGCCGGCCAGATCGCTCAATGTGTCCGCGCCCATGAACGTTTCGATCACATAGTCAAAACCGCCTTCATCCAGTCCGCCCGCGTCCGCAACCGGATCGTAAATGGTCACGTTGGTCAGGTTTTTGACGTGCAAAATCTGTTTTAGCAAATGAGAAAAACGATTGTTGCCGTAAATAAGACCCTTCTGGCTTGCATCCAAATTGGCTTTGAGAACAGCCAGGGATGCGGCGACAGGTTCGGTATAGGCGGCTGCCAGATCGGACATGCCCTCAGGCAGCGGCAAAACTTGCGCTGCAGGAACGCAGACGAATTCCGCGAAACAACCGCATCGATCGACGCCTAGAAAGGTCGAATTCTGGCAACCGGCGCTGTTGTTGTCGAGGCAATATTTGCACTTGCGGCACGGCAAAACCGGATTGACGGTAACGCGCTGGCCGGCTTTCAAACCTTCGACTTCACTGCCGATTTCTTCGACAACGCCCGAGAATTCGTGTCCCAAAACAAGCGGGTCGCAAACTTTGATCTTGCCTTCCGCTGCATAAAGGTCGGTTCGGCACAGACCCGCCATTGTGACGCGCACGATTGCCGAGCGCGAGTCGGCAAGCTCCGGTCGCGGCATCATTTGCACGGAAACGCGGCTGCCTTCTTTGAGCAGCGCTTTCATTCTGGCGCGCGGCGGTCGTTTTGCATGAACTGCAAAGACTCCGCGAGTAACCACGGTCTGAAACATTTTTCTCAGTCTTATTGTGGCAAACACTTGATTGTGAATCAGATATCCGCCGTGTCAAGGATCGGGGTTTGCGGATTTCATCAATGAGCGCAATGATAAGTGCTGAAAACGGTAAACCATGAGGATCTCGGAGGATCGCGGGGAACCTCACTAAAGCTGCAATGTGTGTACACACTTAAAAAATAGCCAATCAAGAAAACCAGTTAGGTTTCCCAGAAAAGAACTATCGGCTTGCCGCTCTGTTGCGCAGCTTGTTTGGCGTCCCGCGCCGCAGCAAGAAGAATGCCAGGATGGGAGGTGTCTTCCGGGAAACAGGCGACGCCCATGCGAACAATCAGGGACTTCGGTTCCATGTCGGGCAAAAGCGGCTTAGAAAGAAGCGCTTTGCTCACGGTCTGCGCGAATTCGGCTGCCTGCTGGCGATTGGTCGTGGGCAGGAGCATCGCGAAATCGAACTGGTCATAATGAGTGACGAGATCGAGTTGCCGTGTCACTTTGAAAAGCTTTTCAGTGGCGGCGCGAACGGCTCGCGGCGGCAGCGGGCGCGGCAATTGTTGACCGCCGGAGCCGGAGATGAGCACGCTCATTTCCAGAAGGATGAGACCGAACGGCTCTTTGCTGACTTGAAAGCGGTTGAATTCGCGAACGAGAAAAAAGAGCAGGCTGGAGTGCGTGAGCAAACCGGTTTCCGGATTGGAGAGGGTTTTGAAAATCGCATCGACTGCGCTCCTGTCCAGTTCTACAGGTGCCGGCAGGGGCTTGTTGCGGGTGCTGGAAAGTGATTGTTGCGCCGCGTTTGCTCCCGGTTGTGGTGGCGCTTGTGGTGGCGCCTGTGGTGCCCCGGGCGCGGGAACCGGCGGAGGTTGATTGCGAGAGCCGGAGCTGGTCGACCCTTGTGGATTTTTCGCAGGGGCCGGCGGCGCTGGCTGTTGCGGCGCCGATTGGGCCGGCGCGGAAACCTGATTGACCTGCAATGCCGGCTTGTTTTGCTGCGGTGATTTCGGATTAAGGGCGTTGTCGGGACTTACCGATACAGTCGGAAATGCGCCCGAGCTCGTCATCGCCGCAAAATCCGGAACACGCGGCACGGGAGCATGATTGCCGGTGGGCATTGTGGGCACCGCGGAATTGGAGATCGTAAACGGAGAGTTTGATTTCGTCGGCACCGGCGGTGGTGGCGGTGGGGCGGCCGGCGCCGGCGTCACCGGCGGCATCGATTGGACGGGCTTTTTGATCCCCGGACCGGCATTGGTGAGAGCGTCATACGGATTGGCGGACGGATCATCCTTCGGCAGGCTGCTGCCGGACAACTCTTGCTCTTCCTGTCGGTCGTGTTGCGCTTGCTGATTCTGCCCGGCTTTCGGCTCCGGCGGCAGTTGGGGCAAATTCGGATTGCTCATAAGAGCGTTGAACGGGTTGGCCGGTTTTGGATCTTCCACAGTGCCTTTTAAGGCGGCGAACGGATTGTTGCTGTCCGGCTTGGGCGGCTGATTCTTGCCCCAGCTAATATGTTCTTCGGTGGCTTTGGGCGCATTCCATGGTGGAGCTTCCATTCCCTGCCATTGAGGAGTGACCGGATCTGCGGCGTTGCGCTGCGGCTGGCTCTGGAAGCCGCCGCCCAGAACAATCGGTGCATTGGAGCCGGAAACGTTCCAGCCTTGATTGGCACTGGCGGGAAAGCTTCCCGAATTGGAGACTTCTTGTTTGTCTTCGCCGTTGGTATCCGCGTTCTCTGTGGCAACTTGAGGGCGAGAACCGGATCTGTAGCCCTTATTGGCCATCTCTTCTTCGGCGGCGATAAGAGATTGTATTAATTTCGTGTCGGCTGTTTTGTGGGTCCAGACATCTTTAGGCTGCGTATTTTCTTCGCCTTTCTGCAAAAGCCATTCGACATCGTTGCCGACACCGCTGGCGGTGACTGAGAGCCAGAAAACAGAGGAAGATTTCGAACTTTTCCAGCTAACGACGACGGGACGTTTTCCACTCTTGCCTGCCTGGGCGAGCGCCTGTCCCAGATCGTCAGTGGACGGCAAAGAAGCCAGGCGTGTGCCCTGCTGCTGAGACTGTCCCTGCTTGAATGAATTATGAAGTGCCATTGGGGGTTCACGCGAGGTACAGGGTGACAAACCCTGAGATCTGTAACCTACCCATATCGGGGGATAAATTCACAGAATATTCCCACAGGCGCAATAATTTCCCGCCTGCCCGGATCGCTTGAAAACCGGCATAGGCTTAGCTTCTAGCTGAGTTAGCGCAAGATTTGGACCGATGTCATGTGGTGGTTCTGAAAGCCCTGCCTGAGCCGGTTTTTGAGAGGTTAACCAGTGGCCCGGCTGTCGAAGGGGGAGATTTTGAATTCTTAAGCCTCAGTTCTCTTGTTACTGCTCGTTTTGAATCAGTAGCTTCGATGGGCGATCTCATTACTTCCAACCTCTCTCGAACTTTCTTCAAGCACAGCCCAATCCTTGCTCCGTAACAACTTCTCACTTCTCGTCGGCTCTTTGTAGCCGGTGTAACTCTGGCTCCTGATGGAGTTTTTGGAGGTTTACTATGATTCTAGCGCAGCCACTGTGGCTTGCTTTACTTCTACTCGTGCCCCTGCCTTGGCTCCTCTTCAGGCGCAAGGGCTATGTCGGTTATTCCGATGTGCGGCTGGCGAAGACAATCGGCGCGTCCAATTGGCTTCACCTCATCCCGATGGTCCTGCTCTCTCTCGGCTTTGTCGCGCTTTCCATCGCGCTGGCTCAGCCGCAGAAGGTCCAGGTCCTCACATCCGAGACGATCAAGGCTCGAGACATCATCATCGCCGTCGACAAGTCGGGCTCCATGGGCGCTCACTTCGAAGGCACGATTCCGGAGCGGCAAGCCGGAAACAGCGAGTTGGACAAAGAATTTCCCACTCGTCCCAAGAAGCCCGATCCCTACGGAAGGGAAGGCGATCAGCATCGCCGGCTGGACGCCGCACAGGCAGCCGTTCTCAACTTCATCCGCGACCGCCACACTGCGGGCGCTGGCGACCGAGTCGGCGTTATCCTGTTCGACTTCACGCCTTACTACTCATGGCCTCTCACGCACGATCTGAAGATGATTTATCGCAAGATCGAATTTGCTGATGAGGGCATGGGCGGCGGTACGAACTTCGGTGAGTACAAGCCTGGTCCCATCGACTTCGCTGCGGACCACTTCGATGAGCTCGGCCAGTCGGTCACCAAGGTTTTGATCATGGTGACGGACGGCGAGGACAGAATGTCCGACAGCACTATGCAGCGCCTGCAGGATATCCTCAACTCGCGCGGCATCAAGCTCTACGTGATCGGCGTCGGTGAGACAATGGCTCAGCGCGATGTCGACATCTTGCGCCTTGCCGAGTCGGTGGGCGGCAAATCGTTCCGTGTCGAGAATGCCAAAGACCTCGATGAATGCTTCCGCAGCATCGACGCTATGGAGCGCTCGGCAGTGCAAATCGAGACCTCGCAGAAGCGAGAGGAGATGTTCATGGCCTTCGCGATGGCGGCGGCTCTGCTTCTCGTTCTCGGTGCCATCGGTGAAGCGCTGGTGCTCAACCAGTAAGCGGGCTTGCACGGCCCCTGCTTCTTAACATGCAGGAGACTTTTCCATGAAGTTCGTACAAGACGTAAAGTCGTACGTTTGGGGAAGGCGTGTGCAACTCGCCACCGTTCTCGCCATCGTGAGCGTCGTGCTCGCGCTCTGGGGAGGCTGGCGAATGCTTGCTTACACGCTTCCCATGCAAACCGGCGATTACCTGAGCGCAGCCGAAAGCGGCTCGGGCAACGCGGCAAATGCATACTATGACGCCGGTCTTACGGCGTATCAAAACGAGCAGTACAAAGAGGCCAAAGAGTACTTCACTGCTGCTCAATCGGCTTTGACCAGCTCCAGCGGCGACTTGCCGCCGGATGCAAAGGCAATGGCCGCCAAGATCCAATTTGCGCTCGGCAACAACTATTTCCGTCAGAAGCAGCTCAAAGCCGCTGCCGAAGCCTACCGCCAGTCACTTCGCTTTGACCCGGACAACCTGGAGGCGAAGTACAACCTCGAACTGATGCAGCAGCTCATTGCCTCCGGCGGAGGTAATGGTCCTGGTCAGCCGAAGGATCCCGGCGGCAACGGCCCAGGCGGTCCGAAGAAGGGCATCTAGGAGACTTTCTATGCACTTTCTCAATCCGCAGGCGCTTTGGCTTTTGGCTGTTTTGCCTCCTCTGGGAGCGCTGGCAGTCTGGTTCGCCTACAAGCGCAAAGATCAGTTCATCAAAGACTTCGGCGAAGCCCGGCTCGTCAACCGCAATTCCAGGCACCTGGAAGCGAGCCGTTACCTGCTGAAGGGTATCTCGGTCTTGATTGCCGCAATCGCGCTGATTGTGGCAGTGGCGCGTCCCGCATTCGAAAAGGGCTACACCGAGATTCCGGTGGGCACCGTCGATGTGATCGCCATTGTCGACGTCAGCCGCAGCATGGCGGTTCAGGACTACAAGGGGCCGCTCGCCGGCCAGACCGGCTACACGGGCGGCACTCGGCTTGATATGGCGCGATACCTCATCCTCAACGATGTGGTGCCGGCGCTCAAGTACAACCGTCTGGGAGTCGTCAGTTACGCCGGAGAATCAAATCCGCAGGCGTTTCTGTCCGACGATTTGCCGGCCCTCAAGTGGGTCCTCAAGCGTGCTCTCACCATCGCCAGCGCGCCTGGTGAAGGTTCGGAGCTGGGCAAGGCGTTCAATCTCGCCTTCGAGCTTTTCGACCTCGACTCGGACAACAACCACCGCAAGGTGATCGTGCTCTTCTCCGACGGCGGCAATGACGCCGGTCTGGAGGCGCTCAACGACATCGTCAAACAGCTCAGGGAAAGAAACATCGAGCTGGTCATCGCCGGTCTCGGCAAGACCACCCCTGCTGCTATCCCTGTCAGCCAGTTGCCCGAGCAAGATCGCTGGCAGTTCCGCGATCAGGAGTGGTACCAGGTGGACGGCGAAGTGGCCATGTCCGCTCTGGAGGAAAACACCCTTCTCTGGCTGAAAAACGCCACCGGCGGCCGGTACGTCCGTGTCGTCAACCCTTCCGACTTCCACATCGGCAACCTTCTCGGGCGCATTGAAGTTAAGCGCAAGAAAGGCGAGCAGGAAGTCTTCTTCTACCCGTTGCTGGTGTCAGTCCTCTTCTTCGGAATTGCTGTTTTCGCTCCCCGCGAGCGGAAAGAGAAGACCGAACCGGATGACAATCACGGCGACGGCAGCCTCCTCGGTTTGAACCGCCGCAAGCGGTAACCAGGGCATGGAGCGCCGCGCTGCAAAACGCAGCCGCGCTTCTCAACTAGGAAACAGGTGACATATGAGAAAATCATTCGTTGCGTGCGCCCTTGCCGCCCTGGTCCTGCTGGTCTCCATGGGGGGACTGGCATGGTTTTACTGGGGACAGCGCACAATCTGGCCGGAATTCGCCCCGGTCGCCTCTGAGAACTCCCAAGACAGCCTCTCACCACTGGTGGTGGCGGAGTATGAGCGCGACTTCGGATGGCGCACCGGCGATCGCGTTACCATCGACATCTTCATCAAGCAGCAACCCGGAACCGAAGTGGATCTGAATACACTGGCGATTCAGGGCGACTTCGAAGTGTCGGGCGGGCCTGATATCTTCACCCGCGACAAGAAAGACGGCTCGCGTCTGATCCGTTTGCGGCTGCCCGTGCAGGCTTTCAACTTGAAGCCCAACTGGCAGCTCAATGCCACCATGACCTACCGTGTTCACGGTCAGGTCGATGAGCATCTGATTACGCTGCCTGCCGTCGTTCTCTACTCGTCGCCCACCTGGGACTCTCAGCGCAAGGAGATCAAAGAGGACTCGGCTAAGCCCGTGTTCGGCTGGGATCTCCTCGTCAACAGCGCGATTATCCTGGGCGGCATCGTGCTCCTTATCGGTTGCGTTCGGGTCATTCGCCGCGCTAAATCCGGCGTCGATGAGCCGCCCCTGCCGGTGATCCTCAGCCCCAGGCAAATCGCTCGCCGCGAATTCCTCAAGGTTTGGGCACTGATCATGGCCGGTCACGTCACTGAGGAAAATTACAAGGAAATCGAGCGCATCCTGAGGCGTCTCTACCGCCTCGAGGCTCGCACCATGCGTGAGATCAACTGGGAGTTGAACAATCACCCCCACAGAGTGCACGTGGTCGAAATCCTCTCGCTCTGCGACAAGGTGCTCTACTACCGGCAGATCCTCGATCCGTCGGAGCACGAACGCATCTGGGCCGCGTTCAACATCATCCTGCCGGACCCGGCGAGAAGCCGCATCCGCTTGGTGGAAACGACGCCCAGGGTGAAGAAAAAGAAGGACTGACGCGCGGTCGACTGAGGTTGACCTTGGCCGGTTCTTCATCCGAGAAACTCTATTCTTCCGGCTGCCCTGTGAAGCGGTGCCCAACTGCTGCTCCACGGGGCGCCGGAAGAATTCTCAAACTCCGCTTGTGACCGCTGACCGGGCCTCGAAGAATTCGAGCCCGAGGATACGCTAGTCAGATCGGTCACTTCAGGTTGGGAAACGAACGGTTGGTCGGGAACACGCGGCCCGCGACCGTACCTACGTTTAGGAAACACCCGCGATGAACAGCAAGAATATGGGGCCGCTCGTTCTGCTGATCGCGTTCTTCACTCTCGTCCTTGCACCAATTGCGGTGCTATCAGGCAGACTGCTGGACGCGACGGCGAATGAGAGTAAAGCCGCTACGCCCAATTCAGGGACACTTACCCGTGGTGATGGCAAAGCTGTCTCCACAGGCCAGTCTCCCACCAATGGCAACAACGCAGACGGCAAGTCTGCGCCCAACAAAACTCCACAAAATGGATCTGACCAGGCAGTGCAACCGGCTCGGCAAGCCGATGACAGCCTGACGCTCAAAGGAAAAACCATCGTCATCGACGCCGGTCACGGTGGACACGATGCCGGTGCGTCTCGGCGCTTGCCTGCTGCCAATGGACAGCAAGGAGCGCTCGTGATGGAAAAGGACATCAATCTGGCGGTCGCCCTCGATCTCGCAGCCAAGCTGAGAGCGCGCGGAGCTACCGTCGTCATGACGCGCAGCACCGACGTTTTCGTCACGCTGCCCGATCGAGTGACGATGTCCAACGGCGTTAAGCCCGACCTTTTCCTCAGTGTGCATTCGAATGCGCACACGGACAAAACCTTTGACGGCATTGAAACGTATTACACGCACGCCTCCAGTCAATGCCCGGCCGAACGCATTCAAAATGCGATGGTTTCTGGAATTCCTGAAACAGGCAACTGGGTCAGGTCTCGTGGGCTGTACGTGACGAATCATGCCACTGTTCCGGCAGTGCTCGCCGAAATCGGCTATTTGTCGAAGCCGGCGAAACTCGTGCTGCTCAATACGCCCGCTTATCAGGAGCGCGTGGCAAGTGCGCTTGCCCAGGGCGTCGTGGACTATCTCACCGATACTTGTTCACAAGGTCCTCAGAACATGAGCCTGAATCCGCTCGCCGACACCACTGTGGTGCCGGAGCACGAGCAGAATGTTCTCGAGATTATCGAAGACCCGGAAAATTAAACGAATTCTCCGCAAGAGAATTCAGGAGGTCACAATGGAAGCGCTTCTCAAGCTTTTCCTCATGCTCGTCACGCTGATCGTCCTCGTGCCTGCGTTCACGCAGCACGCCGTGCACGTTCCGCGCAACGGACTTTTCCGCGGCATTGCCGCGCTCATCGGCATCGGCGTCGTCAACTGGTTCATCTGGTCCGGCGCCGCGCTTCTGAGCCTGGGACTGATCATCCCGCTCAATTTCATGACGCTCGGAATCATCGGCATCTTATTCAACGGTCTGGCGTTTCTCGCCATCGGCCGGATGTTCCCCAGCGTCCTGTACGTCCGCGGTTTCGAGGCTGCAGTGCTTGCCGCCGTCGTCACCACGCTGGCGTCTTTCGTAATCGAGCGCCTTCTCTAAGCAGCGCAGGCGTTTCATTCGAAAAATTTGAAAGGTGCGGCAAAGCTCGATGAACAGTCGACTTTGCTGCATCTTTCATTTTTTCGCCTGAGACTACTATGCAATGTAGCATAAGCGGGCAGCAGAAATTGAAAAGCTGAGATAATCTGGGTTCGTGTTCGGCACCGAAATTGCCGGTTCCAATTCTTTTGCGCCAACCATAAGAGCGGGAGATTCGGATGAAACTTACTGTCTTGGGCTCGGGCACATGCGGGTCGCAAATTCCTGGAGTGCAAAACCGCTTTCCTCCAGCGTTTGTTCTGGAAGCCGGCGACTGCAAAATTATGTTCGACTGCTCCGAAGCTGTTCGTTTTCGCCTGGAGAAAGCCGGCTTCAACTATGTCGATATCAATCATCTGTGCATCTCTCACGCTCATCCCGACCACTACGCTCTTGTCCATTTCCTGCAGTCGATAGGCTGTATCAACAGTTGGCTGGGTCCCCGCAACGAGCGTATCGACGTTTATGCGCCCAGGCAAATAACGGACAATTTCGATGCGCTCTGGGCGCTCTATGTCCCCGATGATCCGCACAGAAAAAACCGCATCTGGCCCGATCTCAAGTTTCACCCGATGAGCAATCCGGACCGCTGCGTAATGATGATCGGCGATGCCAAACTAACTTCGTTTTCTGTTTATCATGGTTTTGGAAAGGTAGATGCTTGCGCATTCCGTGTTGAGCTGAACGGCAAAGTGTTCGTCTATTCAGGTGATACCGGCGAGGGCGACAGCATTCGTGAATGTGCCCGGGATGCCGACTTGTTTCTTTGTGAAGCCTCCGCACGCATCCACGATGTGAAGAACCCCTTTGAATATGGTCATCTGACTCCCGCATTGGCGGGCGATATCGCGCACAAATCCGGCGTCAAGCACATGGTGTTTTTTCATTACACGGGCTTGAACACCGACGAGGAAATGATCGCTGACTGCCGGAAATCCGGCTACGAAGGAAGCCTGACAGTGGCGAAGGATTTTGATGTTTTGGAGTTCTAAATATCAATATCGAGTTCTAAATATCAATATCCCGAATCTCGCCATTAATCAAGCGGGACGCTTTCGCGCCCCGCCCCCTCCAGAAAAAATGTCTGGTGCGGTACATTTGTGCCGCGACTCATGGCACCAAATTACAACGGCAATTTTCAAAAAATCTTTAAAGAGGGGACAGTTCGAAAATGATCAGAGAATTCAGAGATTTCCTGCTTAAGGCAAACGCGCTTGCTGTTGCGATTGGCTTCATCATTGCCGCCGCCACGGGCAAAGTGGTTTCCTCCCTGGTGGACAACGTCATGATGCCCGCCATTGCAGTGGTGATGCCGCCGGGTGACTGGAGAGAAGCCCAGATTGAACTCTCGCGCGGCAAAGACGCCAACGGCAAAGTGACCGTCAATGCCATTCAGTACGGTCATTTCGTCGGTGCCATCGTGGATTTCGTGATTATTTCAGGGGTCGTTTTCGTCATCACTAAAACGCTCTTGCCTCAAGAAAAGGCTCCGGACACGAAGACTTGCAGCGAATGCCTGGAGACGGTGGCTAAGGCGGCACGGCGCTGCAAATTCTGCACCGCGCCGGTCGCCTAATGAGTTAAGTTCCTCTATTTCCACATAACTCGATTTTGTCTTCCGTTTCTCGCAGCGCCTTCTGTTTTTCGAAGCGCCTTCTGTTTTTCGAAGTGTCTTCTGTTTCTCGAAGTGCCTTTTGTTTTTTCGGTCCGAGCGCAATTTCGGCAATTTTGCCAGGCGAATTGCGACATCAAGCGCGTTTACCACTCCCACGCGTAAAAACAGCCGCATTTTACGCCTCACAGTGGTAAGTTGCGAATGACAACCCCGCCGCACCCCACCGCACCCCGCCGCACCCCGCCGCACCCCGCCGCACCCCGCCGCACCCCACCCCGCCGCACCCCGCCGCACCCCACCCCACCGCACCCCACCGCACCCCGTAGCACCCCGCCGCACCCCGCCGCACCCCGAAATGCGGAGTTGCGGCGCCCGGGCGCAACCCCGCATTACTAAAACTGATAGTAGCGCTGCGGCAAAGACAAATCGACAAGGATGGAAGGTTGGCCCGGGAACGGTGCCACTCTGCCATCCAAGTCGACCTGCCCGAAACCGGCAGAAACAGCCCCTCTGGGAAGGAGGGACTGCTCTGCCGGCTCATTCAAAGAACCTTCGCTTCCCACGCTTTCGCGCGGTTACTTCGCGTTCTTTGACCCTTTCGTTCGCTTCCCGGAACGGAACTGGGCAGACTCCCGGTCGACGTCGCGGTCAACCGGTGCAAGCGTCAACTGACGTCCGTTCGGAGCCGTTGTCGGCTGGTCTTCCACGTAGGTCTTGCCGCGCACGAGCAACTGCAGCTTGCGGTCGCGCTTGCCGATGAGAATCGGGGCGACGCGACCGTGCAGAATGCCGGCGTGACCGACCACCCACGAGCCGATGGAGCTCGCGCGGCGATGGTAGTCGCCGAGGTGACCGTTGACCTTGCGGTTCCAGAGGTAGCCGACCTGATAGACCGACATCTCCTTGAACACGCTTTCGGGGAAGTTGCTGTCCGTGCGAGTCCACCAGGCGCTCGACGACTTGCCGTCGGTGGCCATGATCACGTTGTAGCCGGTCTGCTCCCACTGAACGTGAGGAGCGTCGCCGGGCTGACGACGGCGGAAACCGCCGAGCGTGACGATGGTGTTGTTGTTGACGAAGATGCCCGCGCCGAACGGCAGAACCTGGATGTTCTCCAGACCGGTCAGACCGAACGCTTCCTCGATGCTCTCCGGCAGGCTAATGCCGAGAGACGAGGGCATGTCGGTCGCTTCCGGGTTGTTCGCCGTCCAGTTGTCCAGAACGCGCTTGGTCGTATGCGCGTCCTCGAGCATGTCGTGCTCGTTGGGCATGCCCAGGTTGATGTGGGACGGGATGTAGAACAACTGGACGCCGGGGATGGCGAAGCGCTTGACGAACTTGCCGCACGCCTTCCAGAAGTGCATGATCCGCTTGTCGTAGCCGCGCTGCTTGAGAGCGTCCTTCACCACCTGCGGGTCGTCCGCGGTGTGGATGAAGTTCATCTCCTTGTTCCAGAGCGACTTGGCCGACTCTTCGTCGACGATCGGACCGAGCATCACGACGACGGTACGGTTGCCCGTGAGCGCCGTCTGCTTCGCGCAGTCCTTGATGTGGCGCAGAGTGAGCTGCACCTTGCTTTCGTCGTGGTTCGGGAACAGAGTGTTGCCGACCACGACTAGCTGATCGCCCTTGGCCAGGTCGAGACCGAACGCGCCGGCCTCGAACAAGGACTGCACCGGATGTTCCCGGATGGTGATCTGCTTGAAGGTATTGTTCTTCTTAGCCATGGTTATTTACCTCCATTCCCGACGAGCTGGCCGTTGGCTTCCAGCGCGTCAAAGAAAGCGATGATATTGTCCGCCACGACTTTCCACGTGTCCGCCGGCTTCGCCTGCGGCTCGACGCGGAGGACACCCGGGATGCCGGCACCGGCGTTGTAAGACGTCGGCACGACGATGGCAGCCAGACCCTTCTCGGCGACATCCACCGCAGTGGCGAGGCGATCCTCGACGATCAGCGGGATTTTCACCCCCTGGTCGAGCATGTGCCAGCACTTGTAGTGGGTCGACACGAAGGTGATGTCCGAGTCTTCGATGGGGAAGCCGAGCTCCTTGAGCACGTTCTTCGTAGCCAGCCGCGCCGCGCCCGTGTTGTGCGGGAGTGCGTCGGTCGGCTGATGGTCGCTGGCACCCGGGACG
>JADYYD010000258.1 GCA_020853845.1 Candidatus Melainabacteria bacterium
AGCCTCCGTTCCTGTCAGCAAACGGTAGCGATCGAAATTGCTGATTCCCCAGTTCAATGCATTTAAGTCGCGCCTGCCTTCCTCAGTCGGATTGGCAATGAATTCCTTTTTGCATTGAATATAGAAGTTGGTCAACTCGTCTTTGCTGAATTTGCCGTCGTGATTTCCGTCAGCAAGCTTGCCGCGTTGATGCAATGTGCGCGCCAGTTCTCCAAGCTCTGGTGCGAATTTCCTGGCGATCATCAATTCGTTTTGATATTGAACAATCTTCTGGTCGAACTCTTTTACTTCGCTGATGGAAATGCCGTTTCGATCACCGTCGATCGAATTTTTGTTCTTCTGCAACAATTTCAGCATATACTTTTCTTTTTCGTTGAGAGTATCGCCGTTCATCGCCGAAGTGATTTCTCTGTTGGTCATGTTGCCATCGCGATTGGTGTCAACTCTATCAATGACGGCGCCGGCATAAGGAGTCAAAGTCTGGATGGGAGCAAAATCCTGAGCGATATCTTTATCCGGGTACAAAGTCTTCTCCGGCTTCTTGCCCCAGTGTCCGTAGCAGTTGTTTCCAAATTCCAGTTGGTCGCTAAGGTCGACACTCACGCCTCGGCCAGCAGCCCGGCCAAGGTCATGCCCATGAGAAACATGATGATCAACGCCGGCAGATCGTCCAACTTCACCTCCAACCATGCTGCAACCACCATTCAAGGTAATTTTCTTGGCAATAACTTCAGCATCGGACAGATCGAGATAGCCGGTGCTATCCTCGACAATTGTTTTGACGGTCTTAGATGGGCACTTTTGACTGGCTTGCACTTCTGTCAACATGCTGCTCGCGCTTTCAACCGGTCTTGTACCACTGCTTTCTCTTACTTGAAGAGCGTCGTATTCAGCCATGACTTTGTGCCTCGTCGTATGTGACATAAGAAACGAATATAAGATCTAAAAACACTAGAGAATTGGGGACAGGCAGTTCCTTGCCTGATTGCCACCACTTTAGTGCTCTTGCGTGATAGAACGGCGACAAGCCCGTGACAGAGTTGTGACAATCATTGATTGTGCGGCTTTATAACGTTAGTCCTCTCTGCGCAGAGCACCGCCGCAAGTCAAGTGCTGTTCGGTTTTGAGACTATGTGTTCGTATTATTCGTTATGTCAGTTGTAACATTCAAATCAGCCTTGAGAATATTGAGTCGATATGCGGGTTTTCGCTTACAAAGGTCTGATCTAAAATAGACGCAGGTTTCCGGCAACTTCGACAATGCGGATGTAAATTCCGATACCACCAACAAGATGTTAAATAGATCGACTCTGCCTTCAGCTCTTTCAATTCTGATTTTTGTTCAGTGTCAACCGCCGGCATTTGGCGCCAATGCGATGCCCAATTCCGTGCGAGTTCCGGGCAAAATTCTTCAGGCGAAAATCGATCTGCGAAGCCGGTCAGTATCACCAGAAGCGGTGGCATTTGCGGAACAATTGGAATTAACGCCATTGCTGCTCAGGTTGCAACTTCTAAGAGAACAGCTCAAATCGCGAGCCACAGCGACCGACCCTGAGACTATGGCGTTGCGCGTTGAGTTTAACGAAGTTAGAGAAGAATCTCTGGAAAAGATTCAGGAAGTAGATCTCGAAATCGATTATGTCGAAGCGCAAATTGTAGAAGAGCAAAGCTTGTATGCGGATATGCTTCAGCATATGACTGCTCAAAGAGACAGAAGCATTGCTATCACAAACGCTGCCGCATTCGGCACCAATGGAGCGTTGTGGGCAGTATGCGAAGCTCTGGCAATTCCGACGTATGCCCATCCGAACCTTTCTGTCTCATCGGGCATTGTCGGTATTTTGGCAGGGGTAGTGCCTTCATTTGCTTCCTTTTATGCCATGCGCCAGGTGTCGGGCAAGAAATATTCTTACAAAGAAGAACCGAATATGCTGGCGAAACTTTTCGATCGCCCGGTAGCTTTGCACTGTGAATATCCTGAGTGCGTATGGCTGTACTTGAATTCGGTTCCGCCAAACGACACATCGGGCAAACGCAGAGTAGATCAAATTGTCGATCGCTGGATCGCCGACAAGAACATACCTTCATTTACATCTCGCAGTTCCGAGAGGCAAGTTGATGTAATTACCGGTACAAAGTCGATACCTAAGACCCTGACTATCGACCTTCTTTCCACACGTCAAACCATGCTCGACCAGTTAACGAGCGAAATTCTCAAAATGAAACGCTTATTGCTCGAATTGATGCTGGTTATTCGCGCACAAAAACAACTCTGATTTTGCGGCGACTATTCTTTGCCGGCTTGAATTTCAGCAGCTTTTACTCGACCGCCGGCAACAGCTTTGGTGAGAGCCTCAAAATCCTTTTCTGTCTGATCGGCATATGCAATGGCAAATTGTCCGATGGCAACATCGAACTCATCATTGTTGCCTAGATATCCACTGATCACGGCGGCATCACCTGAGCGCGCATGTGCACGCGCGAGAACCTGTCCCATCAATTTGGCAATGTCCACCATTTCTTTGGCATCCCAATATTGCGGCTCGAGTTTTACTTTCGTGTCTCTGAGCTGGCGAATATAAAAGTCTTTGCCTTCGTCGGATTTGGTCCAGCCAAGGAAAATATCGCTGGCGGATTGAACGATCCGCTGACCCGCGACTACACGCTCGCCATTATTATCAAAGGCGCTTTTCCCGACGTACGCTTCCAGCACGGAAGGGCGCGCCTCTTTAGCTTGCAACAAAAGCGGTTCGTCGTCTGGCGCGAGAAACAATAAGATACCGCATGTGGTGCCAACGCTGCCGATACCGACAACTTTGATTGCAAAATCGACAAGCTTATATCGATCGAAGAGGCGCTGCTTATCCCACTGCAGAGTGGAGCGATAATTCTTCAATGATTCTTCAATACTCTTGTAAAACTTGTCTTCATCAGCTTCAGGCGGATGAAATATAAGGGGCGGATTGTCCTTGATTTTGTATGAATCTCCGCCGGCTTCGACAAGTTTGGGGAAATAGTACAGACCAATAGTGCGCTTCTTTGCCTTCTTGAGCTGATCTTGCCGACGTTTCTGCAAGTTGAGGTCGCCTGTATTGGCAATTACACTCTCCCACGGCACCTGCTCATACCAGATGTCCATGATGCTGAGCTTCGACATGGCAGCCATTTTTTCGCGATAGCCTTGAACTACTGCCTGAGCCGCATTTACTTCGGCTTTGGGTTTCAAGCCGTTGTCCCTGCATGCCAAAACGAAGCTCGCCGCCAGTCGTTTGATATCCCATTCCCAGGGAGCCGGCAAAGTTTCATCGAAGTCATTTATATCGAAGACCACGTTCCTTTCCGGCGTGGCGAAGGCGCCGAAGTTCATGAGGTGGCAATCACCGCAGGCCTGCACTTTAACCTTGGTATTTGGAGTGGTGGAAAGATCGCGCGCCATGAGTGCCGCTGCGCCGCGATAGAAAGTAAACGGCGTTTGCAACATCCGTCCGTAACGGATAGGGATCAGGTGTTGTATTCGTCCTTTATTCGATTCTTCCAGCATCTCAACAGGGTCTGGGCGATCGGCCGGGGCCTTCCACTCGCAATGAGACTCACGCGGCACCGCATCGCGCAGCAACTTTCCGCGAATACGCCGGTCATCTCTGGGCGAAATCGTATTGTCATGCAAAAGCGCCATTTCGTCTTCAGTCGGCTGCGATTTGTGTGATCTGCCAGGCACGTCTGCGTCCCCCTGATAAATGCTCCATCTAATATGCACATACCCAGAACAATAAATTTAGTCGGCAGATTTTGACGATGCTGACCATTGCTTGTCTTCTTGGTGCGAAGACAAGCATCATAGCGCCGGATTTTAGCGATTAGAAGCTAGGAAATCCCATGGGCATGCCCATTCCCATGCCGGGCATGCCATACATGCCCATTCCCGGCACCATTCCGCCCAT